>CAZBOF010000018.1:36037-36574 GCA_964493285.1 uncultured Rhizobacter sp. | reverse complement strand
TCTCCCAGCGCCCGTTCACCTTGCGCGGCGACTCCGGCACCTACACCTGCGACGCGCTCATCATCGCCACCGGCGCGTCGGCCAAGTACATCGGCCTGCCGTCGGAAGAAATATTCATGGGCCGTGGCGTGAGCGGCTGCGCAACCTGCGACGGCTTCTTCTACCGCGATCAGGAGGTGTGCGTCGTGGGGGGCGGCAACACCGCGGTGGAAGAGGCCCTGTACCTCTCCAACATCGCCAGCAAGGTGCACTTGATCCATCGACGCGACAAATTCCGGGCCGAGGCCATCCTGATCGACAAGCTCATGGACAAGGTGGCCGCAGGCAAGATGCAGCTTCACCTCTGGAACACGCTGGACGAAGTCCTGGGCGACGCCTCAGGCGTCACGGGCGTGCGCCTGCGCCATGCGCAGACAGGCGCCACGCAGGAGCTGACGCTGAAAGGCTGCTTCATCGCGATCGGGCACCAGCCCAACACCGACATCTTCAAAGGCCAGTTGGAGATGAAAGATGCCTACATCGTCACGCAAAGCGGGC
>CAZBOF010000018.1:0-36027 GCA_964493285.1 uncultured Rhizobacter sp. | reverse complement strand
CCGCCCTGGACGCCCAGCGCTTCCTGGAACGTTGAAGCGCCGCAGGTTGGGCACCTGATGAAAACCGGGCTATAATCGTCATCTTTGCCGAAAGTGGGAAGCCTGGAATCTCTCGGGATTTTGCGTTGCCTGCTTGATCCGGTCAGTTCTGAAACAAGATTTCAACGGAGAAGCGTCATGGCACGCGTCTGTCAAGTCACGGGCAAGCGCCCGATGGTGGGCAACAATGTTTCCCACGCCAACAACAAGACCAAGCGTCGTTTCCTTCCGAACCTGCAGTACCGCCGGTTCTGGCTCGAAAACGAAAACCGCTGGGTGCGCCTGCGCATCTCGAATGCCGCACTGCGCCTGATCGACAAAGTGGGCATCGAGCAGGTCGTCGCCGACCTGCGCGCCCGCGGCGAAATCTGAATTAGGAGCCCATCATGGCAAAAGGTGGACGCGAGAAAATCAAGCTGGAATCGTCAGCCGGCACCGGTCACTTCTATACGACCGACAAGAACAAGAAGACCACGCCTGAAAAGATCGAAATCATGAAATTCGATCCGAAGGCGCGCAAACACGTGATGTACAAGGAAACGAAGCTGAAGTAATCGGCTTCCTTCTCCTCGAGTCACAGACAAGGGCCCGCGATGCGGGCCCTTTCTCATGGCTGGAGTCGCGAGGGGAACACTCGCTCCTGGCTTCAGCCAACTGGCTGGGGCTCGTCCTGTGCAACCTTGCCCGGGAAAGGCAGCCACCACCCTCTCCCCTGGAAGGTGCGCTGGGCGCACACAGACTCTCGTCAACCCCGCCCACTCCGCCCATGTCGAGGTGCCGATGGCGGGGGCGTTGACGAGTTGGACGGCGAGTGGTGAGAAGCCAGTAGGCTGCCCGGGAGCTGGGGGGCTGTTGATTTCGGTTGATCATCGCCTGCTCGCCGTTCAACTTCCGCAAGCAAAACGGGCCGCATTGCGGCCCGTTTCTGTACCGAGGTCCGAGGGAAAGCGCGTCAGGCGTGTGCCGCCCGCAGCTTGATCGCGAACTCCTGCAGCGCTGCAATCCCGCTCTCTTCGGCCTTCCTGCACCACGCCTGCAAATCGGCTACCAGTTGCTCGGCCGAGACATTGGTGCGCGTCCACAACTGGCGCAACTCTTCACGCATGGCAACAAGCTTCACGAGCGCCGGACTGTGATCGCGGGCGTTCTCGACTTGCTGCTTCAGATGCACGGGAATCTTGTCGGCGTCGCGGTGCAGCCATCGGCGAGCCAGCCGCATGTCGGCCAGGCGCGCGCTGCTCGCAGCCCCCTCCGCCTTGAGCCGCTTGACCTCGCTGCGGCAGGCATGGCGCAGGCCGCGCGCATACTTGGCCATCACCTCGTAGCGATTGGCAATCACCGCTTCCAGGGTCTTGGAGTCCGCTACCGGCCTCACCTTGCCGAGCTTGAGCAGCGGCGGCGTCTTGCGCACCTTGGCCAGGCCCAGGATTTCCATCGCGCGGATGTAGCCCCAGCCGATATCGAACTCGTACTTCTTCACCGACAACTTGGCCGATGTCGGGTAGGTGTGGTGGTTGTTGTGCAACTCTTCACCGCCGATGATGATGCCCCAAGGCGACACGTTGGTGCTGGCGTCCTGCGCCTCGAAATTGCGATAGCCCCACCAGTGGCCCAAGCCATTGATGATGCCCGCCGCGGTGATCGGAATCCACAGCATCTGCACCGCCCAGACGGTCAGGCCGATGGCGCCGAACAGCATCAGGTCGATGATCAGCAGGAGGCCGACGCCCTGCCACGAGTACCGGCTGTAGACATTGCGCTCCATCCAGTCATCAGGCGTGCCGTGACCGAACTTCGCCAGTGTCTCGTCGTTCTTCGCCTCGGCGCGGTACAACTCGCTGCCGGTCAGCAGCACGGTCTTGATGCCATGCGTAACCGGGCTGTGCGGATCATCTTGGGTCTCGCACTTGGCGTGGTGCTTGCGGTGGATGGCCACCCATTCCTTCGTCACCATCCCGGTGGACAACCACAGCCAGAAGCGGAAAAAGTGCGACGGCAGGGCATGCAGGTCGAGCGCTCGATGAGCCTGCGCACGATGCAGAAAGATCGTGACCGAAGCAATGGTGATGTGCGTCGTCACGAGCGTGAAGGCCAAGACTTGCCACCACGCCGCATTCGCGAGCCCATGCGACAACCAAGCCACCAGACCGTCCCAGACAGAAATCAATTCATTCATTCAAAAAACCTTTGAACTCCCCTCAAACAAGGGAATGCCCGATTCTAAAGTGCTTGCCCGCCCTCCCGAGCGGAAACTGGCCGGGGATTGACCCGGAGTTCAATGGCCGGGGCAACCGATCCACCGGGCTTTCGGACCCACCTTGCTCACGAACGTTCCCAGGCCGCGGCAAAAAAACCGTCCGTGGCGTGGCGATGGGGCCATAGGCGGAGGAAGCTGCCGCGGACCAGGGCGTCTGCATTCTCGACGTGCGCCTTGGCGAGCAGGGAGACCACCGGCAGGGCGGTGAAGGCTTTGCCTTGCGATTCAGAGAACCCTTCGGCAATGCGTTCGTTCTCGGCCTCCAGCAGGCTGCATGTGGCATAGACCAGTCGACCTCCCGGTTTGAGAAGGCGTGCGGCGCTCGCCAGGATGGCAGCCTGCTTGGCACACAGCTCCTCGACACTTTGAGGCGATTGCCGCCATTTCAAATCGGGGTTGCGGCGCAACGTGCCCAACCCCGAGCACGGGGCATCGACCAGCACGCGGTCGATCTTGCCGGCGAGGCGCTTGATGCGGTCATCGCGTTCATGGGCGATCTGCACCGGGTGCACATTGGACAACCCGCTGCGGGCGAGCCGGGGCTTCAACGCGGCCAGGCGATGGCCCGAGGTGTCGAAGGCATACAGGCGCCCGGTGTTGCGCATCGCCGCACCCAGCGCCAGCGTCTTGCCGCCCGCCCCGGCGCAGAAATCGACCACCATCTCGCCGCGTTTGGCGTCGAGCAGCAAGGCCAGCAGTTGACTGCCTTCATCCTGCACTTCGATCTCACCGCGGGTGAAGGCCTGCGCCCGTTGCAGAGCCGGTTTGCCCGTGACGCGCAAGCCCCACGGCGAGTACGGGGTGATCACGGCCTCGATGCCGGCATCGGTCAATGCCTGGAGGGCGTCTTCGCGCTTGGTCTTGAACGTATTCACGCGCAGATCCAGCGACGCGCCCTGGTTGAGACTCTCGACCAGCGGCAAGAAATCGCTCCCCAACGCATCGCCCAAGGTCTCGGCCAGCCAATCCGGCAGGTTGTGCTTGAGTTTGTCGGGCAGCGCATCGCGGTCGACCGCCTGGACCTGCGCCAGCCAGCGTTGCTCCGGCTCCGAGAGTGCCGCGCGCAAGAAACCTTCATTGCCCTGCCAAGCCAGTACGGCCAAGCGGCGCTCAAGCTCGCCCTTGCCCGATTGCGCCAGATGCTGGAACAGCAGGCGTTGCCGCAAGACGGTGTAGGTCGTCTCTGCGAGCGTGTGCCGTTCACGCTGGCCGAGCCCGCGGTGAGTGCGAAAAAAATCGGAGACCACGCGGTCGGCCGGGGCGTTGAACTGGAGGACCTTGTGCAGCAGATCGGTCGCCAGTTCGAGTAAAGCGTTGGGGTGCATCGCGCGATTATCCTTGCCGCCCATGGACGACCCGGATCTGCCCCCACTGCCGCCGACCCCCGCGGGCCGTTACCGCCACTACAAGGGCAATGACTACGAGGTCATTGGCGCGGCCCGACACAGCGAAACACTGGAGCCGTTGGTCGTGTACCGGCCGCTCGGGTCGAACTCGGGGCTGTGGGTGCGCCCTCACGCCATGTTCTTCGAACAAGTTCTGGTCGGCGGCCAGTGGCGGCCCCGGTTCGAGGCGATGCCGGACGCTCAGAACACGAGGGATTCGCCTTCGGTGTGGTGAGCCGCACCGAGAGCAACGCGCAACTGGCCCTGCACCCACCAGCGCACGACGCGCGGGTACATCACATGCTCGCGCGCCAACACGCGGTCGGCCAAGGTCTCGGGGGTGTCGCCGGGCAGCACAGGCACCACCGCCTGCGCGAGGATGGGGCCATGGTCGAGTTCCGCCGTGACCAAATGCACCGTGGCGCCGGCCACTTTGCAGCCCGTTTCGATGGCACGCCGATGGGTGTTCAGGCCCGTGAAGGCCGGCAGCAGAGAGGGATGAACGTTCATCAGCCGGCCTTCGAATTGGCCGACAAATGCAGGCGTGAGAATGCGCATGAAGCCGGCCAGCACGACCAGATCGGGCTGAGCCGCCTGGACGGTTTTCGCCAGTTCCGCATCGAACGCCTCGCGATGCCCAAAGGCACGGTGATCGACCACCGCCGTGGCGATGCCATGGGCCTGCGCGAAGCGAAGGCCGGCGGCGTCGGGCCGGTTGCTGACCACCGCCGCCACCTGCGCAGGCCATTGCTCGGCGGCGCAAGCCTGCACGATCGCCTCCATGTTGGAGCCGCGGCCGGAGATCAGGATGACGACGCGTTTCATGGGCGGGCAGTGTATCCGTCCCCCACCTACAATTCGCCTCTTTCCCTCGTGAAACCGCACTCCGCACCATGACAGAACGTGTCCTCACCGGCATCACCACGACGGGCACGCCGCACCTGGGCAACTACGTGGGCGCCATCCGCCCGGCGATCAAGGCCAGCCTCGAACGCGGCGTCGAAAGCTTCTTCTTTCTGGCCGACTATCACGCGCTCATCAAGTGCGACGACCCCAGCCGCATCGAACGTTCCCGGCTCGAAATTGCCGCCACATGGCTGGCCTGCGGCCTGGACACCGAACGCGTCACGTTCTTTCGTCAGAGCGACATTCCCGAGACCCCCGAACTCACCTGGTTGCTGACCTGCGTGACCGCCAAGGGGCAAATGAACCGGGCCCATGCCTACAAGGCCGCGGCCGATGCGAACCTGGCGGCTGGCGAAGACATCGACGCGAACATCACGATGGGCCTGTACAGCTACCCCATCCTGATGGCGGCCGACATCCTGCTGTTCAATGCGCATCGCGTGCCCGTGGGCCGCGATCAGATCCAGCACATCGAGATGGCGCGCGACATGGCGCAGCGGTTCAATCACCTGTTCGGCGGCGGGCGCGATCTGTTCGTGCTGCCGCAGGCGCAGATCGAAGAAGACGTGGCCATGCTGCCCGGCCTCGATGGCCGCAAGATGTCGAAAAGCTACGACAACACGGTGCCGCTGTTCGAAGGCGGGGCCGGCGCGCTCAAGAACGCCGTGGCGCGCATCGTCACCGATTCGCGCCTGCCGGGTGAGCCGAAAGACCCCGACAACGCGCACCTCGTCACCTTGTACGACGCCTTCGCCACGCCCGAGCAGCGCGCAACGTTCCGCGCGGCCCTGCGTGACGGTCTGGGCTGGGGCGACGCCAAGCAGCAACTGGTCGCCCTGATCGAAGCCGAGGTCGGCCCGAGGCGGGAGGCCTATGCGCATCTGATCGCGCATCCGGAGCAAGTCGAAGAAAAACTGCAGGCGGGGGCCGCGAAGGCGCGCGCCGTGGCAGGGCCCTTCGTGACGGCATTGCGCCATGCAGTGGGCCTGCGCCCGATGACGGCGTCCCCTGGCCATCGGCCCGCCGCGGCGGCCGACAGCCGGGCGGCGCTGCCGGTGTTCAAGCAATTCCGCGACGAACAGGGCCTGTTCCGGTTCAAACTCGCAACGGCCCAAGGCACCGCACTGCTGGAAAGCCGAGACGGCTTCAAGGAGGGGCGCGAGGCAGGTGCCTGGGTGAAGCGGCTCAAGACAGAAGGCGCGGCCGCATTGACGGGCGCTCCGGTGGCCTTGCTGGCACCGGCAGATGCAGTGAACGCGGCCCTGGCCGCGATCGTGGCGAGCCAAAGCGATTGATCATCGGCGCAGGCGGGGACATGGCGGGCATCCACATCACCGACATCGAGGCGGCCATCAACCATTGGCGCGAGCGCTCGCCATCGCTGGACGGCATCACCGCCTGCCCCGAGGTGCTGGCGCTGGCCGAGGTGTATGCGCTGATGGTGTACCACCACGAGAACGAGTGCGACGAAGACACGATGCCGCCCAAGGCCCGGGATGCCTGGCTGGGGTGGTATCGCACCACGCCCGACGCGCCCTGCATCGCGATCTGCTCCACCAGCCAGGGTGACGACATTTGCAAGGGTTGCGGGCGCACCTTCGAAGAGGTGCAGCACTGGCCCGAGATGAGCCCCGGCGCCAAACGCGCCACCTGGCGACGCATCACGATGGAGAGTTCGGCTTGGCGCTTCAATCGCTACGCCGAACGTGCGCAGGAAGGCCCGCCACCCGACAGCGAGTCGCCGGGAAGTCCCACTTGAGCTGGAACGGGTTTCGCAGCAGCGTGCGTCGCATCGCACCGCTGGCCTGGCCTGTGTTCATCGGCCAGGTGGCGGTGCTCGCGTTCAGCACGGTCGACACCTTGATGGTGGCCCGGTATGACGCGCTGGATCTCGCCGCGCTGGCCGTGGGCAGCGCGGTCTACATCACGGTGTTCGTCGGCCTGATGGGTGTGGTGCTGGCGCTCGGCCCGATTGCGGGCCAGTTGTTCGGTGCGCACCGGCTGGAAGAAGCCGGCGCGAAGCTGCATCAAACCGCCTGGCTGGCGATGGGACTGGCCGTGCTGGGCTGTACCGTGCTGCTGCTGCCCGGGCCGTTTCTCTCGCTGGCGCAGGCGCCGGACGACGTGGCGGACAAGGTGCGCGCCTACCTCGCCTGCCTCGCCGTGGCGCTGCCGCCGGCCTTGCTGTTCCAGTCGTTTCGCGCCTTCTCCACCGCGGTGTCGCGCCCGAAGGTGGTGATGGCGATTCAGCTCGGCGGGCTGGGCTTGAAGATCCCGCTGAATGCGCTGCTGATCTATGGCTTCAGCATCCCATGGCCAGGCGGCGCTCTCGATGTGCCGGCGCTGGGCTCGACCGGCTGCGGCATCGCGACGGCCACCGTCATGTGGCTTCAATTGCTCACCGCATGGCAGCTCCTGCGGCGCGACCCCTTCTATGCCGCGTTCGGCCTGCGGGCCACGCGCCTGCATCGCCCGGACAAGAAAAGCCTGGTGGAGCTGCTGCGACTGGGGGTGCCGATCGGCGCCTCCATCCTGATCGAGGTCTCGGGCTTCACGTTCATGGCGATCTTCATCACACGCGTGGGCGCCACCGCGGTGGCCGGGCACCAGCTGGCGGCCAATCTCGTGGCGCTGATGTACATGCTGCCTCTCGCGCTGGCCAATGCCACCGGCACGCTGGTGGCGCAAAGTGTGGGCTCCGGTGACCTGCGCGACGCGCGCCGTCTCGGCTGGCACGGCGTGCAACTGGGCCTGATGATTGCGACCGTGCTCGGCGTCGGCATCTTCTTCGGCCGCGAGACCGTGCTGGGCCTCTACACGGACAACCCAGTGATCGTGGCCACCGCGATGCCGCTGCTGGCCTGGGTGGCGGTGTTCCACATGGCCGACGCGGTGCAGGCGATCGCTTCGTTCGTGCTGCGTGCCTACCGTGTCGCCACCGCGCCGATGGTGATCTACGCGGTGGCGATCTGGGGCGTCGGCCTGGGCGGAGGCTACGTGGTGGCGTTCAACCTCACCGGCCTCACCCCCGAGCCGCTGCGCAACGCGCCCGGCTTCTGGTTCGCCTCGACGGCCGGCCTGTCGCTCTCGGCCGTCAGCCTGTGCACCTTCCTCGCCTGGATGCTGTGGATGAAACGGCGCCAGGCACGCATTTCAGAGATGGAAGGGCAGGCGTAGTTCGAAACAACTTCCGGGGCCGTCGCGCCCAAGGCAGCGCACGATGCCGTCGTGGCGCCCGGCAATCTGCTTGACCAGGCTCAGCCCGAGCCCGACGCCGCCGGCCTGCTCGGCATGGCCCGGCAGACGGTAGAACGGCTCGAAGATGCGCTCGCGCATCGCCGGCGGCACGCCGGGGCCGCGATCGCACACTTTCACCACGGCCTCGCCGCCTTCGGCCGCCACCGAGACGCTGACCTCGCCGCCGCCGTAGCGGCGTGCGTTCTCGAGCAGGTTGCGCAAGGCGCGACGGAGCAGTCGCAGATCCGCGGACACAGTCAGCGAATCGCCGCTCACCGCAGCGTCGACACGCGCGCCCTCTTCCGCAGCGAGCGCCAGCAGATCGACCGCATCGGTGCGGTCGATCTGCTGGATGGCATCGAGGCGGCTGGCCAGCAGCACTTCTTCCACCAAGGCGTCCAGTTCGGCGACGTTGGTGTCGATCTCCTGCTTCAAGCGCTGCTGCTGCTCCGGCGAACTGCCTTCGAGCAGGGACACCGCCATCTTCATGCGCGCCAGCGGCGAACGCAGCTCATGGCTGGCATTGGCCAGGAGCGACTGATGGGACCGCACGAGAGCCTCAATGCGCTCGGCTGCGAGATTGAAGCTCGCCGCCACCGCAGCCACTTCGTCTCGGCCTGACACTTCGACACGGTGGTTCAACTGCCCGGCCCCGAACTGCTCGACACCCTGCTTCAACTGTTGCAGACGACGCGTGAGGCGGCGCACCGCGGGCCAGGCCCCCGCCGCCACCGCGATGAACAACATGCCAAGCACGATCACCGGCCCCAGTCCGCGCTGCCACGTGGCCGGCACCCAGGGCGATGGCGGTGGTGAGCCCCCCGTTCGCCCGACATTGTCACGCGCGCCGGGCGGGCCGGATGGCCCCCGCATGCTCTGGCGCGGGCTGGGCCTCAGCATCGACAGCGTGCGCCCGTCGTCCAGCGACGCCGAGAACCCGCGGGCCCCATCGGACTGCCGCCGAATGAATGAATCGGATGCCGCAATGCGTACGCCATGCCGGTCTTCCAGCGCAAGCGGAAGGCGCAGACGCTGCGACCAGTCGATCAGCGCTGCCGCCTGCTCCTCGCGCGGTGTGTCCGCAGCCGGCAGCGAGCGCTCGATGAGATCGCCCCAGGCCGCGAGGCGCTCGGACTGCGCCGATTCGGAGTCGCGCCGTTCCTGTTCGATCTGCCGCTGGAACAGCCAGCCGGAACCGAAGGCGAACAGCAGCAGCACCGCCACCACGGTGAGGTAGATCCGCAGCGTGAGGGTTCTCATGGGCGAGCCGCTACGTTGTGCTGGGCAAGGGCGTCAATCGGCATCGTCGGCATCCTGCTTCTTGGCGAATACATAGCCCGCGCCGCGCACGGTGAGCACGCGGCGCGGGGCCTTGGGGTCGTCTTCGATCACGGCGCGGATGCGCGAGATGTGCACGTCGATGGAGCGGTCGAAGGCTTCCAGCGGGTGGCCTTTGAGCAAGTCCATGATCTGGTCGCGAGAGAGCACGCGCCCGGGGCTCTGGGCCAGCACGACGAGCAGGTCGAACTGGTGGCTGGTGAGATCGCACGGACGGCCATCGAGCCGCGCGACACGTGCGCCGAGGTCGATCTCCAGGCGGCCGAAGCGCAGCACGTCGCCGTCGACCGCGGGCGAGGCGCGGCGCAGAAGCGCCTTGATGCGCGCCAGCAACTCGCGCGGCTCGAACGGCTTGGGCAGGTAGTCGTCGGCGCCGAGTTCCAGGCCGAGGATGCGGTCCATGGGTTCGCCGCGTGCCGTGAGCATCAGCAAAGGCAACTGGCGGGTGCGGGGGTTGGCGCGCAGTTCCCGGCACAGATCGAGGCCATCGCCGTCGGGCAGCATGAGATCGAGCACCAGCGCGTCATAGGGCTGCGCCTCCAGGCGCTCGCGCCCTTCGGCCAGCGAGCCGGCCACCTCGACCTGGTGGCCGGCGTTGCGCAAATAGTCGCCCACCATGGCAGCAAGGCGGGCATCGTCATCGATCAGCAGCAGGCGGGCGTTCATGGCGCGGCGTTCACTCCAAGGCAAGATGCCCCGCGGCAAACACTGCCGCGGGGCCAAGGCCGAATCAGACCACAAGCGCGGCGATTACTTCGCCGGCGCGCCCGATGGTGCCGCACGCTTTCCGGCACGCTCCTTCATGTGCTCGGCGCGCTTTTTGGCACGTTCTGCCAGTTGCGCGCGCTGCTCGGGGGTGAGCACGTTGCTGATGTCGAGCATGGCCTGGGTGATGCGCTTGCTGGCCTGGTCATGGCGGGCCAGGTTTTGCTGGCGCAGCGACTCGACCGCACGGGCATCGACCACCGGCGCCGTGAACAAAGCCAGCGCCTGGTCGCGCTGGCCACGCGCGGCTTCGCGCTGCGCCTTCAGGTCAGCGGCCGCGGCCACGGCGATCTGCTTGATCTGTGCACGCTGCGCGTCGGTGGGGTTGACGCTGCGCAGCGCCCGGTCGACACCACGCTCGATGTGCTCCGGCTTGCCCAGGAACATGCCAGGTCCGCCGAAGCCCGGGCCACCGCGTCCGTGCCCGGGGCCATGCGCCCAGGCCGAGACGGCGAACATGCCGGCGGCCGCGAGCAAAACACTGAACGCCACGCGCTTGGCACCGCGGCTCTTGAGGGATTTGGTTTCGATCATTGCAACTCCTTGAAGATTGAGCATGGACCCGATCGCCCATGACGCCATGTTCAGCGCCGGGGGTGAAGCGGCCATGGCTGAGGGGTAAAGATGTGTGAACGGCCCGATGGCGCCCGCATGCCCGGCAGGTGGACGGATAAGCGGAACATTTCACCCGCTGGACCCATGCCGCCGGTACGCTGCCGGCGTGTTCTGGACACCTGGCCCATGCCCCAAAAACCCCACGAGTACGACTACATCATCGTCGGCGCCGGATCGGCCGGCTGCGTGCTGGCCAACCGCCTGAGCGCAGACCCCGGCACGCGGGTGCTGCTGCTGGAAGCCGGCCCGCGCGACCGCAATCCGCTGATCCACATCCCCATCGGCTTCGGCTACCTGTGGAAGCACCGCTGGCACGACTGGCGCTACGACAGCGAACCCGAGCCGGGCCTGGCAGACCGCCACATCCCCGCGCTGCGCGGGCGGGTGCTCGGCGGTTCGTCGTCGGTGAACGTGCAGGCCTTCACCCGAGGCGACCGCAACGACTACGACCGCTGGGCGCGGGACGAAGGCGCGCCGGGCTGGGGCTGGGCCGACGTGCTGCCCTACTTTCGGCGTGTCGAAACATGGAGCGAAGGCGCGAGCGACGTGCGCGGAGGCGAAGGCCCGGTCGGCGTGGAATGGTCCGACTCACCCGATGACCTCTTCCAAGGCTGGGAGCAAGCGGCCGCCGCCAAAGGCTACCGCACCGGCTACGACATGAACGCCGGCGACATGGAAGGCTTCGGGCGCGTGCAGTTCAACGTGAGGCGCGGCCGCCGCGCCTCGTCGGCCGCGGCTTACTTGAAGCCGGTGGCACACCGGCCCAACCTCTCGGTCGAAGTGAATGCGCTGACCACGCGCGTGCTGATCGAGCAGGGCCGCGCGCGCGGCATCGAGTGGGTGCGTGGCGGCGCCAGCACGCCGGAGCGGGTCATGGCACGGCGCGAGGTGATCCTCAGCGCCGGCACCTTCAATACGCCGCAGCTGCTGATGCTGTCGGGTGTCGGCCCGGCACGGCATCTCCAGGACCTGGGCATCGCAACGCATGTCGACGCTCCGGTGGGCCGCAATCTGCGCGAGCACTGGGCGGCGCCGAACTACTACGAACGGCGTGCACCGGGCTACTTCCATCAACGCATGCGGGCCGACCGCATGAGCCTGGCCATGCTCCAGGCCTACCTGCTGCGCAGCGGCCCTGCGACGCGGGTGCCGACCAATCTGTTCGGATTCGTCAAATCGCTGCCGGACCTGCCGGTGCCCGACCTGGAATTTCTGCTGATGCCCACGGCCCCCGCCGCGCACCTGTGGTTTCCGGGCGTGCGCGCGCCATACAGCGACTCGTTCGGCATCCGGCCCGCGATCATGCATGCCGAAAGCCGCGGCGAGGTGCGTCTCCACTCAGCCGATCCGCGCCGCGCGCCGAGCATCCAGTTCAATGCCTTGCAAGCGTCCAACGACATCGCCACGCTGGTGCGCGGCATGCGGCTGGCGCGCGAGCTGGCACACAGCCCCGCGATGGACCGCTTCCGCGGGGCCGAGCTGCTGCCGGGACCCGACGTGCAGACGGACGCGGAACTCGCCGCGTTCATCCGCCGCACAGCGGTGCCGGTGTATCACCCGGCGGGAACGTGTGCGATGGGCGAGTCCGCCAACGCCGTGCTCGATACGCAGCTGCGCGTGCGCGGCGTGGAAGGGCTGCGCGTGGTCGACGCCTCCGCCATGCCGAGCCTCGTCACCGGCCACATCAACGCATGCGTGATGATGATGGCCGAGAAAGCCAGCGACCTGATCCTCGGCACACAGCCTCTTGCGATCGGCGCGCCGACGGCGCCACAGAACGGGCCGACCGAACTCGCCACGGCGTCAGGCACACGCGCTTGACGCAAGGCCGCAACCGCATCGAACTGGGGCGAGTCTTGGCCGGGCCTCTGCGCGCACGGGAAAATCAGGGCCTGGCTTGGCCTGGTTCTGTGTTGTGCCCGACGGGCGGGTCCTGCCACCTTCAGGCACTCGCCGGCTTCGGCTGAACACCTCACGGGCGTTGCATTGTGCGAGCACGGCCCGGCCCGCTCGCATGCCTGGCGGTGCGGGGGCCCGCGGTCGCCTTGCCTGCCTGCCGCCGCGCCCGGCTCGAGTCACCCTCGCTGCCTGCGGCCGAGGCATCTTCGGGGGTCGCGGCCAAGATCATCGCGTTGCACTAGGACCAGGCAGAACACGACGCCACCAACCTGGCCCCGAACACCCTGCGCGGCAACAATCAGGGCCAGGAATTCTTTGGCGGCTTCTTGCACGTGCGTCACCCTGATGGGAGTCGCCATCCCAGGGCGTTGAGAGGGGACAAACGAGTGAAGACCGAATCTTCTCCGGATTCAGATCAACCGTTGCGAGGCGGCGGCTGGTCCAGTTGGCGTTAGGTGTCGCAAGTGCCGAAATTCGTCGCCCTGTTGCGTGGCATCAATGTTGGCAAGGCCAAGCGAATTCCCATGGCCGAGTTGCGCGCCTTGCTGGCCGAACTCGGCTACACAGACGTCGCAACTCTCCTGAACAGCGGCAACGCCGTGTTCCGAGCCACCAAGGGGACACAAGCCAAACACGCGGCAAGCATCGCCGCCGCGATCTCCGAGAAACTGAAGATGGAGGTTCCGGTCATCGTGAAGTCGGGGCAAGAGCTGTCGGCCATCGTTGGTGAGAATCAATTGGCTGAGGAGGCGGCCAACCATTCACATCTCTTGGTCGTGTTCGCTCAAGACAGCGCTTCTCTGTCTGGACTCGGGGCAGTCGAGTCTTTGGTGGTGCCGCCTGAACGGTTCTTGGTCGGCAAGAACGCCGCGTACCTGCATTGCGCGGCGGGCATTCTGGAAAGCAAGGCCGGGGGCGTCCTGCTCGGCAAAGCAGGGAAGCTCGTCACCACGAGAAACTGGGCCACTGTCCTTAAGCTGCATGCGCTGGTCGGCGAACCCGATGTCTAGCCGTTCCATTGAGAGGGCGTCCAACGGCCCTCTCGCATCACACACCTCTTCCGTACCAGTTGATGGTCTTCGTCACTTCCCATCGCGGAATGTCGTTGCCGGTCGACAAGCCATGTCGCCACCGACGTCCATGCATTCATGGTGAAGGTGCTGCGAGTGCCGTAAGTCAGCCGCCTGCCGAGCAAAACGCAGGTCGCGCTGGGCATCCCCGGCCGTTGAACACCAGCCGCCCAACCGGGCGGCCAGCATGGGCAACCCACCCACTCGCAGCCCAGAACTGAATCCGTTCACAAGCCGAGTTCGCGGCGGGCTTCCTCGGCGAGCTTGTACTTGGCGACTTTGCCGCTGGCCAGGCGCGGCAGCTGCGCTTCGCTGCGGAAGAAGACGTGGTGGGGCACCTTGAACGAAGCCACCCGCTCCTTCACGAACGACTTGATCTCGCCCTCGGCCACGGGACGTTCGGCATCGACGAAGGCCACGATCAGCTCGCCCCGCACCACGTCGGAGACACCCACCACGTAGGCATCGCGCACATGCGGATGCTGGACCAGCAACTGCTCGACTTCGATCGGCGAGACGTTGATGCCGCCGCTCTTGATCACTTCCTTCAAGCGCGAATGGAAGATGAAGCGCCCCTCCACGTCGAGCGAGCCCAGGTCACCGGTATCGAAGAAGCCGTCGGGGCGCAGCGCCTTGCGGGTTTCTTCCGGATTCGCGTGATAGCCCGGCGTCGTGTGCCCACGCAGCAGCACCAGGCCGACCTGACCCGCAGGCAGGGGCTCGTGGCTGGCCGGGTCCACGATGCGCAGTTCTGTCTCGGGCAAAGGCCGCCCGCTGGTGTGCAGCTTGGCCTCGAGCGGGTCGTCGGCATGGCCCACGGTGGCGTTGCCATAAGACTCGGTGAGCCCGTAGGCCGGCGAGGCGCGGCTGATGCCCATCTCGACGAGCGTGAGCCGCTTGTACTCGGCCATCGTGCCGGCGTTGCCCTTGCTCAAGCTGCCCACCCGCGCCAAGCTGAAGTCGGCGTGGTCGAGGATGGCGCGGGTCATGTTGCCGGTGCCGTAGTAGACGGTGGCCTGCGTCTTCGCAATGACGCCGATCGCCGCGCCGGCCTCGAAGCTGCCTTGCAGCACCAGCGTGGCGCCCTGCGCCAGCGTGACCGGCAGCGCGTTCGTGGCGCCGAGGCCGTAGAACAGCGGCGAGCCGAGCCAGACGCGGTCGTCCCCGTCGATGGCGCGGGCCTGGCCCATCCAGTAGCCGTTGCGCACCACGCCGCCGTGGTTGAGCCTCACCCCCTTGGGCTCGGCCAGGCTGCCGGAGGTGTAGAGGATGAAGGCCGTGTCATCCGGGCTGACGGCGGACGCGGCCGCCTGCAGCGCCTCGGCCGGTACCGAGGCGCCTTCTGCCATGAAGTCGCGCCAGCTCAGCGCACCGGCGACCGGGTCGCCGAGCGTGACGACGGCACGCAGCTCCGGCAGCCCGGCAGCCTGCACGCGCGACCCTCTGGCCTGCGCCAGCTCGGGCACCAGCTCTTGCACCATTGCGCCGAAGTTCTGGTTCAGGAAGCGCGTCAGCGTCACCAGCACCGAGATGCCGCAGTGACGCAGCGTCCATGCCAGCTCCACTTTCTTGTACCAGGTGTTCAAGGGCACGAATGTGGCGCCCACATACGCGGCGGCAAAGCACATCACCACCCACTCGGGCTGGTTGCCGAGCAAGGCGCCGACACGGTCGCCCCGTTTCACGCCGAGCGCGAGCAACGCGCGGGCGGCATGCTGCGCCTGCTGCTGGAGGTCGCGGTAGCTCAGGGTTTCGCCGAAATGAATGACGGCCGGACGCGCACCGCGTTCCAGCGCCAGGGTGTCCAGCACCCCGCCCAGCGTTCCGCTGGCCAGGCGTTGCGGTACTTGCGGAGTGCTCATGTCAATTCTCTGTGGAGGTGCCGGGTGCGGGAGCTGCGCGTTCGGTGGTGGCACTTTCAATCTGCCAATAGCTGCTCATGTCGACCAATGCCAGGGTGTCCGCCACCGTCTGCGCCGTCGGCCTCGCGGGGCGCAGCGGCCGCCCTTCGGCTTGCAAAGGACGCAGCGTGGCGAACATCGCCTCGGCCACGGCGCCGAACAGCGTGAAGGGGTACAGCGCAAGCGCGAACCCGGCCGCCTGCAACGCCTGCGTGCTGGGAACCGGCTCGGCGATCCCGCCGATCCACACCAGCGGCAACTCGGGGAAGGCGGCGCGAAAGCGGGCCGCGTCCTGCGGTCCGAGATCGAGCACCATCACCGCATCGGCGCCGGCCTGAACGTACGCGGTACAGCGCGCCAGCGCGGCTTCGGGCGAGCGCAGCACGCGCAATGCATCGGTTCGCACGATCAGCAGCGGCCCGTCGCTCCCGGCGTCGCGATCACGCGCTTCGCGCATGGCGCGCAGCTTGTCGGCGACCACCCCGGCCTCGGCCAAGCGGCCCTTGCCCCGGTGGTAATGCGCCCGCTTGGGATAGACCTGGTCGTCGACGTGCACGGCCGCCGCACCCGCGTGCGCCAGCGTGCGCATGGCCAGCGCCGCGTGGGCGGCATCGCCGAACCCGGCGCCGGCGTCCACGATCACGGGGGCCTTCACGACGCGGCGAATGCGGTGCACCGCATCGGCGGTTTCGGTCAGCGTGACGAACGGCTGCCCCACCCCGAGATGCAGGCCGAGCGCATTGCCGCCGAGGTACACCGCACCGAAGCCCATGCTCTCGACCAGGCGTGCGCTGAAGGGGTCGTAGATGCCGGGGGCGACGACCAACCCGCCGCGGGCGATCTGATCGCGCAATGCAGCGGCCGGCGACACGCTCATGCCGAACGCCCGCGCCGCAGTGAAACGTTGAAGGTGACGTCCACCGCGCCATCGGTCGCGCCAGGACGCGGCGCGAACTCGAGTGTCAGGTCGGGCGACACCGCGCCTTCCACGTAATCGGAATCAAGGTATTTCGAGTTCGGCATGAAGAGCTGCGTGGTCAGCGATTGATAACCGGGATGATGCGCCTTGAGGTGGATGTGCGCCGCGCGCCGGTTGTGCCGCCCCATGGCGCTGAACAGCTCGCCGATCGGGTCACCGTCGTGCTCGGAATAGTCGCTCGGAACGATGGTGTCCACGTGATAGCGGCCCTGGGCATCCGCCTTGACGATGCCGCGCAGGTGAAAGCCTTCGTGGTCGTAGATGCCGGTGTCGTCGGCCTGCCAGAAATCGAGCGTGGCGCCCGCCAGCGGCTCGCCGGTGGCCGCGTCGGTGACGCGCCCGCTCATGCGCAGCGGCATCGCCTCGGGGTTCACCGGGCCGTGGATGAGGTTGCTGTCTTCGCGAACCGGCGCGCCATCGCGGTGAAATGGGCCTTCGATGTTCTGGCGCGTGCCGCCGCCGGCCCCGCGGGTCACGTCCATGCTGGTCATGGCCAGCGCCACCGCCAGCAGGCTGGGGAACATGCCCGACTCGCCCAGGCGGTTGAAGTAGCGCCCTGCAATGGCCAGTTCGTCCTCGTCGATCTTCAGATCGCGCACCACGCCTTGCATCGCGTCGCGCGTGGCTTCCCAGATTTGCACCAGCCGCTGTTGGTCTTTGTTCATCACGTGTCGTCCTCGGTCAAATGCTCATGCGGCGCCAGCCAGCGCGGGCATCAGCACCACGCGGCCCACGGCCTGTCCCTTTTCCACGATGGCGTGCGCCTCGCTCACGCGCTCCAGCGGCATCACTTCTGCAATGCGCGGGCGCAACTGCCCGCTGGCGGTCAGCGCGATCACGTCGGCCAGCTGCACGCGGTTGACGCTGCCCACGCCCAACAACTGCGCGCGCTTGAAGAAGATGCGCGCCAGGTTGATGTCGATCGATTCTCCGAACAGCTGCCCCACCAGCGCATAGCGCCCGTGCAGCGCGAGGCTGTCGAAGCATTCATTGAACACGCGGCTGCCCACGTTGTCGATCACGACGTCGACACCCAGGTCGCCGGTGAGCGCGCGCACCTGCTTGGCGAAGCGCCCGTCGCGGTCCATCACCACCACCTCGTCGGCACCCGCCTCGATCAGCGCGGCGCTCTTGGCGGCTTCGCGCGTGACGGCAATCACGCGGGCGCCGGCCAGCTTGCCGAGCTGCACGGAGGGCCACCCCACCCCGCCGGTGGCGCCGGTGACGAGCATGGTCTCGCCGAAGGTCGCATGGGCGGTGTCGCGCACCGCGTTCATCGCCACGCCCGCGGCCGGCCCGAGGCTGCAACTCATCTCGAACGGCACGTGGGCGGGCACGCGCACCCAGGCATCCTCGGGCAGCGCGGTGTACTCGGCGTAGCCGCCGCGCACCGGCCGCCGTTGCAGGCAGGTGCTTTCGCGCCCGCTGCGGCAGTAGTGGCAGAACCCGCAGCTGGAGAACGCCTTCGAGCACACGTGGTCGCCCACCTGGACCGATTTCACCTGCGAGCCGATGGCATGCACCGTGCCGCTGATCTCCAGGCCGATGATGAGCGGGAACGTGACGTCGCGCCGGTAGGTGCCGTTGCGTTCCACCACATCGCGGAACGACACGCCGCAAGCCATCACTTTCACCAGCACATCGCCGGGACCGCACTCGGGCATGGGCACCTCGGCGATCTCGAACGCCTCCGGCCCGCCGGGCGCACGCAGCAGCGCTGCCTTCATGTCGTCTCCCCCATCAGCTCGAATGCGAGCCCGCAGAATCCATCGGCCCAGCGCTCGGCCACCGCACGCACCGGCTGCCCGATGCGCGGCGCGCCTTTCGTCACCAGCCGCCCGAACAGCACCGGGCCTTCTTCGAGCTCGACAGCCAGCACTTCATACGGCACGAGCGGCTCGAACGCCGGCAGGTAGGCCCGGTGGTAGCGGACCCAGCTGTGCACGCGGCCTCGCCCGCTCGCGTCGATCCATTCCAGGCCCACCTGCGCGCACCACATGCAGGCCGGTGTGGCCGGGAAGCGGACGCGCCGGCAAGCGTTGCAGCGCGGCAGAACCAGGCGCCCGCCGGCCAGCGCATCGTAGTGCGCACGCATGTCGGGGCTGATGTGGGGCTGCACGATGCGGCTGTCGTGGCCGCCCGGGAAGGCAATGACGTCGAGCATCGGGGTCGGTTCAGTTGCGTGCATACAGGATCGCATCGCCGAAGGTCGTGGCCCACAGCGCATGGTTGCAATCGGCGATCTGCCGCTCGCCGGCCTCGCCGCGAAGCTGGCGCACGATCTCCAGGGTCTGGCCCCAGCCGTTGCTGTGGCCTTCGGACAGATGGCCCCCGCTGGTGTTGACCGGCAGCTCGCCGCCCAGCTCGATGCGGCCGTTCTGCACCCAGTCGGCCGACTCGCCCGGCGCGGCGAAGCCGAAGCGTTCCAGGGTCCACAGCACCTGGGGCGTGAAGCCGTCATAGCAATGGAGCGTGTCGATGTCGGAGGGCGCAAGGCCGGCCTGCTCGAACACCGGCTCCTTCGCCCCCAAGGGGCGGTACGGACCGATGTCGCGCTGGTGAATGCCGAGGCCGGGCTGGCCGAACACGAACTCGTTCGCCCCGGCGCGTATGCCTTGAAAACTCTTGAGCCACACCGGCGGGCGGCGCAGGTCCCGTGCCTGCGCCGCCCGGGAGAGGATGACCGCCACGGCGGTATCCACCGGCGTCGAACAATCCAACCGGCGAAGCGGCTCGGCCACGTACGGTGAGGCGTCGTAGTCGGCGCGCGTGATCGCCTTGCGGCGAACGGCCAGTGGATTCTTCGCCGCACTGTTGCGCTGCGCGATCGCGATCGCGGCCAGCTTCTCGCGCGCAACGCCGTACTGGTGCAGGTAACGCTGCGTGGACATGGCGGCCCCGCCCACCGGGGCGATCAATCCGGTGTGCGGTGTTTCCGCATGCGGGCCGGCGCCTTCCCGGAAGTTCTCTTCAAAGCCGGGGAAGCCGGCCGTGCCATGCCGCGTGTAGGCGCTGTTGCGAAACGCCGCCACGCAGACCACATGGTTGGCCAGGCCCGCCATCAACGCCATCGCGCCGTGCTGGAGCACCGTGGCACAGAAGCGGCCATGCGACCACGATTGGGCGGCGAAACGCACTTCGAGGCCGACCAGGCGGGCGTACTCGTCGTAGTCGAGCCCGCGCGGCGAGCCGATGTGCACGGCGAGCCCGTCAACATCGGCTCGCTGCAAGCCGGCATCGTCGATGGCCGCGGTGAGCGCACGGTGCGACAAGGTGGCCGCACTGGTGCCGGAGAAGTCGCCGAAGCCGACCGTGCCGATACCGGTCACGGCGACTTGGGATGCAAGGGATGGGTTCACCGTCAAGGCCTCAGACACGCGCCGACATCCCGCCATCGGGATGCAAAAACTCACCGCTCATGCCGCGAGCTTCGTCGGACGCCAGGAACACATAGCTGCCCGCCATGTCGGCCGCGGTCATGGCGACCTGCAGCGGGGTGAGCGTCTTCAGGTCGTCCACGCGTGCCGGGCCGTCCTGCACGCGGCGCGCGCTCTGGCCCAGCGCGTTCGCGCCACGCAGGTCGGTGCCCAGGGTGCCGCCGGGCGCCACGCCGTTCACCCGCACATCGGGCGCCAGCTCGTGCGCCAGCGACGCCACGCAGCCACGCACCGCGAACTTGGAGCCCACATAGAGAATGCCGCCACGCCCGGGCATGAAGCCGGAGAGCGAGCTGGTGAGGACGACGCAGCCTTTCGCCTTGCGCAGCAGATCGAGCGCCGCGCGCACGGGGAGCAGTTGGCCGAGCACGTTGATGCGGTACACCTCGTCGAACGCATCGGGCAAGGCCTGCGTGTCGATCTCGCCCAGCGGGCGGTAGAAATCGAACACGCCGGCACAGTTGACGAGCACGTCGAGCGCACCCCAGCGCTGCGCGCAGGCGTGAACCGCACGCGCCACATCGGACACGCTGGCGGCATCGCCCTGCACCACCGGCATGTCGGGCCACGCGGCGCGCAGCTGCTCGCATTTGGCCGGGTCCAGCTCCAGCACCACTGCGCTGGCGCCTTCGGCCAGATAGGCATCGAGCACCGCGCGCCCGATGCCCGAACCGGCGCCGACGATCAGCGCGCGCCGGCCCGCCAGACGCCCGGGGTGGTTGTGCGGCTCCGTCATGGACGCCTCAAAGGAAGAGGGCCAGGTTCTGCGTGTGCAGCACCGACTCGTCCAGCGTCACCTGGCGCCGCACCAGCAGAAAATCACCGGCCTCGCCCGCACGCCGCAGCACGTCGTCGCGGCCGCCGCAGATCAGGTCGGAATCACGCAAATCCCCTCGGCTCCGAAACAGCAGCAGCGAGGAACGCACCCGCACCTCGTCGGGGGCGGTACCCGGATAGCAGCACACATTGGTGACGAGGCGGCGCGTGCGCGAAGGCGGGTCTTCCGCCCAGGCAAAGTTGGTTCGGAAGCGGTCCACGCGCATCGTCAGCGAGAAGAAGTCTTCGTCGTAGTGGCTCACGTCGGCCGATTTGCCGCTGCGCGAGCCGCGCGCCACGGTGGTGGTGACAGGCACCTGGTAGTGCACGTCGGGCGCCAGCAGGTCCAGCCATGCATCGAAGTCGCGCTCATCCAGCACCAGCGCCTCTTCCACCAGGAAGCGGTGCGCGGCGAGATGCCTCGCATCGTCGAACGGCAGCGAACGCTCGCGCGCACGCCCTTCCACACGTTTTCTCGGCAACGCGCTCATGCTGCACCTCCTGCCTTCACGCCATGGCCGACACCCAGCGGCGTGGCTTGCGCGGCGGGCCTCTCCATGTACTCGCACCACATTTCCATCCAGCGGCGCTGGTTGTGCTCGCTGAAGCCGACGTGGGCCACACCCGGCCCGGAGAAATCCGACAGCTCTTCGGCAATGGCGCTGCCATCCTCGCGCAGCCCCATGCGGTTGTGCAGCTGGACACGGCGCCCCATGGCCCCGCGCGACATGCGCGTCACCAGTGACCAGTTCTCCATGTCGTCCTGCTCGAACATGCCGGTCGAGCCGAAGCACATGAGATAGGCCTTGTAGGAGGCCTCCTTGAACTCGTCGCTGGCCGACTTGTCGACCACGAACCACGACAGCGCCTCCGTCTCCTCCGTTGAAACCGGCTGCCACAGGCGCAGCGTGGTGAACGGCGCCAAAGTGCCCGATTCATCGATGCGCGCCCACAGGTGCAGCATCGACAGGTTCGGGAACAGCGTCGCCGCCGACGGCACGAAGCCCTGCTTGCCGATGATCTGCTTGATCGCTTCAGGCCAATGGGCGGCGCGCGTCTTGATCAGGTCTTCGGTGTAGCCGATCGACTTCATGCGCTCGTCGAAGTTGCCATCGCCAAGCTTGAAGGTTGCACCCGCGCCGCTGCCCACGTGGTACACGGCGCCGCCTTTGCGGCTGGATGCGCGCGCGGCCGACAGCACGCCGATCTCGGCGATGCTGGCATGGGTGTGCGGGGTGTGATAGCTGTCGCCCGCGAAGTTCTCGGCACCGATTTTCCAGTTGCCCTTGAAGCGCCAGCGCTGCGGGCCGCGCAGCTCCACGCCCGCCGCCGACGGGCCGGTGTAGAACTGCAGATAGGTGGCGAAATCGCCCAGGTACTCGCGCAGCGGCGGGGCATCCTCGTCCATGGTGATGAACACCATGCCGTTGAAGATGTCCGTGCCCGCAGGCTGCAGCAGCGGCAGCTTGTCGCGCGGCAGCCCGCTGGCGCCGCCATAGGCCTCCTCGTGAAACGGTACGGCGGTCAGGCGGCCATCGTTGTTGTAGCCCCACATGTGGTACGGGCAGACCAGCCGCTTGGTGTTGCCGTTCTCGGCGCGAAGGATCTGCATGCCCCGGTGGCGGCACATGTTGAGCAGCGCGCGCACCTGGCCGTCATCGCCCCGGATGACGATGAACGAATCATCGATCACCTGGCGCACCACGTAGTCGCCGTTGTTGGGCACCTCGGATTCATGCGCCAGGAACTGCCACGTGCGCCCGAACAGGCGGTGACGCTCCAACTCGAACATCGCCGGGTCGCTGTAGATATGCGCCGGCAGCCAGCCGTCGCGCACCTCGCGCACGGTGTCTGAAACTTGGTTGTTTGCCATCATCATTGAGTCCTTGAAACAGGTGCGGCCATGGCACCCAGATACGCCGCCGAAACCTCCGGGTCCGCGCGCAGCTGCGCGGCCGAGCCCGACACGACGACCTCCCCACGCTTGAGAACGACACCGCGGTTGGCCACCGACAGCGCCTTGCGCGCGTTCTGCTCGACCAGCAGAACCGGCACGCCGCCATCGCGCAAGCGCGCAATGGCTTGAAGAATCTCCTCCACCACGAGCGGCGCCAGGCCCAGCGAAGGTTCGTCGCACATCAGAACCTTCGGGTCGGCCATCAGCGCGCGCCCGAGCGCCAGCATTTGTTGCTGCCCGCCCGACAGCGAACCGGCCAGTTGCAGGCGCCGGTCTTTCAGAATGGGAAAGAGGCTGTAGACCGCCTCCGTCGTGCGCGCCACGAAGTCCGGGCGGCTGCGCTGCGTGTACCCACCGATGCGCAGGTTCTCCTCGACCGTCATGCCTGCCAGCATCTGCCGTCCTTCGGGCACATGCACCAGGCCCAGTTCAACACGCCGGCTGGCGGCCATGCGCGAGATGTCTCGCCCGTTCAGGCGGATCGCTCCCTTGCTCAGCGGCAGCAGGCCGGACAGCGCGCGCAGCAAAGTGCTCTTTCCCGCGCCGTTGCCGCCCAGCATGGCCACCATCTCGCCGGCGGCGAGCTGCAGCGACACGCCCTTCAGGACCGGCGCCCCCTTCTCGTAGGCCACCCACACATCGTCGATCTCGAGCATCATGATCAGGTCCCCAGGTAGGCCGTCACGACCTGCTCGTCGCGCCGCACCTCGTCCGGCGTGCCATCGGCGATGCGCTTGCCGAAGTTGATGACGCACACCTCGTCCGACAGCTCCATCACCAGGTCGATGTCGTGCTCGATCAGCACGATGGTCAGCCCGGCTTCGCGCAGGCGCCGCACGATGGCGCGGAACGCCTGGCGCTCGGTGTCGTTCAAGCCGGCCGCGGTTTCATCGAGCAGCAGGACGCGTGGGCCGGCGGCGCAGGCGCGTGTCACCTCGACCAGCTTGCGCAGGCCATTGGGCAGCTCGACCACCTGCGATTGCGCATGCGCCTCCAGGCCCATCGCCGCCAACCAGTTCTCCGCCGTGCGCCGCGCTTCGAGTTCGGCCGCCACGGTCGACGGCAGGCTCAACGCCGACGCCAGGATCTCGCCCAGGCTGCCGCGGATGCCGCGCTCGTGCCCGACCATCACGTTCTCCACCACGTCGAGGTGCGCGAACAAGCGCTCATGCTGGAAGGTGCGCTGCACACCCTCGCGCGCCACCTGGTCCGGACGCAGCCCGAGCAGCGAGCGGCCATCCAGCGTGATGCGGCCTTCGTCGGCCTTCACCACGCCGCTGATGAGATTCATCAAGGTGCTCTTGCCCGCGCCGTTGGGGCCGATCAACCCCTTGACCGACCCACGCCGCACGGCGAAGTCGACCGCGTCGGCCGCTTGCACGCCGCCGTAGCGCTTGCCCACGCCTTCCAGCGCCAGCACCGCCGCGTCGTGCGGGCCAGCATCGCCGCCCACGGGCATGACGGGCGGCATGGGCCGGGTGGCCGTGCTGAGCGCGCTTTCCGCGCTCGGTGCAGCGGCGCGCTTGCCCAGCAAGCGCATGACCGCACCCGCCACCCCGCTCGGGAAGGCGAGGATGATGACGGAGAACAAGATGCCGTTGAACAAGTCCTTGGCCATGTGCAGCGAGCCGCTGATGTCGGGCAGCGCACTGATGAAGGTCGCCCCGATGAGGGCGCCCCAGATCGCCCCCTCGCCGCCGAGGAACAGCATCAGCAGCACATTGAGCAGCACGCCCAGGTTGAAACTGTCGGGATGCACGGCCCCGTAGTACATGGCGAACAGCGCGCCCGCCACGCTCGCGTACATCGCGCTCAGCACGAAGACATTGGTCTTCAGCCGGTCCACCTGGATGCCGAGGCAGGAAGCCGCTTCCGGCTCGGTGCGCAGCGCACGCATGGCGCGCCCGGCCCGCGACCGCGACAGCGTCAGCGTGCACCAGAACAGCACCGCGGCAACGCCCCACACCAAGGTGCCGTAGGAGCCGTCGCTGCTGAGCTGCGTGCCCGCAATGCTGGGGCGGGAGATGCCACCCAGGCCGGCGTCGCCGCCGGTGATCGGATACGCCACGGTGATCACGGCATGAACCATGATGCCGAACGCCAGCGTTCCCAGCATGAAGTACGACCCCGACAGCCGCAGGCAGATACGCCCCAGCAGGAAACTCAGGCCGAGGTTGATGACCATGCCGCACAGCGCGGCCAGCCAGGGGTTGAACCCATGCGTGACCGACAGGATCGCCACGCTGTAGGCCCCCACGGCAAAGAAGCCGACATGGGCAAAGCTGAGCATGCCCGCGCAGCCATAGAGCAGGTCCAGGCCCAACACGAGGATGAAGAAGATGCCCGAGGAGATGAGCACGTCGGTGTGGATCCAACCCATTTGCAGGGCGATGAAGGCACACAGGGCATACAACGGCGCGACGATGAAGAACACGCGGTTGCGCACCGCGCGCCAGCGCAGCGCGGCGCCGAGCCCGACCGGCGCAGGCGAGGGCAGTGCCTCGGCGCCACGCCCGGCCAGCTTGCTGGGGTTGTTCACGGAAGCCATTTCAGAATCGGTTGCTTGAGGAGACGGCATGCACGGGGGAACACATCACGCGCGGGCCGCCGAGCGGCGAGGAATGAGGCCCTGGGGCCGGAACACAAGCATCAGCAGCAACGCCGCCATGGGCATCACATGCTTGAGCAAGCCGCCGGTCATGCCAGGCAGCAGCAGCACGATGTTCTGCACCAGCCCCAGCAGCAGGCCGCCCACCAGCGGCCCCAGCACTTCGTCTTCGCCGCCGATGAGGTAGGCCAGCAGGCCATACAGCATGAAGAAGCCGGCCATCTGGTAGTCGACCCAGGTGATGGGGCTGGCGAGGATGCCCGCCACCGCGCCGATCATGGCGCCGATGGCAAACGCCAGCGCCCCGAGGCGGCGCACGTTGATGCCCAGCAGGTGGCTCATCATCGGGTTCTGCGCGCAGGCCCGCATGGCACGGCCGGTCCAGGTGCGCTTGAGGAACAGATGCAAGGACAGCGCGATGACGGCCGTCAGGCCGATCATCCAGACGAACTGCCAGGCCATGATCGCGCCGAAGAACGTGAACACGCCCGGCTGCAGGGCCTGGCCGCGGATCGGGTCCGACCCCCAGATCAGCACCGCAGCGCCTTCGCATGCGACGAGCAACGCCAGCGTTGCCAGCACCGCCATGTCATGGGACACCGGCTTCCACGGCCGGGCCCTGACATTCACGATGCGTTCGGTGCAGATCCCCAAGACCCCCGCCATCGCGATGGTCAGCAAGAAAGCCATCCACAGCGGCAGCTTGAACCCGCCCACCAGGGCGAGGAAGACGAACCCGCCGAGCATCGAGTACCCGCCCTGGGCGAGGTTCAAGATGCGCGTGGACATCCCGGCCACACTGAAGCCGAGGCCGAGAAGTCCGTAGATGCCGCCTTGCGACAGGCCGGACGCGAGTACTTGGGCGATCTGTTCCATGCGCTACAGGTCAGTCGGAGAGAAGCCCTTGGTCGCGCATGGCGGCCCTGATCTTTTCGTGGTCCATGCCGAACTTGGCCAGGCTGTCCTTCAGGTAGCCCGCGAAGACGAACTGGCTGTCGGCGATCGTGGCCACCACCAGGTCTTCCGGGTTGTGGCCGTAGCCGTAGCCCGCGCTGCGCGCGAAGTCCACGCCCTGGGCGCCGCCGCGCAGGCGCTGCTTGGTGCGCACATACTCCGTCACCTTGTCGCGGTCGTCGCCGACGGCACGGATCGCATCGACGATGGTGAGCGCCATGTCGTAGCCCACCGCCGCCGGCAGCGTGGGCGCATCGCCGTAGCGCGCCTTGAAGTCGGCCTGGAACTTCGCCACCGACTGGTACTGCGGATGGTCCTTGGGCAGCGTGCTGCCGACGGCGCCCGGCGCCGTGGTCATGAACACGCGCTTGGCCGCGGCCGGCGAGATGTCCTTGATGAGATCGGGAATCACGTTACCGCCCGAGTACGCGATGGGCACCTGGATGCCGGCCAGCTCGGCCTGGTTCATGGCAATGTTGGCGAATGGGCCGCTGCCGAACAGATAGAGCGCTTCGATCGCGGGCTTGTGCGCCGCCAGCTTGCGCAGAGACGGCAGCAAGTCGCGGTCCGACGCGGGTTGCGCTTCCACGGCCACCACCTCCACGCCCAGCAGGGTGCCCACGGCGCGCGCATTGCGTGCGATGCGATCACCCACGGCATCGGCCGTGGTGATGACGCCGACACGCGACACCTTGTGCTTGTCCTTCAGGTACCCCAGCGCCAATGCGGCGGAGAAACTGTTGGCGGTCCAGGCGCTGACGACGTGGCTGCGCGCGGCAGGCTGCACCAGTTCATAGAGACCGGGTGCGGACACCGACAGCACCTTCACTTCGGACGGCACCGTGGACATGCCCAGCAGCACGAAGATGCTGTCCGGGCCGATGACGGCGGTGACCTTGTCGTCTTCGGCCAGACGGCGGTACAGGCTGCCCGCGCGATCGGGCTTGCCTTCGGTGTTGTACTGGACCAGTTCGATCTTGCGGCCATTGATGCCGCCCGCGTTGTTGACCTGCTCGATGAGCAGGCGCGCGCCGCGGTCTTCTTCACGGGCGAAGCTGGCCGTGGGGCCGACGTAGGTCAGCAGCAGGCCGAGCTTGATGGGGGGTTGTTGCGCGCTCGCCAGCGGCGCGGTGATGGCGGCGGTCAGCGCCACCAGCCCCGCGATGACGCGGCGGCGATTGCTGGACATGGCTTGCTGCATGCGCACGCAGCCTTGCCCAATGATTCGGGTCGATTTCATGAGGTGAACTCCGGCATAAATGGGGAGAAATGGCGGAGCACGCACCTGCGCGCCCCGTCATCAAATCAGAAGAGGTGGCGCATGCCGACTTGGAAGCCGGTCACGTCCTGGCCTGCGGCCGGCGCACCCGCAGCGCCGAAGTCCTGGCTGGACGGCCACATGTTGAAGCGCGCGGCGCCCCGATTGTCGAGCTTGGCCGCGGTCGTGTAGACCTGGGTGCGGCGCGACAGGTGATGGGCATAACCCACCGCGAACAATGAAGCTTTCGCGGTGCTGCGGTCGGTGTGCGAATAATTCGCGCGGAACTCGCCGCTGCCCACCGGCGCGCTGATGCCCGCCTGATAGCCGTTCACCGTCTCCAGGCCCGACACCTTGTTCTGCTGCACGTAGCCGTACAGCTTCACCACGTCGAGGTTGTAGGTCGCACCCAGGCCCAGCGTCTTGCTGCGCGTGGATGCCACCGCCGGCTGGCCCACCGCGGCGCCGGTCACGTTCGCATCGTCATACGCCAGGCCAACGTACAGCTTGTCCTTCGTGTACTCCAGGCCGAACGAACGGTTCTTGGCCACGGCGCCTTCGGGCGCCTGGATCATCGCGCGCCCCTGGAACCCGCCCCACACCGGAGAGATGTAGGCCACCGAGTTCGCCAATTGCACGGTGTAGCCGCGCACGCCGGCGCCTTGCAGCAGCGTGAACTGCGCGCCGGTCTGCGCACGGCCGAACGGGTCGGTCTTGCCGGTCAGGAAGATGTGCGGCGTCCAGTGCGTGCCCAGCTCGACCGACCCCAGCGCTGCGTCGCGCAATCCCACGTACACCTCGCGATTCCAGAACGTCCCCGCGTTGGCGGCCGCGCCGGTGTCACCCATGAAGCCATGCTCCATCTTGAAGTAGGCCGCGCGCCCGCCGCCCAGGTCTTCCGTGCCGCGGAAGCCGATCAGCGAGGTGTCCGACGACACCGCCTTGCGGGTGCCGGATGCGCCCGATAGCTTGTGCACGTTCGCGGCAAGATCGAGTCGACCATAGATCTGCACGGTGGACGTCGGGGCCGCCTGCGCCATGGCGGCGAGGGGGACCAGGGTCAAAACGGCAGCGCCAGCTCCAAGAATCAGCTTCATGTTGTCTCCTGCGGTATGCGTTGGTTTGGGAATCGCGGGTTAATCGCTACTTAGTAAGCTACAGGTTAGTTAGCTAAGTAGCTGTAGACTAGCGACGTGATGCACTGGCGTCAAGCCTCCGTTACCCTTAAGCGCCTGGCCGCTGCGGCCCCCGGATGCCGACACCAGCCCATTCCCCGAACGACGAAACCCCATGCCCGCCAAATCGACGAAGAAGAGTCCTGGCCCGCTGAAGAAGCCCTCTCCAGCCACCCAAAAGGCCAGCCTGCCCACCCCACCCCGCCCTCCCAACGGGCAGCAGCCGGCGCGCCCGGCGGTGCGAGAAATGCCCTCGCACCTGGAGTGGAGCTTCGGCTACCTGTTCAAGCAGGCGAACCGGGCCTTCACGCGCGCACTCGCCACCCGGCTGAAGCCGCATGGCATCACGCTTGCCCAGTGGTACTTCCTGCGGGAGCTGTGGCAGGAAGAGGGCATCACCCAGCGAGAGCTGAGCCGGCGCATGGATGTGTCGGAGCCCACCACCGCGGTGGCGATCGACGTGATGGAGAAAGCCGGGCTCATCGAACGCCAGCGCGACCCGACACAGCGCAACAGCATCAACGTGACCCTCACCCGCAAAGGCCGGCTGCTCAAGAGCAAGGTGCTGCACATTGCGCTCGACGTGAATGCCAACGCCATGCGCGGCCTGGCGCCCGAGAATCTTCAGGCGGCCCGCGAAACCATCTTGCTGATGGTCGACGGCCTGGGCCAGGACCCAGGCCTCAATCCAGCCATTGAGGCAGCCACGTCGCCAGCGGCGGCCACAGGAACACGGCGAGCAGCATGAGGATGCTGATCCCCACGTAAGGCCACACCGCCTGGAAGATGTGCAGCATGGTGACTTCGGGGGGCGCAGCGCCCTTCATGGTCATCAGCAGCAGGCCGTGCGGCGGCAGCAGCAGGCCCAGCTGCATGCAGATCAGGAACATCACGCCGAACCAGATCGGGTCCACACCCAGCGCCTGAACGATGGGCATGAAGATCGGCAGCGTGATGAGCATCATGCTCACCTGGTCGACGAACACCCCGAGAAAGATCAGCATCAGCATCATGCCGATCACGATGGCTTCGGTGCTCAGGCCCTGCCCCGTGATGATCTCCACGATGCCCATGCTGGCACCCGAGAACGACAAGATCTGCGCAAAAGTGGTGGCGCCGATGATGATGAAAAGAATCATGCCGGACACCGACACCGTGCCCATCAGCGCTTTCATCAGAGACTCCAGGGTGAGCGCGCGGTAAGCCATGGCCAGCACGATGGTGGCGAATGCCCCCAGCGCCGCCGATTCCGTAGGCGTGCACCAGCCCGCGATCATGGCGCCGGCCACGAAGCCGAAAATGGACACGAGCGGGATCACGTACTGGAACAGCGGACGAAAGCGCTCCCAGCCGGTGTGCGTCGTGAACGCGCTGTTGGGCGCGAGCGAGGGCGTGATCTTCACGCGCACGATGATGTAGACGATGAACACCAGGCTGAGCACCAGCCCGGGCACGATGCCGGCCACCAGCAGCTTGGAGATCGAGATGCCCGACATGCTGCCCAGCAGCACCGTGAGCGCCGACGGCGGAATGAGCATGTCCACCGCGCCGATGGCCATGATGGGCCCGGTGGCCATGGTGGGGTGGTACTTGCGCGCCAGCATCACCGGCACCATCAGGCTGCCGAGCATGGCCGTCGTGGCCAGCGTGGAGCCGGACACCGCCGAGAAGATCGTGCCGGCCACCACGGCCACCACCGCCAGGCGACCCGGCACCTGCTTGATGAGGCGCTCGACGCCGTCGATCACCTTGATCGCCAGCCCGGTGTGAAACAGCACCTCGCCCATCAAGATGAACAACGGGATCGGAATCAGCGAGAAGTTCATCACCGATCCCACGCAATTGCGCGTGAACTGCGCAAGGCCCGCTTCGCCGCCGAGAAACAGCCAGGCACCGATCAGGTTGATGGCCAAAAACGCGATGGCCACCGGAATCCCGGCGAACAAGAGCACGGTCGAGCCGCCCAGCATCAGCCAGGCCGCGGCTTCCCAAGACATCATTTGGTTCTTTTCCTACGTGGATCTTCGAAGGGCCCTGAACCCCTCATGCACTGGAGACCGCGTCATTGCGCGGGCCCCGCACGTCGTGGGCAAGCCGGTACATGCGAAAGAGCATCTCCAGCGACAGCAGCACGAACGTCACCGGAATCGGCACCAGCGACCACCATTCGGGCGTCGTCGTCATCTTGATGAGTTCGTTGCCCGCCGCGTGGCTGGCCAGCACCGCCTGCGCGCTGTACCACGCGATGACGACGCAGCAGATGAACGACACCACGTCCACCACCCACTCGCAGTACCAGGCCGTCGCCTTCGGGATCATGCGCAGCACGATGTCCACGCGGATGTGGCGTCCCTGGCGCAGCAGCCACGGCGCCGCGAGCATCGTCATCAGGTACAGGCCGTACTCGGTGAGATCGCTGCCGGCGGGCACCCCATGCACACCCGGCACGAGGGCGACATTGCGCAGCAGCACGTCGGCGCAGATCACCAGCATCACCAGAAACAGCAAGACACCGCTGAATGCCGCGAGGCCGTCCAGCAGCCGCCCGTACAGCGCCTCGAGCCGCTTCACGGCAGCCATGGCGCCACGCACCTGCGACCGCGGCGCTCAGGCACCTTGCTTGTCCTGGTCACCGGCATCCATGAAGCGGATCAGCGCCGCCTGGCGGGCCAGGTCTTCGTCGGCCGCCTGCTTGCCGTAGCTGGTGTACTTGTTCTCCAGGCCTTTGACGAAGCCTTCCACCTGCAAGATCTGCAGGGGCTCATCGCCGGCGGCTTCGAACCAATATTTCACGTCGCGCGGGATGTAGACGCCCTCGAGCGGGCCGAACTCGCCCAGCACGGTCTGGTGATCGCTGTAGAAGCGGGCACGCCCCGAGAGCACCATCCACAACCCATCGGCCGCGGCATGCGAATGCAGCGTCGTCTCCCCACCCTTGCTGATGACTTGCACCAGCCCGCACATCATGTCGCTGATGAACAGGCGGGTGATGCCGCGCGGCTTGCCTTTCAGGTCCGGCGCCTTGTAGCGGAACACCTGCGGCTCCGATTTGTACGGCGGCAGATGCTGCGTTTTCGCCAGCGCGCTCTTCAGCAGTTGCTCGTTGGGACTGTCCAGATCGAGTTCACGCATTGCTGTCTCCTTGGGAAGGCCGACGGCGGCACATGCCACCGCGCATGGCCCTCCGGTTTCGCTTACTTGTCCTTGTAGAACTTGGCCTTCAATGGCCCCACGGCAGCCGCGTCGGCTTTCTCCAGGCGCGACCACGGAATGCTCTGGGCCTTGTTGCGATAGTCCTCGGCCGCTGCACCCGTGAGCGTCACGTCCTTGATGCCCAGCTTGTCCAACTCGGCCATCTCGGTGCGCACCTGCGCGAGGAAGAAATCCCGCGAAGTCTTCTCATGCTCCAGCGCCAGCCTCATCAGCAGATTGCGTGCGGGCTCCGGCATCGCACGCCAGCGGTTGTTGTTCACGAGCATCAGGATGTCGCTCTGATAGAAGGTTGGCGAGATCCGGTACTTCACGAAGCGCTCGAAGCCGAAGTCGCGGATGCCGATCTCGGCAAACGCCAGCCCCTGCAGCATGTTGCGCTCGAACGCCGTGTTGGCTTCGCCGGCCGACACCATGACGTTCTCCGCGCCCAGCGACGACAGGAAATCCCTGAACAAGGGATGCGAACGCACCCGGATGCCGCTCAGGTCGACACCGCCCGCGGCGGTTCGCTTCGGCTCTCCCGTCAAGAAGATGCGAAACGCCCAGCCGCTGTCGGGCTGGACAAGGAACTTCGCGTTCATCTTCTTCTGCAGCAACTGGTCGTACATCTCGTACGCACCGTTGGCGCGCAACTCGGCCGGCGGCAGATTGCTGCCCGACAGCGCGTTGGCCTCCGGAAACTCGCCCAGCATGAACGCCGCCGAGCCGTAGTACAGGTCGATCACTCCGTTGCGAAGCGCCGAGGTCTGCTCGCTCGATGGCATCGACTCCGGCCCCCCCAGATAGCGGATCTGGACCACGCCCTTTCCTTCGGCGTTGACCTTGTCGACGTAGCGCTGAAAGCTCTTTGAAATGTCGAAGTTGCGGGCCCAGGGCGTCACGGCCCGCAGCACCACTTCCTGAGCCTGGGCCGGCGCCGCCACAAGCAGCGTGCACGCCAGGATGGTACAGAACGAAAGCCTCATATGGTCTCCTGTCATCGATGGACGAAACAAGGCTGAAGTGTCTGACGCACCCTTGCCTTAGTTAGCTACATATTAGTTAGCTAATTCCGCGGCAGACTAAAGATCGGAAACCCGGGTGTCAAGTTGGAAGTAACCCGAGAGGCAGCCTCCCGGCACCGGTTTCGCTGCCGCGCGTCTCGCTCGGTAAACTCTGCGGCCATACTGACCTTTCTTCTCCGGAGGGAACGCAAAGAACATGGCGCCCACAAAGTCACCCTCCCGCTCCCCTGCGGCCAGCGGCACCGCGCCGCGCAAGACGGCCGCACCGCGTGCCGCCAGGCTTGCGCCGCCGCAGGCACCCGCAGACGCCATCCAGGCGGTGCCGCAGCTGGAGATGAGCTTCGGCTACCTGTTCAAGCAGGCACACCGCGCGTTTACCCGCACCCTGGCCAAACGCCTCAAGCCCCACGGCATCACCCTCGCCCAGTGGTACTTTCTGCGCGAACTGTGGCAGGAAGACGGCATCACCCAGCGCGAACTGAGCCGGCGGATGGACGTCTCGGAACCCACCACCACCGTGGCGGTCGACCTGATGGAAAAGGTGGGGCTGGTCGAACGCCAGCGCGACCCGGCGCAGCGCAACAGCATCAACCTGTGCCTCACCCGCAAGGGCAAGCAACTGAAGGGCAAGGTGCTGCACATCGCCTTCGACGTCAACGCCGACGCCACCCTCGGCATCGATCCGCGCAAGCTGCAGCCGATGCGCGAATCGATCCTGCAGATGATCGCCAATCTGAACGAGTAGGCCATCCCCGCGCTTGCCCACCCTCGCCGCACGGCCATGCACTCCGCTGCGGCACCGTATTTCAAGGTGCGGGCCGCCGTTTGAATTGGTGAAACACCTGAGAGAGAGCTGCTCCCGGCGATGTATCTTAGCTAACTAACTAGTTACGATTCCATCCCGCACGGGATCGCCTCGCTCGATGATTCACGCCAACAGCCCTTCTCATTTCGGGCCGCCGCGACACGGCGGCGCACAGCCATGAATGCCCGCACCGCCGACTCGGAGCGCGAAAGCCTGGAGGTCGTGGTCGCGCGCAAGCAGGTCGAAGCGCAAGACATCTGCAGCTATGAACTCGTGCATCCCGAAGGCAGCGCCCTGCCGGCCTTCACCGCCGGCGCCCACATCGACGTCCAGGTCCAGGAAGGACTGGCGCGGGCCTATTCGCTGTGCAACGCGCCGACCGAATCGCACCGCTACCTGATCGCCGTGCTGCGCGATCCAGCCAGCCGCGGCGGCTCGGCGGCCATGCATGACAGCATCCGGCTCGGCAGCCGTCTGCGGATCAGCGTGCCGCGCAACCATTTCCCGCTGGTGCCTGAAGCGTCGCACAATTTGCTGCTTGCCGGCGGCATCGGGGTCACGCCGATCCTGTGCATGGCAGAAGACCTGGCGCGCCGGGAACTGCCGTTCGAAATGCACTACTGCAGCCGCACCCGCAGCCGCACCGCGTTCCTGGAGCGCATCGATGCCGCCCCTTTTCGCGAGCGGGTGCAGCTCCACTTCGACGACGGCCCCGAGGCACAGCGTCTGGACATCGGCGAGGTGCTGCACCGCTGCCCAGCCGGCACGCATCTGTATGTCTGCGGGCCCAAAGGCTTCATCGACGCCGTGCGATCACAAGCCCAATCCGCCGGCTGGCCCGACGCCCGGGTGCACTTCGAACTCTTCGCGGCCGAGATCCAGGTACTCGAAGGCGACCAGCCATTTGAGGTCGAACTGGCCCGCACGGGCCGCACCGTCCACGTGCCCGCGGACAAGACCGTGGTCGACGCATTGCGCGACGCCGGCATCGAACTCGACGTCTCGTGCGAACAAGGCATCTGCGGCGTCTGCATGACTCGCGTGCTCGAAGGCGTGCCGGACCACCGTGACATGTACCTCTCGCCGGAAGACCAAGCACTGAACGACTGTTTCACCCCTTGCTGCTCGCGCGCAAAGACATCCAAGCTGGTGCTCGACATCTGAGCCGCCGGCTGAGACAACCCACGACTGGAGACTCACATCATGTTCGCTCGAAACGCCTGGTACGTGGCCGCCTGGGCCAGCGAGATCACCGACACGCCACTGGCCCGCACCATCTGCAATGACGACGTGGTGATCTACCGCGGCCAGGACGGCGCGGTCGCCGCGCTGCAAGACCGTTGCGCGCACCGCGGCGCGCCGCTGCACCTGGGCGACGTGGTGGAGAGCGGATTGCGTTGCGGCTACCACGGCATGGTGTTCGATGCCGCCGGCCACTGCATCTCGATCCCCGGCCAGGACCGCATTCCCGGCGGCGCCAAGGTGCATGCCTACCCCGTGGTGGAAAAAGACCGCCTGGTCTGGATCTGGATGGGCGACCCCGCACAGGCGGACACCGGCCAGATCGTCGACTGCAGCTGGCACAACGACCTGGTGAAGTGGCCCCACAAGGAGCAGATGTACAGCGTGAATGCCAACTACATGCTGCTGGTCGACAACCTGATGGACCTCACCCATCTCGGCTACGTGCACAAGAGCACCATCGGCGGCAACCCCAAGGCCCACACCGACGCCGAGATGAAGGTCACCCCCAAGGACAGCGGCCTGCATTTCATCCGCTGGCTGATGAACATCGACGCACCGCCGTCTTTCAAGAAGGCCGTCGATTTCAAAGGACGCATCGACCGCTGGATGGAGTTCGAATTCTTCGCACCGGCGGCCATCGTGCAGTGGAGCGGCGCACTCGACGTCGAACGCAATGCCCGCGCGAATCGCGAGCAGGACGGCGGCTTCTCGGTGCGCCTCTTCCACGGCCTCACGCCCGAGACCGAGAACAGCTCGTTCTATTTCTGGTCCACCGCCACCGGCTACAAGCAGGACGACCCCAGCGCCTGCGAGACCTTCTACAACGAGATCGCGCACGCCTTCACCGAAGACAAGCGCGTCGTCGAAGCGCAACAGGCCTCGCTCGACCGCCACGGCACGGCCGGCCTGATCGACATCGTCTCCGACGCCGCCCGGGTGCACATGCGGCGCATCGTCGACCGCATGGTGACCCGGGAAGAAGAGGCCGTCAAAGCCTGACACCCCCGATCATTGAGAGGGCGCGCACCGACCGCGCGCCCTCTCATCGCGATCAGAAGAGGTGACGCATGCCGACCTGGAAGCCGGTCACGTCCTGGCCTGCGGCCGGTGCACCCGCAGCGCCGAAGTCCTGGCTGGACGGCCACATGTTGAAGCGCGCGGCGC
>CAZBOF010000017.1:0-37280 GCA_964493285.1 uncultured Rhizobacter sp. | reverse complement strand
GGTCCCAGTTGCCTTCGTCGGTGTAGAACTTCACGGCGAACCCGCGCACGTCGCGGGCGGTGTCCACCGAGCCGCGTTCGCCGGCGACGGTCGAGAAACGAACGAACACCGGCGTCTGCTTGCCCGCCTTGGCGAACGGCGCGGCCCGCGTGTACTTCGGCAGCGGCTTGTAAGCTTCGAAGTAGCCGTGCGCGGCCGAGCCTCGCGCGTGGACGATGCGCTCCGGAATGCGCTCATGGTCGAAGTGGGTGATCTTCTCGCGCAGCAAAAAATCTTCCAGCAATGCCGGCCCGCGCAATCCGGCCTTCAACGAGTTCTGGTTGTCGGCGACCGCCACGCCCTGGTTGGACGTGAGGACGTGGCCGCCGCCGTCGCTGCGCACCCGCCCGAGGGGACCGAAGTCCACGTCGCGGCCCGAGGCCGGGTCCGCTTCGCCGGTCTTGGCACTGGCGGTGGCTTCGGTCAGCGTGCTGGCGCTGGCCAGCTCCGAAGGCGGCGCCACGTGCTGGCCTTCGGGGGGCGCCAAAGCGTTGTCGCGGCCGATCTCGCTCGCCTTGTTGGCATTGAAGGGGATGCCCGCCACCGTGGCCTCGACATCCGCGGCCTGCCGGGTCTGTCGGTCGCCATCGTGCCGCGCCACGGGTTTGGCGGGGCGGCCGGCAGTGCTGCGGGCCGCCGCACGGTCGGCGGCTCGGCGCGGAGGAGTCTTGTTCATGGAAGTCCTTGGTTCGGTGGTGCGCGGGTGCTTATTGGGTGTGAACAGGCCCTAGTGCACGGGTGCGTCCGCGACCCCGGCCATCAAAGCGTCCTTGCGTTGGCGCAGCGAGTCGCCGAGTTCGTCGAGATCCAGGTCCGCCTTGCGCAGCTTGGGGAACATCTCGCCTTCTTCCTCTTTCACGTGGTGGTCGATGTATTCCCCCAGCACTTTCACCTTGGCGTCGTACAGCGGGTCAGAGGGTTCCATGGCCTCGATCTGCGCGATCAGGTCCTTGGCCGATGCGTGCTCGACGGCCGCTTCGTCGAGCAGATCCTCTTCGTCCAGTGCGCGCCGGGCCGCCGGGTACAGCAGCTCTTCCTCGATGGTGGCGTGAACCGTCAGGGCATTGCAGATGTCTTGGGCCACGGCGAGTTTCTCGTCGTCGCTGGCGTCGGACTGGGCCAATTTGTCGTAGGCCTTGAACAGCTTCTTGACTTGCTTGTGATCCGCTTCCAGCAGCGTGATCGCATGGGTGTGTCTTGTCGTTGCACGCTTGGTGCTGGGCTTCTTGGCGGAGGCGGGGCGAGTGGCTGGCATGGTCGTTCTCCTGAAAAGGTGGACTTGGCTTGCGGGAGCCACCAGCGTAGGAGGGATCACGCGGGCCGTACAGGGTCCAACCAGGGCCGCTTCGCATAAGCAGACAACGCCTACTCGCGCACTGCCGGCGCGCCTACAAAGGCCGCCGCCGGCACGCCGCGGCTCAGATGTCGTGCTTGATCGTGCCGCGGATGTTCATCGCGGCCAGGCAGAACTGCAGGACCACCAATGCCCAGGCGCCGCTGTGCCAGCCCCAGGCCACCCACAGTGCGTTGCTGGCCAGGAACACCCAGAAGCCCCAGGCGCGCAACGACTCGCGCTTGGAGCCGACCAGCCACGATGCGGTGACGGTCACGGCCATCGCGGGCCATTGAAGCAAGTCAATCCAGGTCACGGCGGGCTGGGGTGAGTCGAAAGAAGCACCTGCCGAGGGGGATGGAGGTCACTGGCGAAGGGACGATGCAGCGGCGAGGCTGCCGTGTCGGAGGCAAATGCCGTGCCGGCCGCAGGCATGACGGCCCGCGGCCGTCATGTGGGGGACCGTGTCAGCGCGGCATGCCCAACGAATGCTGCAACCGGTTGCAGCGCTCCACGAGCAACCGGATGAGGCTCGATTGAGAGTCCTTGAAGCGCTGGGTCGGGACAGGCACCGACACGGCGGCAAGCTCTCCGTTCGGCACGCGCAGGACGACCGCGACCGCGCAGATGCCGAGAGAGTTCTCCTCGAGGTCGAGGCTGAAGCCTTGCGCCCGGATGTCTTCGAGTTCGCGCTCCAACGCTCTCCATGACGTCACCGTTTTCGCAGTGTGGCGGGTCAGGCGCAGGCGGGGTTTGAGGTTGTCCAACTCCGATGAGCTGAGCGCCGCGAGCATGGCCTTGCCCGGCGCCGTGGAGTGCAGGGCAAAAGCCACGCCGACGCCCGATTCCGCCTTCAAACGCTGTACGCCCGCCACTTGCTCGATGAAGACGAGCTTGTCGCCATCGATCAATGACAGGTCCACGGTTTCACCGCATTCGCGCGACAGCTCCTGCAGTGCCGGCCGTGCGAACTCGGCGATCTCGAAGCGGGCCGCCGCAGCCAGGGGCAGCAGGCCCGGGCCGAGGCGCACACCGCGCGTGGGCGTTGCCGACATCACGAGGTGCTCCTGGTCCAGCGCGTCCACGATGCGCTGGATGGTCGAGCGGGGCAGGTCGAGCAGCTTCGCGAGTTCGCCAAGCGTGAGGCCCGCGGGGTGGTCGCGCAGCGCGCGCAGGATGGCCGCGGCCCGCGCGATGACTTGAATGCCGCCTGCGCGTTCCGGGCCGTCGGGGCCGGGGGCGGTTTGTCCTTCTTCTTGCCGGAGCTTCGTCAAGACGTTGTTCCTCTCTGCCTGATGTGTGCGTCGCCTTTGGAAGTGTGCACGACGTCGGAGCTGCACCCGCTCATTTGGGTTTACCCGATTCGGGAAACCACGCCTTCGCGCCACGGTGCAGTGGCGGCACATTGGCGTCACTGCACCACTAAACGATACAAGTGTACCGAATAGCGGTACATAACAAACAGAAGCTGATATCCATTGGAGTGCGACATGACGATCACCGTGCGCGGCATCACCTACCAAGAGAACCTGAACAACGACATGGGGCTGGAGTTCTACGACCTCAGTCATCCGTGGGGCCTGGGCCAGCCGTGCTGGCCGTATTTCGAAGACGTGAAGATCGAGCGCCTGCACAGCATGTCCAAGAGCGGCGTGCTGACGCAGCGCATCACCACCGTGATGCATTCGGGCACGCACATCGATGCCCCGGCGCATGTGGTGGAGGGCACGCCGTTCATGGACGAAGTGCCGTTGCCGTACTTCTTCGGCACCGGCGTGGTGGTGTCGATCCCGAAGAAGAAGTGGGAAGTGATCACGGCCGATGACCTGGAGAAGGCATCGCCGCAGATCCGCGAGGGCGACATCGTCATCGTCAACACCGGCTGGCACAAGCATTACGGCGACAGCCGCATGTACTACGCCTACTCGCCCGGCTTCTACAAGGAGGCCGGCGAATGGTTCGCCAAGAAGAAGGTGAAGATGATCGGCACCGACACGCAGGCGCTCGACCACCCGCTCGGCACCGCGATCGGCCCGCACGGCCCGGGCTGGCCCAACGGCTTGCTGCCGCAGGTCAACATGGAATACGAACGCGAGACCGGCCGCAAGGTGATCGAAGACTTTCCGGAATGGGAGCCGTGCCACAACGCGGTGTTGAAGGCGGGCATCTGCGGCATCGAGAACATCGGCGGGGAGATCGACAAGGTCACCGGCAAGCGGGTCACCTTCGCGGCGTTTCCGTGGCGCTGGACGAAGGGCGACGGCTGCATCGTGCGGCTGGTGGCGATCGTCGACAAGCGCGGCACGTACCGCATCGAGAACGGACAGGGTTGAGGACATGCGCATCACCCGCTTCGGCGAAGCGCCGCCCTACGAGGCGCCCAACCATTTCGACATGCGTGCCCTGCGGCTGCAAGGTTTTGCAGACGGCGGCCCGCAGAATTTCTGGGTCGGCCTGAGCCACTTCCTGCCGGGCGGTGGGGCAGGTCCGGACAGCTCGCCGCTTGAAAAGGTGTATGTGGTGCTGGCGGGTGCCGTGATCGTGAAGACGCCTGGTCAGGATGTGGTGCTGGGCCCGATGGACAGCTGCTGCATCCCCGCGAACGAGATGCGCTCCGTGCGCAACCATGGCAACGAGATCGCCACGATGCTGGTGGTGATGCCTTACCCGGAGAACACAGCGTGAGCCATGCCATGGATTGGCTGAGCAACCCGGCGTCGCTGTTCGACGTGCGCGGCAAGGTGGCGGTGGTGACCGGCGCCTCGGGCGCCTTTGGCAGCCTTGCCAGCCGCGTGCTGGCCGGCGCCGGGGCGCGGCTGGTGCTGTCGGCCGGCAATGCGCAAGCCCTTGCCGAGACGGCGCAGGCTTGCCGGGCACTGGGCGCCGAGGTGCTGACCGTCGAAGGCCGGCCGGTGACGCTCGCGCAATGCGAGGCGCTCATGGATGCCGGCCTGGAGGCGTTCGGCGGGCTGGACATCCTCGTTGTGGCATCGGGCCTGAATGACCCATGCCCGATCACCGAGCAATCGTTGGAGCGCTTCGAGGCCGTGATGAACGGCAATGTCACCAGCACGTGGCTGCTGTGCAAGGCCTTCGGCGCACGGGTGATCGCCGCGGCGACGAAGGCCAAGGTGGTGCTCGTGTCGTCTGCCCGGGGCAAGCTGGGTCACCCCGCGGGTTATGGCGCGTACTGCGCGTCCAAGGCTGCGACCGACGGACTGACCCGCGCGCTGGGTTGCGAGTGGGGTCGCCACGGCATCACGGTGAACGCGATCGCGCCGACGGTTTTCCGCAGCCCCTTGACGGCCTGGATGTTCGAAGACAACGAGAAAGCCAACGCCGTGCGCGCCGGATTCCTCGCCCGGGTTCCGCTTGGCCGCCTGGGTGAGCCGGAAGACCTGGCCGGGCCGCTGTTGTTCCTGTGTTCGCGAGCCTCCGATTTCCACACCGGCCACACCGTCTATGCGGACGGCGGCTACACCGCGGGTTGATGCGATGAGCCAGCTGGAACACATCGCGATCGTGGGGGCCGGCCTGATGGGCCATGGCATCGCGCAGGTTTTTGCCGCGGCGGGCCACATGGTGACCGTGTACGACCCGAACACGGCGGCGCTGGTCACGTTGCGTGACCGCGTGGTGCGCAACCTCGCGGAGTTGGGGCAAGACGTCGATGCCGCCTCCCGTATCTTCCCGATGGAAGAACTCGGCGAATGCGTGGCAGGCGCTGACGTGGTGATCGAAGCCGGCCCGGAAGACCTGGCTTTCAAGCAGAAGTTGTTTGCGCAACTTCAGCTGCTTGCCCCTCGGCATGCCTTGCTCGCCAGCAATACCTCGGTGATCCCGATCGGCCAGATCATGGCCGGCTTGTCGACGGGCCACCGGGCCATGGGCACACATTGGTGGAATCCGCCGTATCTCGTGCCGCTGGTCGAGGTCATCAAGACGTCGGCCACGGATCCGCGCCTGGCCCGCCGCATGTTCGAGTTGCTTGACCGCGTTGGGAAAACCCCCGCGATGGTCGAGAAAGACGTCCCCGGCTTCATCGGCAACCGCTTGCAGCATGCGCTGTGGCGCGAGGCCATCGCGCTGGTGGCCGACGGCGTGTGCGATGCGGCCACCGTCGACACCGTGGTCAAGGCCAGCTTCGGTCGCCGCCTGCCCGTGATCGGCCCGCTGGAGAACGCCGACCTCGTGGGCACCGACCTCACGCTGGCGATCCATCGCACCGTGCTGCCGGCGATCGATGCGACCCCCGGCGCCTCGCCCTACCTGGAGCAACTGGTCTCGCAGGGGCGCCTGGGCATGAAATCTGGCGAAGGTTTTCGTCGCTGGACGCCTGAAGAACAAACCGCGTTGCGGCAGAAGGTGCTGCAACATTTGAAAACGATGGACGCGAGCGAGCGTTCCTGAAGGAGACGACGATGAGCCTGATCCGCAAAGCTTCCCTGGCGCTGCTGGCCCTGGTGCCGATGCTGGCGGCCGCACAAGACTGGCCGACCAAGCCGGTGCGCCTCATCCTGAGCAGCGCACCGGGCCTGCCACCCGACGTGCTTGCACGTGCCTTGGCGCAGCAGTTGAACCAGCGATACAAGCAGACCTTCATCGTGGAGAACAGGCCGGGGGCCAACTCGCAGATCGCGATGTCGGCCTGCGCAGGTGCTGCGCCCGATGGCTACACCTTCTGCATCACGACCAATGACAGCCTGTCGGTCAATCCTCACCTCTACAGCAAGCTGCCGTACGACGCCGACAAGAGCTTTGCGCCCGTCGCGATCCTCGCCTATCCCAACAGTGTCGTGGTGGCCAACAGCCAGATCGGCGTGCGCAACTTCAAGGAATTGCAGGCCTATGCCAAGCAGAAACCGGGCACGCTGAACTGGGGCTCGTTCGGTGTGGGCAGCAGCTCGCACCTCTACATGGAATGGCTACGCGCGACCACGGGCCTGGACGTGACGCACGTGCCGTTCAGCGGCCCGAACCTGGTGCCCGCGGCCATTTCCAACCAGGTGCAGATGAGCTACCTCGCGATCGGTGCGCTCAAGCCGCACATCGACAGCGGCAAGCTCGTGCCACTGGCCGTGGCCGGCGCGCAGCGCAGCCCGTTCCTGCCCGATGTCCCCACACTGGCCGAAGCCGGCATGGGCGACTTCTTCGTGCGCACCTGGTTCGGCATGTTTGCGCCGGCCGGGGTACCCGACGCGCTGGTGGCGGAGCTGAACAAGGCTTCGATCGAGATCGTCAACGAGAAGGCCTTCCGCACCGCCACGATGGATGTCCTGACGCTCACGCCCGGTACCGGCACCCCCGCCGAAATGCGCGATTACCTCGTGAAAGATCGTGCGGCGGGTGGCGAGCTGGTGCGCGTGGCCAAGGTCAAGCTGGACTGAGCGCGAGACATCATGCGAAGCACCGAACTCGAACGCCTCCTGGACCCGGCGCCCATGCCCCTGGAAACCGGCTACGAGCGCTTGCCCGATGGCTCGCTTCACGTGGCCTGCCGCACCGACATGCATGGCTGCACCGGCGAGATGTTCGAGTGGTGGTTCCGGTTCCGCCCTGACACGCAGAAGTACGTGTGGTGGCATCCGGTGGACCATGTCTCCAGCAGCTGGCTGGAGGGCCGCGAAGGCACGCACATCGGCTCCATCCACAAGGTGGAGGAATCGTTCAGCGGCGGACCCGTCGCTCAGTTGCTGATCCAGTTCCGGGATCCGGCCGAGTTCTTCCCGCCCGAGGCGCTGGCGCGCGCACGGCGCGAAGGGCGCGTGAGTGCCGCGCTGTGCGGGCGCACCGGGCGCAGCTGGGACGCACCGCGCGATGAACAGGGCCGCATGCTCGGGTCGCGCACCTTGCATGTGGCGCGCGACACCGGGTGGGGCTGCGTGCTGCGAAGCCACTTTTTCCTGGGCCACGATCTGCCGGCGCAGGGCCTGCCGCCCGATGCCGTGGCCGAGCGAACGCCGGATTCGGCAGGCGCCGCGCTGCTCATGCATTGCTACAACGAGATGCGCACCCTCAGCGGCTTCCTGCCATCGCTGTTCATCGCCGAGAACCGGCACACGCATCCCGTCGCGCTGCCCTGGTAGCGCCAACCCCATTCATCTGGAGTCCGCATGGCCAAGAACGACAAGGTCATCATCACCTGCGCCGTCACGGGGGCGATCCACACGCCCACGATGAGCGAGCACCTGCCGCTCACGCCGGCGCAGATCGCCGAACAGGCGATCGACGCGGCCGAGGCCGGCGCGGCGATCCTGCACCTGCATGCCCGCAACCCGCAGGACGGCAGGCCCAGTGCCGACCCCGAGGTATTCGCGCAGTTTCTCGGCCCGATCAAGGCGCGCACCAACGCCGTCATCAACATCACCAGCGGTGGCAGCACCCAGATGACGTTGCAGGAGCGCCTGGCGCCTCCGCTGCGATTCAAGCCCGAGATGGCGTCGCTGAACATGGGCTCGATGAACTTCTCCATCCACCCGGTGGCCAGCAAGATCAAGGCATGGAAGTACCCCTGGGAGCAGGCGTATGTGGAAGGCACTGAAGACATCATCTTCCGCAACACTTTCCGCGACATCCGGCACATCCTGAAAGACCTGGGCGAGGGCTGCGGCACGCGGTTCGAGTTCGAGTGCTACGACGTTGGCCACCTGTACAACCTGGCGCACTTCGTCGATGCGGGGCTCGTCAAGCCGCCGTTCTTCATCCAAACCATCTTCGGCATCCTGGGTGGCATCGGCCCCGATCCGCAATGCGTGACTTTCATGCGCGATACCGCAAACCGGCTCTTCGGCGCGGACTACCGCTGGTCGGTCCTGGCGGCGGGCCGACACCAGATGCCGTTGCTCACGCATGCGGCGGTCATGGGCGCGAATGTGCGCGTCGGCCTCGAAGACAGCCTCTACCTCGGGCGAGGCCGCATGGCCGCCAGCAATGCCGAACAGGTGCGAAAGATCCGCCACCTGCTGGAGGAGCTGGGCCACGAGATCGCGTCGCCCGATGAGGCGCGCGAGATGCTGGCCCTCAAGGGCGGGGCGAACGTGGCTTTCTGATCTGACGGGCCTGGCATCGCGCCGCAAACGGGTGCGAAGCGTACGTCGGCGGCAACGCAAGCCGCCAGGCCTCACGGAAGTACCGACGCCGTCACGAACCACCGAACGGAGACCTTGTCCATGAAACCGCTCTTCACGTATTCGCGTGCACTGCTCGCAACCGCTGCATGGATGGCGGCGGCCACCTGTGCCCACGCGCAGACCGAGATCGTCATCGGCGCGTCCATTCCCTTGTCCGGCCCGCTGGCCGGCTTCGGTTCGTACCAGAAGTGGGGATACGAGACCGCGGTGAACGACATCAACAAGGCGGGCGGCATCACCGTGGACGGCAAGAAGCTGCCGGTGCGGCTGGTCATCCGCGACGACAAGACGGACCCGAACGTCACCGCCGGCAACACCGAATCCTTGCTGTCGCGTGACAAGGCCGTGGCCATTCTGGGCTCGTGCACGCCCGCGCTGGTCAACGCCGGCGCCCTGGTGGCCGAACGCCGCAAGGTGCCGCTGGTCGCCGGCTGCAACCCCTTGCAGGCATTCAAGTCGGTGCGCAAATGGCGCTACGCGTGGAGCATCTTCTTCGACGAAGCCGATCTCGCGACTGCGCCGTTCCGCATGCTAGCGGACCTGACGCTGCAAACCAACAAGAAGATCGCCATCCTGGCCGACAACGGGCCCGACGGCGCCTTGGTCGGCGGCAAGCTCTGGCCAGAGGCGGCAAAGGCCGGCGAGTTCGAGGTCGTGCAGAACGCCTCGTTCCCGGTGGATGCGCAGCAGTTCACCTCGATGATCGCGCGGGCGAAAGCGGCTTCAGCCGACATCGTGCTCGTAGACGCGATTCCTCCGCAAGCGATCGCGATGCGAAAGCAGATGGCCGCGGCCGGCTTCACGCCGAAGCTGCTGGTGATGGAGAAGGGCGCCGAGCCCGAAGCCTTTGCCCAGGCCACAGCCAAGCTGTCGGAAGGTGTGCTGGTGGGCGGGTACTGGGATCCGAGCTTCCCGTACCCCGGTGCTGCCGAGCTGGGCAAGCGATTCGAGTCGGAGACCCGCCAGACGCAGAGCCAGCACATCGCCGATTCGCATGCGGCCGCGCAGGTGCTCCTGGATGCGATCGCGGCGGCGGCATCGCTGGACCGCGAGAAGATCAACGCCGCGATTGGTCGCACCAACAAGACCTACGTGACCGGGCCGGTGAAGTTCGATGCTGCGAATGCATCGGCCATTCCGGTGGCGATGGTGCAATGGCAGTCCGGCAAGGCCGTCGTCGTCTGGCCCAAGGACCGCGCCACGGGCAAGCTGATCTTTCCCTTGCCCGAGTCGAACTGACCCGTCTGCGCAGCGACGAACGACATGGCCGCACTCGACGTCATCGCGAGCAGTCTGGCGTCGGGCATCTTGCTCGGCGGCATTCTGGCCTTGATCGCGCTGGGCCTGTCCATTGCGCTGGGCGTGATGCGCCTGGTCAACCTGGCCCACGGGGAGCTGCTGGTGTGCGGTGCCTACCTGAGCGCGTTCCTGCTGGCCACGTTCGGCTTCGATCCGATGTGGAGCCTGCTGCTGGTGGGTGCGGCGGTCGGGGTGCTGGCCATGCCGATGCAGCGCCTGCTGATCGCGCCGCTGGCCGGCAAGGGCATGGAGGCGCCGATGATGACGATGTTCGGCGTATCGGTCATTGCGCAGAACTTGCTGCTGCTCGCGTTCTCTGCCGACACGCGCAGCCTGGACACACCCTACGCCGCCCGCCCGGTTACATGGGGCCCGGTCACGGTGCCGGAGATCTATCTGATCGGGTTCTGCATCGCGGTGCTGCTGGTGGCCGGCGTGCACCTGCTCGTCACGCGCACCGCGTTCGGGCGTGACCTGCGGGCCAGTGCGGCCGATCCGGCCGCGGCGGCCATGATGGGCGTCGACGTGCGGCGGGTACACGCGCTGACTTTTGCCCTGGGTGCGGCCTGCGCGGCCATGGGCGGGGTGCTGATCGGCACGGCGTTCTCGTTCACGCCCGGCACCGGCGCCAGCTATCTGCTCATCAGTTTTGCCGTGGTGGTGCTGGGCGGCGTGGGCAACATCTTCGGCACGCTCATCGCCGGCATGGCGATGGGGCTGCTGCAAAGCGTGGGCGCGCTGGCGCTTGGCGATGGCTACCGCGATCTCATCGGGCTCCTGCTGTTTCTCATCGTCCTCGCGGCACGCCCCGAAGGCATCACGCGTTTGGGGGGCCGATGACGAACCCGTCGAAGCTGAACACCTGGGTCCCCATCCGTGCGGCTGCGCCGCTTGACGCGTGGCGAAGCCTCTCACGCATGACGGCCCCCGCGCTGGTCCTGGGGCTGGCCGCGGCGGCCCCGTTCATGTCCGACTACGCGCTGGAGATCGGCTTCCGGCTGGTGCTGCTCGTCATCTTGGCCGAAGCCTGGAACCTGCTGGCCGGCTACGGGGGGCTGGTCTCCCTCGGGACCGCATCGTTAGTCGGCATCGGTGCCTACGCGATGACCGGGCTGGTCAACCAGACCGGTGCACCCTTGGCGATCGCCATTCCTGCCGGTGGCGTGGCCGCCATGCTGCTGGCGCTGGCCGTGTCCAAGGCCGTCTTCCGGCTGCGGGGCCTGTATTTCACGGTTGGCACGCTGGCATTGGCCGAGGCGGTGCGCCTGTTCATGGTGAATTACCGCGGCTTCGGCGGCGCCACGGGCTTGTTTCTCTCGGTCGACCCGCCGGGCTTGAGAGCGCTGTTCTGGATCTCGCTGGCCGTGCTGGCGTTCACCACGCTGGTGATGGAAGCCGCAACGGCTTCGCGCTTCTCGGTGTTCCTGCGCGCCGTGCGCGATGACGAAGACGCCGCGGCGCAGATGGGCGTGCGCCCGTTTCGCATCAAGCTGTGCGCGTTCATGCTGGCCAGTTTCCTGATGGGTCTGGGGGGTGCCGTGCAGGGGTTGAAGCTCGGGGCGGTCGAGCCGTATGGCATGTTCGGCATCCAGTGGACCGTGAATGTTCTGTCGGTCGTGATCATCGGCGGCCAGGGCCTGCGAGCCGGGCCGGTGGTGGGCGCGGTGTTCATCGTGGCCCTGTCTGAACTGCTGGCCGACTACCCGGCCTTGCACCTGGCCTTCACCGGGCTGGTGCTGATCGCGGTGATCCGGTTTGCGCCGCGCGGCATCGCGGGATGGGTTTTGGGATGGTGGGGTTCGCGGAGGGCGGGCCGGTGAGCTCGAACCTGATCGAAGCCCGAGGCTTGGTCAAGCGCTACGGCGGGGTGGTCGCGACCGATGCGGTGTCGTTCGAGCTGCGCCCCGGCGAAGCGCTCGGCATCATCGGGCCGAACGGTGCCGGCAAGTCCACCCTGATCGGCCTGCTCGGCGGCGCGCTGTCGCCCAGCCAGGGACGGGTGGTGTTCAACGGTGAGGACGTCACAGCGCTGGCCGCGCCGGATCGGGCGCGCCGAGGGATTGGCCGAACGTTCCAGATTCCCCGGCCATTTCTCGACATGACCGTGCGCGAGAACCTCCTGGTGGCCCATCACGCCTTGCATCCGTGGGGCCCGGCGGCTGAAGCGAGGCGCGTGTGCGACGGCATTCTCGCGCGTTGCGGCTTGGCCGATGCCGCCGACTGGGCGTGCAAGGACCTGCCCCTGCTCAGACGAAAGCGCCTGGAAGTCGCCCGTGCGCTGGCACTGCGGCCCAGGCTGCTGTTGCTGGATGAAGTGGGTGCCGGGCTGGTGGACTCGGAGGTCACCGAGCTGATCTCGCTGATCAACGGCTTGCGAAAGGAAGTGGAGGGGATCATCGTCATCGAGCATGTTCTGCGCGTCGTGCGCGAATGCTGCGAGCGGCTGATGGTGATCAACTTCGGAAAGAAGTTCGCCGAAGGGCCGACGCGCGACGTCTTGAGCAGCGATGACGTGGTGTCGGTTTATCTGGGCAGCGCGCAGCCGCCGAACGCCGCGGCGGCCGGTGAAGTCCAGCCGATGAGCACCTCGCCGTGCGGCGTGCTGGCTCCACTTGTGGCCGCGGCCGGTGCAGGGGCCCGCGACGCAGCGCAGCCATTGCTTGAACTGCGCGATGTCCACGCCGGCTATGGCCAGGCGCGCGTGTTGAACGGCATCGACCTCTGTGTTGCCCCCGGGCGCGTCGTCGCCATCCTGGGCACGAACGGCGCAGGCAAGACCACGCTGGCGCGCGTCGTCAGCGGCACCATCCGCCCCACCCGGGGCGCGGTGCGCGTGGATGGCGTCGACGTGAGCGGGCGGCCCGCCCATGAGATCGCGAGGCTGGGCCTGGCGCAGTGCATGGAGGGCCGCCGCATCTTCGGCCCCTTGAGCGTGGAAGAAAACCTGCTGCTGCCGGCGCGTGGCGTGGGTGACGATACTCGGGCGCAGCGCCTGGAGCAGGTGTACACGCTGTTCCCGGATTTGAAGGCGCGCCGCCGCAATCCGGGCACGTCGATGTCGGGCGGCCAGCAGCAAATGCTCGCCATCGGGCGGGCCTTGATGAGCCGCCCGAGCCTCGTGCTGTTCGACGAGATCAGCCTCGGGCTCGCGCCCATCATGATGGACCGCCTCTATCTCGCACTCGCGCAGTTGCGCGATGCGGGTCTCACGATGCTGATCGTGGAGCAGGACGTCGAGCGCGCGCTCGAACTCGCAGACGAGGTGCACGTGATGGAGCATGGCCGGTTCGCCTTGTCGGGCCGGGCGGCGGACATCCGCGACGACCCGCGCCTGCGCCATCTCTATATCGGCAGCACCGATTGATCGCCGCCGAAGGCACCCACAGAATCACACGCACTGGAGAACCCCATGCCCGCACCTGCACTGACCCTGGCACAGGCCGATCGCCTGCTCGACCCGTCGCCGATGGCGCTCGAAACCGGTTTCGAGCGACTGCCCGACGGCGTGCTGCACGTTGCCTGCCGCACCGACCTCCACGGCTGCACCGGCGAAATGTTCGAATGGTGGTTCCGCTTCCGGCCCGACACGCAGAAGTACATCTGGTGGCACCCGAAAGACCACACCTTCAGCGACTGGATCGGCGGCAACGGCAACACACATGCCGGCTCCACACACAAAGTGGAAGAAGAGTTCAGCGGGCTGCCGGCCGAAAAACTGTTGATCCAGTTTCGCGAAGCGAGCGAGTTCTTCACACCCGAAAGCTACGCACAGGCGCGCGAGGCCCGCCGCATCAGCGCCGCGGTGTGCGGGCGGGTCGGCTTCGGCTGGGACGCACCGGCCCTGCCCGACGGCCGCATCCTCGGCGGGCGGCTACTGCACATCGGGCGCGACACCTCCTGGGGCTGCGCGCTGCGCAGCCACTTCTTCATCGGGCAAGACCTGCCGATGGCCGGCAAGACGCCCGCCGAGATCGAATCGATGGTGACCGACACCTTCGGCGCTGCGCTGCTGCAGCACTGCTACGACGAATTCACCTTCCTGTCGCGGTTCCTGCCGTCGCTTTTCATCGCCGAGAACCGCGACACGCACCCCGTGTCGCTGCCATGGTGAGCCCCGTGCGAAAGGCCGGTTTGCGCCATACCGGCCAACGCGCCTGACCCCTTCTGCGAACGCAGGCGCACGCTGCCGTGCCGCTCTGGCTCCTAGAAGGTCACCACTTCGCGCGGCGCCTCGGGCTTGGCTTGCACTCTCGCGCCCGGCCAGGCGGGATGCGCTTCTCTGCCCGTGGCGATGGCGGCCACCCGGCGCGCATCCGGGGGCAGGGCATCGCCGCGCCAAGTCACGTGCAGGTCCGGGCGCAGCAGCAGCAGGTTGGCGCCATAGATGGAACGCAAGGGCGCCTCGTCAAGTGTCAGCACCTGCAACGGAATCTTCAGATCGGCGAATGCGCGCTCCAACGCTGACGTGTCGGCCTCGGGGTGCAGCCTCAGCAGGCAGTAGCCGGGTGCCACGCGGTCCTGGACGGCGCTGCCATCGGCAAGCCACATGTGCGGCAGGCGCGCGCCTGGGCGGGCGGTGGGAATGTAGACCTCGCGCACGTCCGGCGGCGAAACACCCTCTTCGGTGCACACGACGGGCGAGGCTTCGTAGCGGTACCCCATCTCGGTGCCGATCTGTTCATGCGTCTTGCGCTGCTCGACGTTGGCCAGCCGTGTGACCGCCGCTCTCACGCCACGGCCCTCTGGGGTGTCGTCGGCGATGTTGGGCCTGACCGCCGAGCGCCACGCGACCTGTCCCATCACGGCGTAGCGCGAAGCCGCCACATTGCGAAGGCCGACCCCCCGGCGTTCGGCTTCGTAGGAAGGCAGCAGCCAAGGGCCGGCCTGTCCGTGCAGCGTCGCGGCCAGCTTCCACGACAAATCGATCGCGTCGCCGATGCCGGTGTTCAAGCCCAGGCCACCGGTGGGGATGACCAGGTGCACCGCATCGCCCGCGAGAAGGACGCGCTTGTCCATGTATCGCTCGGCCAGCAGCAGATGCAGCGTCCACTCCGTGGTGGAAAGGATCTCGAACTCGACATCCAGCTTCAGCGTGTCGCGGATCTGCGCGCGCAGTTCTTCTTCCGTGCCCCAGCAGCTGGTGTGGAAGACAAAGTGGCGCAGCGAATCCTGCAGGCTCAGGATGCTCTGGTCGGCATTGGTGAAGAGCACCATGCGCGATTGGGGATGCGGGCAGGCTTCCCACAGCTTGTCGCACCGGACGAACACCTGGTTCTTCTTCGCCAGGCCGCCATCGCCCTGCAGCGCGATCCCGAGGGCCTTGCGAACGGTGCTGCGCCCACCATCGGTGCCGACGAGGTAGTGCGTTCGAAGTGTTTCCCGCGTGCCGTCGGCATGTTCGACGAGGGCCGAGACGCCTTCGTCGTCCTGCTCGAACGACAGCAGCGTGCAACCCAGGCGCACGTCGACGTTCGGCGTGTTGCGGGCGGCTTCCAATAGCAGCGGCTCCAGCGTGTATTGCGAGATCAGGTGCGCCGCCTCCAAGGGCAAGGTGCCGTCGCGGCAGGCCGCGATGGCTTCGCGGGCGTCCGCGGCGCTGCCGTAGTCGAAGCGGACCAGCGGCTCGTCACGCATGCTCGTCGTCACCAGCACGTCCATGCGCGCGGTCTCCGGCGCGCCGGCCTGGCGGAGTGTGTCTGCCAGCCCGAGGCGGCGATAAATCTCCATGCTGCGCGCATTGAGCCGCTCCATCTTCGGCAGCTTGCGCGGCTCGCTCTGGGCTTCGATCAGCAGGCATCGGATGCCGCGTTGCCCGAGGTCGATGGCCAGCGTCAGGCCCACCGGGCCTGCGCCGACCACCAGAACCTGGGCCGCTTTCGTTTCGTTGTAGGAAGGCATCTTGTCTCTCGCTGGATGCTGGTTTCATGCGGAGACTTGATTCTACTTCCATGGAAGACATTTTGGAAGCCGGCCACGGCCGGCCCGCCTGCGCCCGCTACTGCTTCTCGATGTTCAGGTTGGCCACGATCGGACGCCACAGGTTGGATGTGGCCCGGATGCGCTCGGCGAACTGTTCGGGCGTGTCGCCGACCGTGGAGTAGTTGTGCGTCTTCAGCAGCGCGGCGCGGAAGCCCGGGTCATTCATCACGGCCTGGACATCCTCGCTGATCTTGTCGACGACGGCCTTCGGGGTTTTGGCGGGTGCCACGATGCCCCACCAGTTCGGGCCCTGCATCTTCGGGTAGCCCGCTTCGGCGAAGGTGGGAACGTCCGGCAGCGAGGGATGCCGGCTGTCGCCCGCCACGGCGATCGGCACCGAAACCCCGTTCTGCCGGCCGCGCACGGCCGAGCCGATGCCGGCAAAGCCCACGGCGATGTCACCGGCCTTCAACGCAAGCTCCACCCCCGACAAGCCTTTGTAGGGAACGTGCAGGAGCTTGATGCCGCTGAGCGCGCTGAATTGCTCCACCCCGAGGTGGGACGCCGATCCGACGCCCCAGGAACCGTAGATGACGCGATCCGGCTGGCGCTTGGCCCGCGCGACCAGGTCGGCCAGTGACGTGATCCCAGACTGCGGGCCCACGAACATCGCGCTCGGGAAATCCACCAAGGTGCTGACCGGCGCAAAGTCCTTGACCGGGTCGAAGGACATCGTGCGGTACAGCAGCGGGTTCACCGTCATCATCACGTCGGTGACCACCAGCAGGGTGTAGCCGTCGGCGGGCGCCCGTGCTGCCGAAGCGGCCGCCAGGTTTCCGGCCGCCCCGGGCTTGTTCTCGACCACGACGGGCTGTGCCCATCGTTTGGCGAGCCGCTCGGCGATCTCCCGGACCACGGACTCGGGTGCGCCCGGCGTGAATGGCACGACCAGATGAACCGGCTTGCTGGGAAAATCAGCGGCTTGCGCCGACATGCCGATCGCAAGCAGCAATGCAAAGATGACTCGAAATGCCTTCATGGTTGTCTCCTGATGTGTCTCGTTCGCGAACCCGTTGCGAGAGGGCGCGGATCACGGCCCCGCCGACTGCAGGAAGTCGACGCTGGCCCGGTTGAACTGAGCGGGATCTTCGAAATGCGCCCAATGCGACACGCCGCGCATTTCGCAGTAGCGGGCGTTCGGCAGGATGGTTCGAAGGTCTTTCGCCGTCTTGAGGTAGACGTCGTCCGCGTCGACCGCCGCGATGAGCAGGGCGGGGGCTGAAAGCTGCCGCCATTCGTCCAGCGGGATCACATTGCTTGAACGGTGCTCCGGGTCTTGCAGCACCAGGATGTTCTGCATCGAGCGGCGCATGTCTTCCAGCCGGTAGATTCTCTGTCTCACGGCGACGAGATCCGGGATCCGGTTGCGGGGGTCGAGGATCAGACGGTCGAACACGCCCTTGACCTTGTCCCAACTCGGATCTTCGGCCGCGTTGCCCCGCTGGCTTTTGATTCGCTGCATGGCCGCGGCGTCGGAATGCAGCCCGGCGGGCGAGATCAGGACGAGCTTGTCGGTGCGATCGGGGTGCGTGAGGGCGAAGCGCGCAGCGACCCAGGACCCCAGGGAGACACCGATGAAAGAGGCGCGCTTCAGGCCCAGGGCCTGCATGAAAGCGGCAACGTGCTTGACGTATTCGCTGACGTGGTACGGCTTGTCGGGCTTGTCGCTCAAGCCCGAACCGACCAGGTCCAGTGCAAAGCAATTGAAGTGCTTGGCGTGTTCTTCCAGGTTGGCCGAGAACGTCTCCCAGCTGCCCGCGGTGCCGTGAATCATGATCAGGGCGGGCCGGTCGCTCCGTCCGGCTTGGGCGTATCGCGTGCGAACGCCTCCCGCATCGATCCACGATTGGGTGAACGTGGCGGACATCAGATCTGTCCACAAGCTGCGATAAGGCGCGTCTTGGGCTGGGTTCGGTGTGCTCATGGTTGCAGGCATCCTTCGTGGTGGTGTGGTGTGGAAGCGGTGTGTGGGCCCGGATTCGACAAACCGAGTTGCCGAGACAACTGGTCGATGAGGGCCTCCAATTCGTTCGCGCTGCTCGCGATCCCGTACACGTAGCGATCGGGGCGGACGATCACGGCCGCACGCGGGGTTCCCGCAAGGGCCTGCAGGAAGTCGTGCAGAACGGGAGAAGCGGGAAGCCACGTCGGCGCGTCGCCTTCGTGCTGCCCGATGGACATCACCACCGCGGCCAGCCGATCGCACTGCGCTTGCGCCGCCGCGCTCAGGTGATCGAGCATGGCGGGTTCGGTGGCGAGGATGGCGAAGCGGGGCGGCAGCACGTCGAACAGCAGCCGCTCTTCGCCCTGCGGTTCGTTTCTGATTCGCGGCTGCGGACACAGCCGCCCGGAAGCCGCCGATGCTTGCGCCAGCAAGCCGGATCGAAGTGGAGGGATGAGGGATTGACGGTGACGGATCCAGCCTTCTTTGCGGGCGTCCTCTCGCATGCCGGCATCCCGCGCGAGGGCTTTCGCTTCGTCGAGTTCACCAATCAGCAGCCCGAATTTCTTGGCGGTTTCAATGAGTGCGGACACGTGCGGCTTGCGCTCCGACTCATAGCTGTCGAGGATGCTTGCCGGGAAATCATGCTGAAGGATGTGGACCAGGCGCCACGCAATGCCGTCCGCGTCTCGCAGGCCCGAGCACATGCCCTGGCCGAGGAAGGGCGGGGTCTGGTGCGCCGCGTCACCTACCAGCAAGACGCGCTGCACGCGCCAACGCTCGGCCACCAAGGCATGGAATCGATAGACGGCACTGCGCCAGATGTCCAACGCCTCGGGATCGACGTAAGGCTTCATGGCGGCCTTGACGTGCGCCGGGTCCCGGAAACCATCGGGAGATTCACCCGGAAGCACCTTGAGTTCCCACCGCTTCAACCGGTTGGGGCCGCGAATGAACGTGGCAGGACGGGACGGCCAGCAGTACTGCGTGTTCTGCCGCGGCAGCGGCGTCTCTTGCTTCAAGTAGGCGTCGACGACGACCCACCATTCGTCGAACTCGAAATCGACCAGGTCAATTCCAAGCAGCGCCCGGGTGCGGCCTCCTGCACCATCGCATGCAAGCAGGTATTTCGCGCGGAAGTCGATCCGCTCCTCGGGGGCGGCGCAGGATCGGGCCACCTGGATGTCGACACCGTGCTCGTCCTGGCTGAATGCGACGACGTGATGCCCGAGCAGCACCTGAACGTTCTCCAGCGTGCTCAACTGGGCGCGCAAGGCGCCTTCCAGCTCGGGCTGGATGAACGAGACATTGGGCGGCCACGCCAGCGGGTACGGTTCCGGGTGCGGCGTGAACTGCGCGATCTTCTTTCCATCGACGCCCACCCACTCGCCGCCGCGGTAGGTGCGCAGGCGGTTGGCCAGCGCGTGGGCAACACCGCACTGCTGAAGAATGCGGACCCCTTCGTGATCGAGGCCGATGGCTCGCGGCTTGTCGAATATCTCGGTGTCCTTGTCGAACGCAACGACCTTGAGGCCCGCGCTTCCCAGCAGGCAGGCCGCCACGGCGCCCACTGGACCGAGGCCGCAGATGGCCACGTCGAATTCCCGGCTTGCAGTTGGCATGGCGGCGTCCTCAGTTCGACGCCTGCAGCGCGGCCAGCCGCTGCTTGAATTGATGACGCCATTCTTCCGCGCGGATGGCGTTGGGGTTTTCTTTCATCATGCGGTCGTTCTCTTCGATGAGGAGTGCGGCGGGGCGGTTCAGATCGACCGGGCGGCCGAACGGTTGAGGCACGTACCAGTCCGAGGTGCAATAGACCTCCACCTTGTTCTCTTCCGGGTCGAAGAAGTAGACGCTCCAGGCGTTGCCGTGCGAGGTGGATCGCTGCACCGCGATGCCGCTGTCCATCAGCCGGCGGTACATGGCCCGAAGCTGGTCGAGCGACTGCACCCGGAAAGACAACTGGTTCACCACCGTGAACGACGCCTGTTCGGGCCGGCCCGTGGCGAGCACGAGCTGATGGTGCTCATCGGGTGAACGGCTCAGGAACATGATCCGGCCGGTGGCCTGATAGGCCCCCCGATCGGTGATCGCCAAGCCCATGATCGATTGATAGAACGCGGCCATCTTCTCGATGTCGCGCACGAAAATCCCTGCGTGGGAGAACTGGGCATCGATTGCCGCGGATTCGTGGGTGTCTTGCATACTTGCGGCCTCTCCAGCCCGTTGTGTCAGCGAATCTTCGGCGCGGGCAATCGCAAGTGATGCGACTTTCTCCGCTTTGTCCACTTTGTGGACAGGCCGCCCTGCCGGGCCGGGAAGGACCGCCGTTTCGATCAGACTGCGCTCTCCATGGGATCACCGACTTCCACCGCCAAGACCGTCAACGGTTTGCTGAAAGGGCTCAAGCTGCTTGAGCTGCTGGCCGAGTCCGGCGGCGCGTCCGCGGCCGATCTCGCCAAACTCAGCGGATTCCCGCGGCCCACGGTCTACAGGCTCCTGGGAACGCTCGGCCTCGCAGGCTATGTGGTGCGCGTCGCGGCCAGCGATGTCTACAGGCTGTCCAAGCAGTTCGCGGAACGGCTGGGCTCCATGCGCGAAACCGATGTGATCGTCGAGATTGCGACGCCGGTGCTTCAGGCACTGACCCAGAACGTGGGTTGGCCATGCGACATGGCGACCTACGAAGACGGGCAGCTCGTCATCAAGACGACCACCCATGCGAACAGCCCGCTGTCGCTCGAACGGATTCGACCGGGAAGGGTGTTGCGGATACCGGTGACCGCGACGGGCTTGACCTACTTGGCATTCGCCGCCGCGGCACTTCGAAGTGAGATCGTCGATCGCTTGACGGAAGAGCAGGTCGACGAACGCGCCAGACGGCTCTTCCGGCACGAACTCGAGGCCAACATCGAACTCACCCGCCGGCGAGGCTGGGGGGTGCGCGTGCGGGGGTCGCAGCCGAAGACGTCGAGCATTGCCGTTCCCGTGATCGCCGCCCAGGGACTCATCGGCTGCATCAACCTGAACTGGATCGCCACCGCGCTCAATGCGGAGACCGCTGCCTCCCGCTATCTCACGCTGATGCGCGAGGCAGCGCAGGCCGTGGCCCGGGAGTTCGACTCACTCGCAACCCGTTAGCGGTGGAGGGGAGCGCGCGTGCACGGCGCGCTCAGGAGGCGCACACCGGCAGCAGCGCCAGCGGCACACCCGCCCAGGCGATGCCGACGAGCGCGATCAGCGCAGTCAGTTGGCGCGCGACACCCACGATGCTGCCGGCCTCGCTGCGGGCGAGGTCGCGCCAGAGCAGGGCGGCGAGCATGGCGATCGCAGCGATGGTGGTGGCGACCAGCACCCAGCGCAGCGCGGCCGGATCCATCGCGCCACCGTGCATCGCGCTCGTGCAAACCACCGCCACCGCGAAGTAGCAGAACCAGAAATGCAGCGCCCACAGAAGCAGCGGCGTGCTCGCCATCCAGACGGCGCTGAAGAAGGGGGCAAGTTGGCGAAACGTCATGACATGAACCCCACCATCGCATGCGGCAGCAGCGCCACGATTGCGCCCTGCGCGCAGCCTCCCCACCACATGAGGCCGGTGTTGTCGTACGCCGCCCGCTGGCGCGGCCCGGTCCAGCGTCGGCCCACGCGTGCGGCCAGGAAGCAGCCCATCACGGCCAGGAGTGCGAGGCGCACGCCGGTGTAGCCCAGCAGCGCTGCGATGCTGGCCGCCCACGCGCTGCTCTTGGGTGACAGGCCGGCGCCGGTCATCGCACCGATCAGCCACCAACCCGCGATGCCGGCCATCGCGATCGCCAGCGCCAGCGGCAAGAGCCGCCAGCGAGGCAACGGTGCGCGCGCGATGCCCCAGCCTGCTGCGGCGTAGAAAGCCCCACTGGCGCCGAACGCGGCAACCACCCACAGCATCGTGGATAGCGGCGGCAAGGCCGCGCCGGGCGGCGGGCAGATCGCCAATCGCATCGCGAGGTGAATGTGCGCGAAGGCCATCGACGCCAGCACCGTGAAGTCGACGATGAGCAGGATGACCGTCGCCCACCAGGAGTGCGATGCCCACAAGGAGGCGCCCACCGGTACGCGAACACCCTGGCCGATCTCGGCGGAGGCCGGCAGTTCGCTCAACCGATCCGTCTGCCACATCCAGGCCAGCACGGCACCCACGCCCAGCAGTCCGAAGGCGCTGGCCGCAACGACCGCTTTCACGGTCAGGAGCAGAAAGAAGCCAGCCGTTCCCAACGCCCCGAGCACCGGCCACCAGCTCGGCCCCGGCAAAGCGATGAGGTGGCTGAGGCGGGCCGCGCGAGCGGTGGTGACGAGGGTTTCTCGCGTGCCGGTCGCCGTGCCGGGCAGCCAATGCTGGCCTGCCATCACCTGCGCCACCAGGCCGGGCTGCCGCCACAGCGGCCAGTGGCTGCGCACCTGCGGAATGCTGCGGGTGGCATAGTTTTCAGACGGAATCCACTCCAGCGTGGGGGCATGCCATGGGTCGCCATGGGGCTGCTGCGGACGGCGCACGGTGCGGATGACATCGACTGCGAGCACCAGCATGCCGGCGGCCAGCACGGCCGCACCCACCGACGAGATCAGGTTCGGCAGTTCCCAGCCGAGATTCGCGTCGTAGGTGTACACGCGCCGCGGCATGCCCAGCAGCCCGGCGATGTGCATCGGGAAGAACGTGATGTGGAAGCCGCCGAACATCAGCCCGAAAGCCCATCGGCCCCAGCGTTCGCTCAGGCGATGGCCGTTGAGCAGCGGCATCCAGTAGTACAGCGCCGCGAACAGCGGGAACACCATCCCGCCGATGAGCACGTAGTGCAGGTGCGCGACGATGAAGTAGCTGTCGTGGGCCTGCCAGTCGAACGGCAGCACGGCCACCATGACGCCGGTCAGTCCGCCGATGACGAAGGTGACGAGGAAGCCGAGGATGAACAGCGTGGGCACGTTGGCGCGCACCAGGCCGCGGCGCAGCGTGGCGATCCAGGCGAACACCTGGATGGCCGCGGGCACCGCCACCGCCATGCTCGCCACCGACACCAGGCTGAGCGACAGCGAGCCGAGCCCGGCCGTGAACATATGGTGGGCCCACAGCGCGAAGCTCAGGAAACCCACCGCGAACAATGCCGCCACGACGGCACGCTCACCCACCAACGGCGTGCCGGCCAGCGCCGGCAGCATCGACGACACCATGCCCACCGCCGGCAGGAAGATGATGTAGACCTCGGGATGGCCGAAGAACCAGAAGAGGTGCTGCCAAAGAATCGGATCGCCCCCGCGTGCCGGGTCGAACAGCGGCCAGTCGAACGCGCGCTCCATCTCCAGCAAGGCGGTGCCCGCGATCACCGCGGGAAACGCGAAGACGATCATGAAGCCCACGACCAGCATCGACCACGCGTACACCGGCAGGCGCGACAGCGACAACCCCGGTGCCCGCGTCATCAGAATGCCGATGATGAGTTCGATGGCGCCGGCGATGGCTGAAATCTCGATGAAGCCGATGCCCAGCAGCCAGAAGTCCGCGTTCAGGCCGGGCGAATGCACCCGGCTCGTGAGGGGCGGGTACATGAACCAGCCGCCGTCCGGCGCGAGGCCCACGAAAAGGGTGCAGAAGAACGCCAGCCCGCCGATGGCGTAGGCCCAGTAGGCGTAGGAAGACAGCCGCGGAAAAGGCAGGTCGCGTGCGCCCAGCATGTTGGGCAGCAGGTAGACCGCCACCGCCTCGACGACGGGCACGGCGAAGAGGAACATCATCACCGTGCCATGCATCGTGAAGAGCTGGTTGTACGTGCCCGCCGAAACCAGCGTGGCCCCGGGCACCGCCAGCTGGGCCCGCATCAGCAGCGCCAGCACGCCCGCCAGCAGCAGAAAGAGCAGGGCGGTGCCGATGTAGAGCTTGCCGATGAAGATATTGTTGACAGCCGTGGCGCGGCGCCAGCCGCGCGGCATCTCCCACACGCGATTGAGTTCCCGCAGTTCGTGGGCCGGGCGCGGCAGGCGGTTGGGCAACTTGTCGGGCGCTGCGGCGACCGGGGCGTTCATCGCAACGACTCCAGGTAGACCGCCAGCGCATCCAGCGTGGGATCGTCGAGGTGAGCGTAAGACGGCATCTGCGCGCCCGGTTTCACCTGCTGCACCTGCTTCAGCCAGCGTTTGTAGGCACCCGGGCCGTTGGGCACCGCCCCCGCCCCGAGGTGCAACCGCGAAGAAACATGCGCCAGGTTGGGGCCGCGCGATTCGGCACCCGCCTCCGGGTCCACCGCATGGCAGGCCGGGCAACCGTGCCGCGCAAAGGCCTCCCTTCCGGCCTGCGCCCGCGCGGGCGCAACCGGCAGTTCGGCCTGCCGCACCAGCCACGCGTCGAATTCGCCGGCCGGCATGGCGATCACATGCAAGCCCATGCGCGCATGCTGTTCACCGCAGAACTCCGCACATTGGCCGCGGTAGCTGCCGGGCTGCGTGGCCGTGATCACGAGCCGGTTGACGCGGCCGGGCACGAGATCCATCTTGCCGCCGAGTTCTGGAATCCACAGGCTGTGGATCACGTCGCGCGATTGCAGCCCCAGCTGCACCTCGCGGCCCACGGGAATGCGCAGCTCGTTGGCCGTGACGATGTGGCGCCCAACGGCCGGATCGGCGTAATGAAGCTCCCACCACCAGAGGCGCCCGACCACGCCGACGACCAACCCGGGGTGGGTGGAGCTGGCCTCCAACCCCGCCGTGCGCACCGTGGTGTAAAGCAGCAGCGCGGTCAGGACGACGACTGGGAATGCCACGCCGCCGCCGAGCACCCAGACCCTCGCCGCCGGCCCGCTGCCACGCCGCACCACGGCCCAGGCCAACAGCGCCATCACCCCGATGAAGATGGCGGCCGCGCCAATGATCAGCACCCACGCCAATTCGCTCAGCACTTCGGCTTGCACACCAGCGGGTGCGAACACGGAGGCCGGGCGCGACATCTCAGTGGTCCCCTCGTTGGATTGCCGCACTGAAGCGCACGGCCTGCCGCCCGCTCACCGCAGGCTGCCCAGATAGGCGGCCATGGCACGCGCATCGTCCGCAGAAGCGCCCATCGCAGGCATGGCGGTGTCGGGCACCAGGGACTGGGGTGCCTCGATCCATCGCGCCAGGGTCTGCGGCGTGTTCGGCCACCGGCCCGCGATGTAGCTGCGTGACCCGAAGGCTTGCAGGCTCGGGCCTTCGCGGCCATCGGCGGCCGGCACCTCCGGGATCACGTGGCAGCTTCCGCATTGGTAGTGCACCATCAGCCCACGGCCGCGCTGCACCTCGGCCTGGGTGTCGTCACGCGCACACCCCCCGAGCGCCAAGCTGCCGCACAGCAGCAGGCACGCGGCGGGAGCCACGAAGCGCTTGGGTGGCGCGCGGTTTGCCGCAAGGCCACTGTCTCCACCTCGCACCGGATCGCCGCCTCCATGAAAAACTGGCTCACGCTGATCGGTGCCGCGCTGCTGGGCCTGGCGGCGGCGGCGATCTTCGTGTGGCGGGGGTGGTACGACGTGTCGGCCAGCAGTGGCCACACCGAGGCGGTGCACCGATTGCTTGCCGCCACCATGGAACGTTCGGTGCGCCAGCGCGCGGCCGGCATCCAAGCACCTGCGTTGGACGGCGCCGCGCTGGCAAAACGCGGCGCCGGCTGCTATCGCGACCACTGCGAGCAGTGCCACGGCGGCCCCGGCGTTTCCCCCGGGCCAGCCAGCATGGGCCTTCAGCCGCTTCCTGGCCAGCTGGTCGACACCGCCAGCCGATTCACGGCGGCCGAGATCTACTGGATCACGCGCCATGGCATCAAGATGAGCGGCATGCCGGCGTGGGAGCTTCGGATGACGGACCGCGACCTCTGGGCCGTGACGGCCTTCGTCGCACAGTTGCCCCGGATCACGCCTGCGGCGTACCGCGACACAACGGCGGCCAACGCAAACACGTGCCCCAGCATCAACGAAACCTGCACCACCGGGCCTTGCCCTGAAGCGGCCACGGCGGACCTCGCGCCGCTGGCACCGCGCACATCCAACGAAGCTGCGCGGCTGGCGTTTCGCCAGTACGGCTGCGTCGGCTGCCATCAGATTCCCGGCATCGTGGGTTTCGAGGTCCACGTCGGCCCGCCGCTGCATGGCTGGGCGCGGCGCACACGCATTGCCGGCCGTTTGCCGAACACGGCCGATGATCTCGTGCACTTCATTCGCCACCCGCGCCAGGTCGATCCGGAAACCGCCATGCCGGAGCTGGGTGTCACCGAAGCGCACGCGCGCATGATGGCGACATACCTGCTCGCCCAGCACTGAGCGTTGCGCGCGCTCACGAGCCAGGCAGGGCATACGCGATGACATGGTCGCCCGCTTTGGTGCCCAGAGATCCATGCCCACCGGCCACCACGATCAGGTACTGCCGCCCATCCCGCCCGAGGTAGGTCATGGGGGTGGCCTGCCCGCCGGCGGGCAGGCGGGCCTTCCAGATTTCGCGCCCGCTGGTGATGTCGTAGCCGCGCACGAAATAGTCCAGCGTGCCCGACAAGAAGGCCACGCCGCTGGCGGTGATGATCGGCCCGCCGAGGTTGGGCACGCCCATGCGGAAGGGCAGCGGCACGGGCGTGACGTCGCGTACCGTGCCGTTGCGGTGCATGTAGGCGATCTGCCCGGTGGTCAGGTCCACCCCGGCCACGTAGCCCCATGGGGGCTGTTGGCACGGCAGGCCCAGCGGCGAGGTGAAGGGCGCCAGCCTGACTGCATACGGCGCACCGAAGTTCTCGTTCAGCGAGGGCAGGCTTTCATGCGGTGCCTTGTCGTCCTGCACCATCAAAGAGGTGCTGTCGGGGCGGGGCACGAGCGTCGACGTGAACGCAAGGTAGGTTGGCGTGACGAACGCAACCTGCCGCCGCGGATCGACCGCGATGCTGCCCCAGTTGAACACCCCGAAGTTGCCGGGATACACGAGCGTGCCTTCCTCGCTCGGCGGCGTGTAGCGGCCTTCATAGCGCAGCCGCTGGAGCGCGATGCGGCAGCCCATCTGGTCGAACCAGGTGGCGCCCCACATGTCGGCGCCCGTGAGCTTCGGTGGATCGAAGCTGATCGCGGAGACAGGCTGCGTGGGGGTTGTGAAATCGCCTTCCACCGCACCTTGCGGCACCGGCCGCTCCTCCACCGGCAGCAGCGGGCGGCCATCACGGCGATCGAGCACGAAGATTTCTCCCTGCTTGGTGGCTTGCACCAGCGCGGGCACCGTGTTGCCGCCGATGTCGAGATCGATCAGGCTGGGCTGCGAAGGCACGTCGTAGTCCCACAGGTCGTGATGCACGGTCTGGAACACCCAGCGCTCGCGGCCCGTGGCCAGATCCAGCGCCACGACCGCCGAAGCGTAGCGCTCCACCTCCGGACTGCGGTCGGCGCCCCATTGGTCGGGCGGCTGGTTGCCGGTGGGCACGTAGACCAGGCCGAGCGCCTCGTCGACCGCTGAGATCGACCAGCTGTTCGGCGTGCTCTGCACGTAGGTCTGCCCCTCCGGCAAGGGCTCGGTCTGCTGGGGACGGCCCGGGTCCCAATTCCAGATCAGTTCGCCGGTGCGGACGTCGTAGGCGCGGATCACGCCCGACGGCTCGTTGGTCGACACGTTGTCGAGCACGGTGCCGCCCACAATCACGAGGTTGGATGTGACGACCGGCGGCGACGTGGCGTAGTAGCCGCCCAGCAGCACGTTGGGCATGCCACGCCAGAGGTTGATCTGCCCGGTACCGCCGCCGAAGTTGCGGCACACGGCGCCCGAGGCCGGATCCAGCGCGATCAGCCGGCCATCGGCCGTGGGCATGAACAGCTTGGCATCGCATTGGTCGATGGCCGGGCCCTCGGCGGATGCCGTGGGCAGTTGCGTGCCGGAAGCTGGGGCGGCGGCCGGCGCAGGTGCCGATGCCAGCATCGGCGCGGACGCGGCCGCCACCCATGCCGCCACACCACCGGGGTGGTACGACAGGCCACGGCAGGTCAAGTGCTGCAGGGCGAGCCCGCCGCGCACGCGGGGATCGTAGCGCCACACCTCCTGCCCGGTGGTGGCGTCGAGCGCGATCACGAGCTGGTGCGGTGTACACAGGAACAAGCGATCGCCGATCTTCAACGGCGTCACCTGGAAGGTGGTCTCTTCGGGGTCGCCGGGTTGTCCGCGCATGTCGCCGGTTCTGAACTGCCATGCCACCTGCAGCTGCGCCACGTTGCCCGGCGTGATCTGGTCGAGCGGCGAGTAGCGCTGGCCATGGCCAGTGCCCCCGTACGCATGCCATTCGCCGGTGGGCATGGCGGGCGCGGGTGCGGCTCCGACAGCGGAGGCGCGCGGCGTGGCGGGCAGCGTGCTTTGCTTGCCATGCGGATCGACGAACCAACTCGCCACCGCGACCGCCACGAACAGCAGCAGCGTTGCAGCCAGCGCCTGGCGTGCGACCGGCCAGGCCGGGGGCCGGTTGCCGCCTGGCGTGGTGAACCGCATGCGGCGTGCATACGCTGGCAGCAACAACAACAGGCCGATGAGGAAGGGCACGTCGCAGCGGATGGCGATGGCCCACCAATCCAACCCGGACTCCCAGCCGGCCCACGCGACCGTGCACAGCAGCAGCGCTGCCTGCACCCACCAGGCCAAGGGGTTCCCACGCGTCAACAGAACCGCGCATGCGAGCAAGGCCAGGCCGGCACCCAGATAGAACCAGGAACCGCCCAGCCCAATGAGCCAGCCACCGCCGACGACGAGCCCCACGGCCATCAGGCCCAGCAGCAAGCCCGTGCTCAACAGGAGTCTGGAACGGGGCGGGGCGGTCGTGGACATGGTGCGGCTTCCTGACTTCGTGGGGCTCGGCCTGACGGCTGGCGTCCGAGGGACAAGCCAGCAGGGCAAGACGTGTGCCTTGCCACTCTCGACGATGAAGGAACAGCGTTTGCCGGCTGACAGCAGGAGGCGCCCAGGCGCCTCCCTGCGGATCAACCGATATTGAAAGGATCAGCCATGACCATGCACACCACACAGACCGACAGCCGCATCCAAGGGGCCGGCGGGCTCCACAGCTCCGACGGACCCGGCCCCCGCCTCATGACCGCCAGCACTCTGGAAGGCAACGACGTCGTCAACCGTGCCGGCGACACGCTGGGAGACATCAAGGAGATCATGCTGGACGTGCCGCAGGGGCGCATTGCTTACGCGGTGATGGCCGCCGGCGGCATCCTCGGCGTGGGGCAGAAGCTCTTTGCGATCCCCTGGAGCGCGCTGACGCTCGACACCGACCGTCACTGCTTCATGCTGGATGCCTCGAAGGAGCGGTTCAAGGACGCTCCCGGTTTCGACAAAGACCACTGGCCCGACCAAGCCGATGACGGATGGCACCGCGACCTGCACCGCTACTACGGGGTTCGCGGCTACTGGGAGTGAGGGACTGCGAAATCACCGGCCCTGGGTCAAGCCATCCCAGGCCTCGCGCAAGCTCGCAACGATCACCTCGCGAGCTTGCGGGTCGCCGCGCCACAGCGCCTTCAGGTAGTTGCCCAATTGCGCCGCGCTGATGTGCGGCGGCAAGGGCGGCACGTTCGGATCGGTGACCATCTCCAGCAGCACCGGCCGCTCGGCGCGCAACGCGTGGTCCCACGCACCCGCCACGTCGTCCGGGCGGTCCACGCGCCATCCTTCCAGCCCGAGCAGCTTGGCGTACTCGGCATAGGGAAAGGACGGCAGCACCTGCGAGTCTTCGAACTTGGGGTTGCCCGCGGAGACCCGCTGCTCCCACGTCACCATGTTCAGATCACCGTTGTTGAGCACCATGACGACCAGCCGCGGGTCGGCCCAGGACCGCCAATGGTGGGCAATCGTCACCAGGCCGTTGATGCCCAGCATCTGCATCGCGCCATCGCCGAGCAGCGCAATCACCAGCCGGTCCGGGTAGGCGAGCTTGGCGGCGAAGGCATAGGGAACGGCTGTTCCCATCGTGGCCAGGCCGCCGGACAGCGAACCCATCATCCCGCGCCGGGCCTTCACGTCACGGGCGTACCAGGCAGCGGAAGTGCCGGAGTCGCAGGTGATGATGCAGTCGTCCGGCAGGCGCGACGACAGTTCCCAGAACACGCGCTGCGGATTGACCGGCGTCGCCTCGTTCATGGCGCGGGCTTCCAGCACACGCCACCAATCGCTCACGCTGGATTCCACCTGCTCGCGCCAGCGGCGGTTCTGCTTGTGCACGAGAAACGGAAGCAGGGCTTCCAGCGTCAGGCGGCTGTCGCCGATGAGGTTCACCTCCATCGGATAGCGAAGGGAAAGCTTGCGCCCCTCGATGTCGATCTGCACGCCGCGCGCCTGGCCTTCCCTGGGTAGGAACTCGGAATAGGGGAAGCTGGAGCCCACCATCAGCAAGGTGTCGCATTCGTTCATGAGGTCCCAGCTCGGACGCGTGCCGAGCAACCCGATCGAGCCGGTGACGAAGGGCAGGTCGTCGGGCACGGCCATCTTGCCGAGCAACGCCTTCGCGATGCCGGCGCCCAGCACATCGGCCACCTGGATCAACGCGTCGGTCGCATGCAGCGCCCCGGCCCCGGCCAGGATCGCCACCCGTTCCCCGGCGTTCAGCACCTCCGCGGCGGTACGCAGCTCGGTCTCGCCCGGCACCACGCGTTTAACCGCGCTTCCCACACCGGTGTGTACCGTGCCGTGCACGTGCGGTGGCGCTTCGACGGCATCCATTTCCTGTAAATCGTGCGGCACGATCAGGCAGGTGACGGTGCGCCTGTCCTGCGCGATGCGCATGGCCCGGTCTACCAAGTGGCGGATCTGGTCGGGCACCATTGCCGTGTGGACGTATTCGTGCGCCACATCCTTGAACAGGCTGAGCAGGTCCACCTCCTGCTGATAGTCGCCGCCCATGGCGGCGCGCGACGCCTGGCCCACGATCGCGACCACCGGCACGTGATCGGCTTTGGCGTCGTAGAGGCCATTGAGCAGGTGAATCGCGCCGGGGCCCGAGGTCGCCATGCAGACAGCGGTCTCGCCCGTGAACTTGGCGTGCGCCACCGCCATGAAGGCGGCCAGTTCCTCGTGGCGGGCCTGGATGAACTCCAGGCGATCGCTTGCACGGTCAAACGCGCCCATCAGGCCGTTGATGCCGTCGCCGGGGTAGCCATAGACGCGGCGAACTCCCCACGCATGCAGCCGCTGAAGGATCTGGTCGCTGACGTTGAGGCTCATCTCGATCTCCCGTAAGGCAGAGATCGGAGGCTGGCAAGCGCGATGCCGCCCGCGCAAGCCAGCCCGTCAAGAGCGCTTCTTGCGACGGGCCTTGAAGCGGCGCCACAGCGACACGAGCTTGAGCAGCAGCAAGCCCACCGGACGGCGCAGAAAAGGAACGTCGTACGCGAGGAGCAACAACCCGACGGGCAAGAACTCGATGCCGATCACCGGCAGGAACCAGAACACCGCCGCGAGGATGCAGGCGAGACCGGCGGGAATGCGGATCCAGCGCGCCTGTGGCCGGATGAGCCAGCGGATCGCACGGGCAGCGCGTTCGGGCACCTCTTGCGTCAGGGCGCAGATCGCCTCGTCCAGCACATCAGGCGCCGGCGCGTCGCCGGCAGGGTCAGGCGAGTGATTGGGGTGGGCTGCCATCACCGGATCGCAGGCAAGACTCAGACCTCCGGCAAGAAGGCCGGAAACAACGTCGCTGCGGCGCAAGGCCATGGGCGGGTGATGGCTTGAAGCTCATGAGCCGAACTCGTATACTGTATATTCATACAGTAGTTCCGGGGTTGCCGGGACCCTATGCCGCCATCTCGTTGGAGATCCCATGCCGAACCCGCTCCGCCAGAACTACAGCCCGCCTCCCCGCATGCCACGATGGCTTGCCAGCCTGTGGCGCTGGCTTTGAGCCACCCGCACTGACCACGGAGGCGCGGTCGGCGGAGGACTCAAGAACGCTTTCTAGCCCACCGGCAGCGTGGCCATGTCGATGACGAACCGGTACTTCACATCGCTGGCCACGATCCGGTCGTAGGCGGAGTCCACCGTCTGCACCGGGATCAACTCGATGTCCGAGGTCAGCCCCCGTTCGGCGCAAAAGTCGAGCATCTCCTGCGTTTCAGCGATGCCGCCGATGGCCGAGCCGGCAATGGACCGCCGCTGCGAGAGCAGGGCGAATGTGTCCGGGGAGGTGTGCTTCTCGGTTCCCGCGCCCACCAGCACCAGCGTGGCGTCGCGCTTCAGCAAGGCGACAAATGTCTGAAGCTTCTGCGCCGCCGACACGGTGTTGATGATCAGGTCGAAGCTTTTCGTGTGCCGGGCCAGTGCGTCGGCATCGCCGGAGATGATGACCTCGTCCGCACCCAGCCGGCGGCACTCTTCCACCTTGCCGGGTGATGTGGTGAATGCAACGACGTGCGCGCCCAATGCATGCGCCAGCTTGACGCCCATGTGCCCCAGCCCGCCGATGCCGACGATACCGACCTTCTTGCCTGGCCCTGCCTTCCAGTGCCGCAGCGGAGACCAAAGCGTGATGCCCGCGCACAGCAGCGGCGCAACGGCGGGGAGGTCGCTTTCCTGGTGGCGCACCCGCAGCGCGAAGTTCTCGCGCACGACGATGAAGTTCGAATAGCCGCCGTAGGTCGGCAGGCCGGACTGCGCTTCAACGCCCATGTAGGTGCCGGTCGCGCCGGTCTCGCAATACTGCTCCAGCCCTTCGCCGCAGGAGCCGCAATGGCCGCAGCTGTCGACCAGGCAGCCCACGCCGGCCAGATCGCCGATCTTGAACCGCTTCACCGAGCCGCCGACGGCACTGATGCGCCCGACGATCTCGTGCCCCGGCACGCAGGGGTAAGACGGGTCGCCCCATTCGCCGCGCGCGAAATGGACATCGGAGTGGCAAATGCCGCAGTAGAGGATGTCGATCCTCACGTCTTGCGGCTCGACCTCCCGGCGCTGGAAGCTGAAAGGGGCGAAGGGGGTGCGTGCCGCATGGGCCGCCCAGGCGTGTGCTGTCGTCATCAAGAGACTCCTCGGATCGAATGCGGTGCCGTGTGACACCGCTGATGCGGCGAGTCTAGGTTTCAGGTGCGCCGCTTGCATGAGCCCCGCGCCCATACCCCTTCCAGCGGCCGCCTTCCTTGCCCGTGCAAGGATGGGGCGGCCGTCCCGATCCGCCGCGCGCCGCGGGCCAGTCTTGTCAGTTGCTACGCGAGTTCGGCGGCAACCTGCCGTTCAAGAAGAAATCTCCCAGCCGGTGATACCGCCAGCGATTCGGGTCGTGCAGCGTGTGCGTGCGTGCATTGCGCCAATACCGGTCCAAATTGAGAGACAGGTCGGCGGCGCTGGATCCGCACAGGCCGAACAGCTCGTTGCCGACCTCCACCGCCACATCACCGGCATAGGCTTTCGCCTCGCCGACGATGAGTGCGGCGCGTCCCGCCGATGCATCGTCCAGCTCGCGAGGCAAGCAGTCGAGATGCCGGGCGGCGTCGCGCAGCATCTCGGCAGCGGCGTGCACACGCGCCGACAAGCGGCCCAGGCGTTCGAGCAGCAAAGGGTCGTCAACGGCGCGTGCGAGGCCGGTCTCGTACCAGGGACGGGCCTTGGTCTTCAGGAAATGAATCGTGTCGGCCAGGGCGCCTTCGGCGATGCCGACGTCGATGGCGACATGCGGCAGGTTGGCGATGGCGGTCCAGGCCTGGGGGCGCTGGAAGATCTGCCAATGCGGGAGCACGTGTTCCCGGGGCACGCTGACATTCGTCAGCGTCACCGTCCCGCTGGCCGTGGCCCGCTGGCCCATGGCGGCCCAATCGTCGACGACCTCCACCCCGGCTGCATCGCGAGGCACGTAGGCGAGCACCTGCCGCCCGCTTTCCTCGTCGTTGGCCAGCACCGGGATCCATTGGGCGCTGATGGCGCCGGTGCAGTAGTACTTCTTGCCATTCAAGGCACCGGGCGAGCCCGCGCCAAGCGTGGTGTTGATCGCCTTGGCATGCTTGGTCCCGCGCTCGGTCTGCGCATTGCCCAGCCGCGCAATCGATGATCGGAAGCGAGCTTCGAGCAATGGGGGGCCAGTGTGGGCAAGCAGAAGACGGATGCAGCCGTCTGAGTTTTGCGAGGAGCCAGGCGGAGCAGCGCGGATCTAGAGCGACTGGAGGAGGGCAGAGAACTCGCAGAGTGATTGGGTGCACGGTTCGGTGAACGCCCGTGGGTCTGGCTCTACCGTCTGATGTGCCGAAAGTTCTTCGTCGTACGGAGACTTGTAGGACCGGTCTGGCATGAACATGAACGGCGGGCGGGCCAGTCCGCTGGCGCCACGCAGCGAAGAAGCAAGGGCAGCGATTGGAGGACGGACAAAGTCGTTCGTGACGCAGATGCGAGGAACTGCGGCGCACGTTGTGCAGGCGCTAGAAGTTGGACCTAACCGATCCAGGAAATCAAAATCAGTTGACCCTTTGCGCTCACATTGCTTCATCGGATGAAGTTATTAGTGCTTCCGGTATCCGCTTGAATGCCAGCATGCGAAGCATCCGGGATGTGCTGAAGTGCCCCAACACAATGTGCAGATGTGGTCGCAGCAGCGCAGCGAAATTCCTTGTAGACGCGCTGAGCCCTCGCTCAATCGAGGTTCGAGGTCGATTTGTAATTTTACATAATATACATTGTAGTCATATCAAATCCGCAGACACCAAGGCCTGCGCCTCCCACATCGGCCGTCGCCGCAGATCCCGATCACCCACGATCAGCACATTCCTACATCGCGACCTCGGACTGTCTTGCATGGCAATTCACGCCGTGCATCGACCATCACGCCACAGAAATTCTTGAGGAGTCCATCCCGATGAATGCCAATCCGCCGATCTCGCCATCTTCTTCCGCACAGGCCGTGCCCGCCGCCATCCTGGATGCGAATGCATCCGCAGTGTCCTGGAGTGCCATCTTCGCGGGTGCGGCGGCTGCCGCGTCGTTGTCGTTGGTGCTGATGCTCTTGGGGGGCGGCCTCGGGCTGGCGGCCGTGTCACCTTGGTCCGGTGAAGGCGCCGGCGCATCCATGATCGGCGGTTCGGCCATTGTCTGGATGACTTTCACGCAATTGGCGGCGGCTGCGATCGGCGGCTATTTGGCTGGGCGTTTGCGCACGCGCTGGCGCGGCATTCACAGTGACGAGGTCTACTTCCGCGACACCGCGCATGGCTTCCTCGCCTGGTCGGTGGCCACCGTTGCAGCCGCAGCATTGCTGACGACATCGGTGGGCGGCGCAGTCTCGTCCACCGCCAAGGTGACGGCTGCCGTGGCGGGCCCCGCGATCGCGGGTGCGGGCACGGCCACCGTCGCAGCCGCAACCGGCACCGGGCCATCGGATGATGCCGAGGGCCGGAACGCGCCGATGGGTTACCTGATCGACACCCTTTTCCGCCCGGATGCAACGGCCACCGCGCCCGCATCGGCATCGCCGGATGCGGCTGCAGCCCCTGTCGAGGTCGCCCGCATTTATGCCAATGCGCTGGCCACGGGCGAACTCGAGGCGCAAGACGCCGACTACGTGGCGCGCCTGGTGGCGCAACGCACCGGCTTGGACCCAGCCAGCGCCCGCAAGCGCGTGGATGACAACTTCACCGCCTTGCGTGCCCGGGTGGACCAATTCGATGCCCAGGTGAAAGGCGCCGCCGACCAGGCCCGCAAGGCCGCGTCGTACACCTCCATATGGACTGTGCTGTCGCTGTTCGTCGGCGCCTTCGTCGCGAGCTTTTGCGCCATCTACGGCGGCCGCCGCCGCGATTCCTGAATTAAAGGAGATTGATATGCGTTCACTATTGTTGTGGTTCCTGGGAGTTCCTATCCCAATCATCATCCTGATTGCACTTCTGATTTAGCTGGCAAATCAATGTTTTCGACCATTCCACGGTCGTTCGGCATGCCGATTGCCTGCTTCCGTGGTGGATACAGCTCTCGTGAAATGCAGCAAAAGGAGTCGGGATGAGCAAGTCGCCGGGTCATCAGAAATGGCCCCAACACAATGTGCAGGAGTCATCCGTCCCTGGGCGGATGACGGTCGAACTCAAAGGGCAGGTGATCGCCGATTCACGCGATGTGGTGAAGGTGACCGAGGACGGCCACCCCGCCCGCTTCTACTTTCCGCGCGACGATGTCCAGATGCGCACCGTGGCCCCCACGGACACCACCACCGAATGCCCGTTCAAGGGCAAGGCCAGCTACTTCAGCGTGCGGGCCGGGCATCAAACTGCCAAAGATGCCGCGTGGAGCTATGAAGAACCATTTGACGAGCACGAGGCATTGAAATCGCGCCTCGCGTTCGACGAATCCAAGGCGTCGGGCCTGACGATTCGCAGCCTGCCCTGAGACACGCCGGCGGCAAGCCCTCTTCCGCGGAGAACCGGCCATGGCCAACGCCCTGTTTGCTTTCGAAGATGCCCATGCGGGCCAGAGCGCCGCGCGGCAACTGGTGAAGCAGGGGCTGAATGAACGCGCGGTCAAAGTCCACATGGGCGACGGCACACCGTCCGACAAGCTGGGGCGCCAGATCGACGAGCAAGTCACCGGCGGTCTATTGACCAATTTGCTGGATCTTTTTCAAGGCGTGTTCGACTGGGGTGCTTCGCCCCACGAAGCCAGCGCCTATGAAGAGACGGTGCGCCGCGGCGGCGCGGTGGTGAGTGTCGACTTGAACCGCGAAGACGAGCGGCTGGTGGCCGATGAGGTCATGCGCCAGGCCGGATGCGACCAGCGCACCGAATGGCGCGCCACCCCGCCCGGCTGAGACGTTGCTGTCACGGGGCGAGCTGGATCTGCGTGATCACGACGGCGCGCCCTTTCTTCACCGCTGCGAACTGCACCTTGTCGCCGACCTTCAAGTCTTGCAGCAAGGTGCCGTCTTCCACCTCGAACGCCATGGTCATGCCGGGCATGTCGAGGTTCTTGATCTCGCCATGCCGCAGCGTCACGCGCTTGCCTGCCAGGTCGATGCGGCGCACTTCGCCGTCCGCGAGTTCCGCCGCGGCCGGGCCCGCATGGCTCGCGGCAGGAGCCGCGTGGTGGTGATGCTGGCCGCCGTTGTGAGCCGCCGCAGGCAGCGTCGGGGCCAGCCACACAGCGGTGGCCAGTCCCACAAGGGTCGAGGTTTTCATGGCGAACTCCTTCCGGATGGTTAGGGAGACTGAGGAACGACATCAATGCCCGGCATGCCCTTGGGGCTTGCGGACCTTGACTTCGATGTCATGGACGGCAGGATCTCGCTTGGGCATGCTTTGCCCGCCTTCGGCAGCGAAGCGCGCAGGCTCGACCAAAGCGCCCTGCCACTCGAAAGCCGTGGTGCCGGCAGGTTGGCGGTACCAGCCCGGGTCGCTGTAGTCGCCGGGCTTCTGGCCAGCGCGCACTTTCAAGATGCTGAACATGCCGCCCATCTCCACCGAACCGAAGGGGCCGTCACCCCCCATCATCGGCGCGGTGTTGTCGGGCAAGGGCATCGTCATCTCGGCCATGTCACCCATGCCGCGTTCGCCCATCACCATGTAGTCGGGGATGAGCCGGTTGATCTGCCGTG
>CAZBOF010000016.1:0-37486 GCA_964493285.1 uncultured Rhizobacter sp. | reverse complement strand
GGCCGCCGCAGCCAAGTACGGCCTCAAGACCGTCGACATCCTCGTCGAGCTGGGCAAGCGCCGCATGGTCGGCGGACAGGAAGACATGATCGTCGACGTCGCCCTCGACTTGATCAAGCAGCGCGGCTGAATACGGCCACCCGATGACGAACCACAGAACATGACAACGAGGAGACAACCATGATTCGCCGCAGAACAATCGCCGCCGCCACTCTGGCGGCCCTGGTCCCGATCGCAGTGCATGCACAGAGTTACCCCGCCAAGCCGGTGAAGATCGTCGTGGCCTATCCGGCCGGCAGCACGATGGACATCCTGGCGCGCATGCTGGGCACCGAGCTGCAGAATGAACTCGGCGGCACTTTTCTGGTGGACAACAAGGCGGGTGCCGCCGGGCGCATCGGCGCGGAGTACACCGCCCGTGCCGCGCCCGACGGCTACACGCTGTTCATCAGCGGCAACTCCACGCACTCGGCCAACCCCAGCCTGTTCAAACGGCTGAACTACGACCCGGTGAAAGACTTCACGCCAATCATCCGCATCTCGACGATGCCGTATGCGATCGCGGTGGGCCCGAAGTCGGGCGCCAAGACCTTGCCGGAGCTGACCACGAAGGCACGTGCCGCCAACGGCGCGTTCAGCTATGCCTACGGCTCGCCCGCCGCGCAGGTGGCGGCGGTGGCGGTGTCGTCCATCGAAGGCTTCAAGGCCATCGGCGTGCCGTACCGCGGCCAACCGCCCGCGATCACCGACCTGATCGGCGGGCAGGTGGACTTCCTGATGGCCGACCTGCCGGTGCTGGTGCCGCACGTGAAGGCCGGCAACCTGCAAGCGCTCACGGTGTTCTCGGACAAGCGCTCCGCGCTGCTGCCCGACGTGCCGACGATGTCGGAAGTGGGCGTGAAGGGCTACAACCTCGCCGCCTGGATCGGCTTGTCCGGCCCGGCCCACATGCCGGCCGACGTGGTGAGCAAGCTGTCGACCACGTTGTCGACCGTGCTGGCGCGCCCGGCCATGACCGAACAGCTGCTCAAGCTCGGCATGGAGCACTCCCCCAACACGCCCGCGCAGTTCGGCACGTTCGTGTCCGAGCAGGTGGAGGTGTGGGGCCAGCGCGTGCGCGCCGCCGGCATCGAACCCGAGTAAGCTGCCGTTCCCGAAAACCCATCTCCAGGAATCAACGCATGAGCCACCCCGAGTCCTACCTCGCCGCCGCCGAAGCGCTGCGCACCGCCCGCAGCGAACGGCGCCCCATCGCGCCGGTGTCGCACGCCCATGGCATCGAAGGCATCGAGGCGGCGTATGCGGTGGCCGACCTGAACACGCAGCGCCTGCTCAGCAGTGGGCGGCGCATCGTGGGCAAGAAGGTCGGGCTGACGTCGCTGGCCGTGCAGAAGCAGCTCGGCGTGGACCAGCCCGATTTCGGCATGCTGTTCGACGACATGGAATACCTGAATGGGCAGGACATCCCGATGTCGCGCCTGATCCAGCCGAAGGCCGAAGCCGAGGTGGCGTTCGTGATGGAGCGCACCCTGCCCGCACGCGTTCCCGCCTGGGGCGAGTTCCTGCGTTGCATCGCTTATGCCCTGCCCGCCATCGAGATCGTCGACAGCGCCATCACCGACTGGAAGATCAGCCTCGTGGACACCGTGGCCGACAACGCCTCCAGCGCGCTGTATGTGCTGGGCGACCAGCCCGTGGCGCTGGGTTCGCTGTCGCTGGCCGACCTCGCCATGCAGATGACGAAGAACGGGCAGGTCGCCTCCAGCGGCACCGGCGCCGCCTGCCTGGGCCATCCGCTGCGCGCGGCGTACTGGCTCGCCAGCACGATGGCCGAGCGCGGCCAGCCACTGCGCGAGGGCGAGGTGATCCTGTCGGGCGCCTTGGGGCCGATGGCGGTCATCGGTGCCGGCGACGAGCTGCTCGCCGACATGGGACCGCTCGGCCGCGTGGCGTGCCGCATGGTGTGACGCACCGGCTGCACGCCAGGGCCTGAACATGCCCGCGCTGGTTCGCCTGTGCGCCGCCGAGCGGATCGTGGAAGGGCTGCCGCTGGCGGTGGAGGTGCCGGGCTGGCCGCCGCTGGCGGTTTTCCGAGTCGGCGACGGCTATCACGCCACGCGCAACCAATGCACCCATGGCCGTGCGCGCCTGACCGACGGCCATCAGGCCGGTGCCACCATCGTCTGCCCGCTGCATGCGGGCGCATTCGACATCGCCAGCGGTGCGGCCGTGGCCCTGCCTTGCGAAGTGCCGCTGCGCACCTATGCCGTCGAACGGCATGGCGACACGCTCTTCCTGCGGCCGCCCGCTTCGCCGTGATTCATGCGCGGGCCCCGGCCTCAGGCAAATCGCCCATGCAAGAACCACGCGGGTGCACCGGCATCCCCTGAGAAGCGCCCGCGATACAACCACACCAGCGCACCTTGCGGGGTCTGGGCGATGAAGTAGTCGCGCGTCACCAGGTGGTTGTCCCACCAGCCGGATTCGATGCGCTCCGGCCCGGCCAGCACATGCAGCACCTGGCCATCCAGCAACGGGCGCGCATGGCGCTCTTGCAGCGGCACCGGCTCGGGCAGCAACCAGGCAGGGCGTGTCAGGCGGATGGGCGGCGCGCCGGGAAGACACGCCGCGGAGGCGCGCCGGGGGCCCGCTTCGGCGGGACACACCTGCGTGGCGTGCTCCGGGCGATGGTCGGCCACCGGCACCAGGCATTGCACCTGTTCCCGCCCCAGGCGCGCTTGCAATCGTTCAATCAGACGCGTGAAGCCCGCCTGCTCGGTGTGCGGCAGCGGAAACAATTCACCGGTGGGCGGCGGCTGGTGGGCGATGTCGTCGGCATGCAAAGCCAACTCCAGCGTGGGCGCGGGCAGTTGCAAGGCCCCCAAGCGCTCACGCAGCAGCACCGACATGTGCGCGGCATCGCGAGAAGGCTCGGCCAGCGCGACCTCCAGCACTGAAACTGCCGGCACCACGCCACCGCGCCATCGCGGCTCGTGTTTCATCTCCAGGTGGAAGCGGCACACATGCGCATGCTGGGCCGACAGCCAGACCACCAGCCGCGCCAGCAACACCTGGGCGCCATGCAAGACCTGCTGGGTGGTGTCGGCCCGGGCAAACAACGCCAACCGGCTGTGAAAGACCGGTGGCAGCATGAGCGCATCGCGCGGGTCGGGCCGTTCGCCCAGCGCCGCATCGAGTTCTTCCAGCAACCCGCTGCCGAAGCGTCGCGTCAAGCCAGCACGCGGCAGACGGAGCACATCGGCCACCGTTTGCAAGCCCATGCCCTCGAACGTGGCCGCATGGGCCTCGCCGGCTGCCAGCAGCTCAACCGGCATCTGCGCCAGCGCCTGCCTCAACGCCGTGGCATCGGCGCAGTGCAGCCCGCCCTGCCAGCGCGACAGCAAGGCCGAGCCTTGCGCCGTGGGCGTGCTCACGCATTGCAGCGCGTGCCCCAGCGGCGCCAGCGCGTCGCGCAAGCGCGCCATGAGCGCCTCGCGCCCCCCGAAATAGCGCAAGCTCGCCTGCACTTCGAGCAGCACGCCCGCCGGCGGCGACAGGCTGACCGCCGGCGTGAACGCCAGCGCCGCATGCCCGACGCTCAACAGCGCCTGTTCATCGCGGCACGCATCGGCCTGCCCCAGCACCAGCCCGGGCACCAACGCCAGCGCGGTGGCACGCTTCAGTCCGGGCACCACGCCCAGCGCCTCGGCCAGCCCGTTGGCGGCGGCAATGCGATGCGCCTGCACCAGCGCCAGCGGCTGCCCGGCCTGCGCCGGCGGCAACGTTCTGGCAAACGATTCCAGCGACAAACCAGGCAGGTGGATCCCGATCCAGAGCATGCGTGCCCATCGGCTCAGGCCAGATTGACAAAGACGGCGGCCGGCAGCGGTGCTTGCAGCGCCGCACCATCACTGCCTTGCGCCCGCTTCGCCGCCGTCGCCGACAGCACTGCCGGCAAGGCGAGATGCACCGGCGCCAACAGAGGCGGGCCACGCCGCTTCAGCAGACGCAAAGCCAGGTGATCGGCCCCCGCCGGATGCAGTGCCACGCGCAGCGGCGCCGCACTGGCGTGGGCCTGCGCGCCCATCTCGCGCAACATGAACGCCGGCCCTTCGTGGGCTTGCGCGGCAAGCTGCAGGCGACGCACGCGCTCAGAACGCACCCGCGGCGGCAACCAGGCCAGCACCGCACCCACATGCCCGCTCTTGAGTGCCTGCTCCAGCGCCCACAACCGATCGGCCCCGGGCCGCACCTGCAGTTCGGTGCGGATCACCAGCAGCTGCGAAGCCTCCACCCCCATCTCGGCCAGCGCCTGCGCCGACACGGCCGCCGGCGGGTCGAACAGCATCACCGGCCGCCCGGCGCGCTGCACCTTCGCCACGCTGGGTGCCATCAAGCGCATTTCTCCCACCCCGGGATGCGGCACCAGCAACTCGGTGAGCGCCTGCTGCGGCCAGCCTCCACCCGGCAATTGCGCATCGAGCGCCGCAAACCCGCTCGGCAGCCCACGGGCCTGGACCCGCCCGAGCTGGTGCGCCCGCCAGAGACTGGCGTGCACGGTTTCCGGGGCTTGCAGCACCGCAGGCACCGTGCCCGGCAGACGAGACCGGGCGGCGGGTGGCGTTGGCGCAATGGAGGAGAAGATGGCGCTCACAGAAGTGACTGTATTTATATACAGTACCCGACGCAAGCGCTGATCACTCGGGTGGGGTGATGAATGGTTGCCTTGGCCCGTCTTTTGGCCACAATCTCCGCCTCATGTCACAAGACCGGCTGCTCAGCGCACTCGACGCCACCGCCACCCCTTGCCAACTGCGTCCCCACCGGCCAGGCGACATGGGCTGGATCGTCGCCCGCCACGGCGCCCTGTACGCGCAGGAATATGGCTGGGACATGCGCTTCGAAGCCCGGGTGGCGCGCATCGCCGCGGAGTTCATCGAACGTTTCGACCCCGCGCGGGAAGCCTGCTGGATCGGCGAGCGCGACGGCGTGCCGCTCGGCTGCGTGGCCCTCGTGCAGGCGCGCGACGATGCCACACAGGCACCGCGGCCCGGGGTGGCCCAGCTGCGCATGCTGCTGGTCGACCCCGCCGCGCGCGGCCTCGGCCTGGGCCAACAACTCGTGCGCGAGTGCGAGCGCTTCGCGCGTGCTGTGGGCTACCAGCGCATCACGCTGTGGACCGACAGCCAACTCCATGCCGCCCGCAGCCTGTATCGCAAGGCCGGCTACACCCTCGGCGCCAGCGAGCCGCACCACAGCTTCGGGCACGACCTGGTCAGCGAAATCTGGGACAAGGAACTCTCCCCGCCATGAACAGCCCGCCCTGCGACTGCGGCACCGCGCGCGCCTACGCCGCCTGCTGCGGCGCCTATCACGGCGGCCCGCTTCACCTGCAAGCGCCCGACGCCGAAACCCTCATGCGCTCGCGCTACAGCGCCTACGTGCGCGGGCTGCGCGACTACCTGCTCGCCACCTGGCACCCGAGCACCCGCCCCACCGCGCTGGAACCCGACCCCGAAGGCCTGCGCTGGCTCGGCCTCGATGTGCGCGGTCATCGCGTGCAAGACGCCACCCACGCCACCGTCGAATTCGTCGCCCGCAGCAAACTCGGCGGGCGCGCCCACCGCCTGCACGAAACCAGCCGGTTCGTGCGGGAGGAAGGGCGATGGCTTTATGTGGAGGGAGACGTCGGCGGATAGCCAGGGCCGTGTCACGCAAATTCTTGCCGCACGCGGTTGGACATGAGCCGGCGGATGATCCAGGCCAGCAGCCCGCAGGCCCCGAGCGTGACGACGACCGCCATCACGCGCACCGCCGTGACGAAGCCGTCGAACACACCGAGCGCCTGCGGCGGCAAGACCGCAGTGCTGAGCGTGCTGCTCACCACCGACTGCATCATTTCGTGCTGCAGCCAAAGGCCCAGGAGATTGGCGACGATGGCCACGGCCAGCAGGCCGATGAACGCGCGGCGGGCCCAGTCGAGCCGCAGCAGCAGGCCGATGGCACAGGCAAGCGTGGCCAGTGACAAGACGACGCACGCGGCCACCACCCAAGGCAGGTGCGCCATCAGGAAACCCACCAGGCCGGAGGCCGCAGGCGCCGGCATCAGCGAAGCCAGCGCGGCGTTCTGGAGCAAGGCAGACAAGCACGCCAGCATCCCCAGAAGGATGAACACCCATGCGGTGGCGGTGACGAACAGAGAACGGGCTCCGACGGCGATGGTGGTAGGCATGGACGTCACTCCTGAGCAGGACATGCGGATGAGGGGTGAATCCATCCTAGGCATCGGCTGCGGCGCTGTCAGTCCCTTGCCCAGGGGTATCCCCTGAACTGAAGGGTCTCGTTTCCCTGAAGGCCGCGCCCAGCAGCGCTGCACCAACCCGGTGACAATGCGTGCCTTCAACTCGCAGCGCACCATGCCCATCGGAGTCTTCTACGCCGGCCTCGCCTTCAGCCTGTGGGGCGTGATGCCGCTGTATTTCAGATACATCGCGCATGTGCCCCCCGGCGAGATCCTGGCGCATCGCATCGTGTGGTCGCTGCTGTTCCTGCTGGCGCTGATGGTCGTGCGCAAGCAATGGGACTGGATCAAGCCCCTCGCGCGCTCGCCCCGGGTGCTGGGCGTGTTCACGATCTCGGCGGTGCTGCTGTCGTCCAACTGGCTGCTGTTCATCTGGGCGGTCAACAACAACCACGTGATCGATGGGAGCCTGGGCTATTTCATCAACCCGCTGGTGAATGTGCTGCTCGGCTACACGGTGCTGCACGAGCGCCTGCGCCGCGGCCAGTGGATCGCGCTCGGGCTGGCCGCCATCGGCGTGCTGTGGCTCACGGTGCTGGCCGGGCGGCCGCCCTGGATCGCGCTGGGCCTGGCCGCCACTTTCGGCGTCTACGGCCTGATGCGCAAGGTGGCCTCGCTCGGCGCCCTCGAAGGGCTGACACTGGAGACGGTGATCCTCATGCCGTTCGCGCTCGCCGTGCTGGCATGGTGGAGCGTCCAGGGCACCAGCCACTTTCCGTCGGACAGCTGGTCCGCGAATTTCTGGTTGGTGGCCTCGGGGCCGATCACCGCCATCCCGCTGCTGCTGTTCGCCGCAGGCGCGCGCCGCATCACGCTCGCCACGCTGGGCGTGCTGCAGTACATCGGTCCGAGCATCCAAATGGGCCTGGGCCTGTGGGTGTTCAAGGAGCCTTTCTCCCCAGAGCGGCTGATCGGCTTCTTGATGATCTGGGCCGCGCTTGCGGTGTACAGCGCCGAGAGCTGGTGGGTGTCGCGCCGCGCAGCCGCGCCGGCCACGCCCGCGTAGCTCTTCATCTTTTGGAGGATCAACCTCCAAGAGGGCCTCCACTACCATTCGCCGGTATTTCTTCCCGACGACGCCCGTGACATCTCCTGACACACCCGCTGAGAAACGCCCCAAGCAGGTGCTGGTCGTTCAGTACTCCCAGACGGGTCAGCTGACTGCACTCACCCAGCAAATCATCCAGCCGCTGCAAGCGGACCCGCACCTCCACGTGCATGTGGAGGTGCTGGCTCCGCAGAAGCCCTTCCCCTTTCCCTGGGGCTTCTTCAGCTTTCTGGATGCATTCCCCGAATCGGCGCTGATGGCCCCGGCGCCCCTGGCCCCCGTGTCGCTGCGCGGCGACGAGAACTTCGATCTCGTGATCCTTCCCTATCAGGTGTGGTTCCTGGCGCCTTCCCAGCCGATCACTGCCTTCTTGCAGCTTCCCGTGGCGCATCGCGTGCTTCGCGGCAAGCCGGTGGTCACGGTGGTGGCCTGCCGCAACATGTGGCTGTCGGCGCAAGACAAGCTCAAGACGTTGCTGGCCGCAACGGGTGCGCGCCTGATCGACCACGTGGCCGTCATCGATCCGGGCCCCACGCTCGCCACGTTCATCACCACGCCCCGCTGGCTGCTGAGCGGCGACAAGTCGGCCTTCTGGGGCATGCCGCCCGCCGGATTGAACGACGGGCAGATCCGCAATGCCCGCCGCTTCGGCCTCGCGTTGCGCGACGGCCTGCACGCCGATCGCGAACGAGACACCGCCCCCCTGCTGGCCGGCCTGGGTGCAGCAAAGGTCGACCCCACCCTCTATTTCAGCGAACGCACCGGCACGCGCAGCTTCTTCATGTGGGGCAGGCTGCTGCGTGCCGCGGGGCCGCCCGGAAGCTGGCAACGCCGGCCCCTGCTGGCCGTGTACGTGGCATTCCTGGTGGCGATGATCGTGACGCTTGTCCCGGCCAGCCTGGCATTGCAGGCGCTGCTGCGCCCGTTCATGCGCACACGGCTGACTAAAATTGCCGACCGCTACGAACAGCCCTCGGGCTCGTCCACCGAACGCGCCCATCTGTATGAGGACTGACGTCTTTCTCACGCGCACCGCCGCTTACCTGCCCTTCGCGCCTGTTTCCAACGACGACATCGAGGATGTGTTGGGCCGCGTGGGCGGCAAGCCCTCGCGCGCACGCCGCATTGTCTTGCGCAGCAACGGCATCCAGACGCGGCACTACGCCATCGACCGCGCCACCGGCGAGCCCGCCATGAGCAACGCACAGCTCACGGCGGCAGCCATCCGGGCGCTGGGCGACGTGGGCCGCGTCGATTGCCTGGCCACCGGCACCTCGCTGCCCGACCAGCTCATGCCCAGCCACGGCGTGATGGTGCACGGTGAACTGGGTTGGCCGCGGCTGGAGGTCGTCTCCTGCGCAGGCATCTGCCTCTCGGGCACCGCCGCGCTGAAGCATGCCTGGCTGGCCGTTCGTGCAGGCGACGCGCGCCGCGCAGTGGCCACCGGCTCGGAGCTGGCGTCGCCGATCCTGCTGGCACGCAATTTCGAACCGGAACTCGCGCACAAGGTGCAAGCCCTCGAAACCCGGCCCGAGATCGCGTTCGAGAAAGATTTTCTGCGCTGGATGCTCTCCGACGGTGCGGGTGCCGTGTTGCTGGAAACCGCGCCGCGCGGTTCACTGTCATTGCGCATCGATTGGATCGACCTGTCCTCTGCGGCGCACGAGCTGCCTGCCTGCATGTATGCCGGCGCCGAGAAGAACGACGACGAATCGCTGCGCGGCTGGCTGCAATTCCCAAGCGCCGAATGGCACGCCAGATCGGTCTTTGCCGTCAAACAGGACGTGCGCCTGCTCAACGACCACATCAGCCGTGCCACCTTCCGCGAACCGCTGGCCGAGATCGTGGCCAAGCGCGGCCTCGCGGCCGATGACATCGACTGGTTCCTGCCGCATCTCTCGTCGCAGTACTTCATCCAGCCGATGATCGACTCGCTGCAGCACGTCGGCTTGTCGATCCCGCGCGATCGCTGGTTCACCAACCTCGCCACCAAGGGCAACACGGGTTCGGCCTCGCCGTACATCATGCTGGACGAGCTGTTTCGCTCCGGGCGCATCCGGCCGGGCCAGCGCGTGCTGATGTTCGTGCCCGAAAGCGGCCGCTTCTCCAGCGGCTTCGTGTACATGCAGGCCGTCTGATTCACCATGGATCTCGACGCCGTGCCCCAAGAGGGCAACACCACGCAGGCAGGCCACCGCAAGGCGGTCTATGCGCGCGATGCAAGCGGGCGCCTCGTCATCGCCGCGTCGCGCGGATGGGAAGCCGAAGAGATCGTCACCCGCCATGCGGTCGAATCGATGCAGGCGCAAGCCGACGCCGCACGAACGCGCGTGGCGCAGGGCCTGGCCGCGCCGCTCGAATACTGGATGTACGCCCGGCGGATGGACGTCGCCCTGCTGTCGCAGACCAGCGGCGTGTGGCAGTGGCGCGTGCGCCGCCACCTGAACCCAGGCCGCTTCTCGAAGCTGTCGCATGCCCTGTTGAACCGATACGCCCAGGCCCTGGGGATCTCGGTGGCCGAACTTCAGCAAACGCCATGAACTTCCAGCACCGCCATGCCGCACATTGCGAAAGCGGCGTGATCTCCAACCTGCTGCGCCACCATGGCGTGGAGGTGAGCGAAAGCCTGGCCTTCGGCCTCTCGGCAGGCCTGTCGTTCGCCTACCTGCCTTTCGTGAAGATCAACGGCCAGCCGCTGATTGCCTACCGCTCGCTTCCGCGCACCATCATCAAGGGCATGCTCAAGCCGCTCGCGGCCAGGTTTCGCTTCGAGACCTTCCGCAGCCCGCAAGCCGGGCAGCAACGCCTGGATGCGCTGCTCGCGAACGGGCAAGTGGTGGGCTTGCAGACCTCCGTGTACTGGCTGCCCTATTTCCCGCCCGACATGCGCTTCCATTTCAACGCGCACAACCTGCTGGTGTACGGGAAGGAAGGCAACGACTACCTGATCAGCGACCCGGTGTTCGAAGAACCGATGCGCTGCGCCGCGGCCGACCTCACGCGCTCGCGCTTTTCGAAGGGTGTGCTCGCGCCGAAGGGCTTGCTGTACTACCTGGCGGCGCCGCCGCGCCACGCACTCCAACCCGCCGCCGTGCGCGCCGCCATCCGCAAGAACTGCCGCATGATGCTGGCGCCCGTGCCGATTGCGGGCGTGCGCGGCATGCGCCTGCTCGCCGGCCGCGTCGAGAAACTCCCGCCCGCCGAGCCGGGCAGCACGGCCTTCATCGGCCACATCGTGCGCATGCAGGAAGAGATCGGCACCGGCGGCGCGGGCTTCCGCTTCATCTACGCGTCCTTTCTGCAAGAGGCGGCTCCATTGGCCGGCTGTCCGGCGCTGGCGGATTTCTCCAACCGGCTGACCGACATCGGCGACGGCTGGCGTGCGCTCGCGCTGAAAGCGGCGCGCATGGTCAAGGGCCGCGAGCCGCTCGACCCGCCGGCCATCGCCGCACTGCTGCGCAGCCAGGCCGCGCGCGAGGAAGCCTTCTTCCGCGAGCTGAAAGCCGCGGTGCGCTGATGCTCGCCATCGAACACCTCAGCCATCGCTACCCCCACGCGGCCGCCCCTGCCCTGGTCGACGTGTCGCTGAGCGCGCAGCGGGGCCGCGTGCTGGGCTTGCTCGGCCCGAATGGCGCCGGCAAGACCACGCTCATTGCGCATGTCGCCGGTTTGCTCGCGCTTCAACAAGGGCAGATCCTGATCGATGGCGTGGCGCTCTCGCAAACCCGCGCGGCCGCCCCGACCCGGATCGCGGTGGCGCCTCAGGAATACGCGTTCTATCCGATGCTCAGCGTGCGGGAGAACCTGGCCTGCTTTGCCGGCGCGGCCGGCGTTCCACGCCATCGGCGCGATGAGCGCATTGCCGCCTGCCTGGCCTTCGCACAACTGGAGCGCCACGCCGACGCACGCGCGGAGCGCCTCTCGGGCGGACTCAAGCGGCGTCTGAACATGGCGATTGCCCTGCTGCCGCAACCTGAACTCGTGCTCTTCGACGAACCCACCGTGGGGGTGGATCCGCAGTCGCGCGCGTTCGTGCTCGACGCGGTCAAAAACCTCGCTCGCGAAGGCGCTGCCGTCATCTACACATCGCACTACATGGACGAGATCGAGACGATCGCCGACGAGGTCGTCATCATCGACCACGGCCGCGTGCTGCGGGCCGGCCCGCTCGACGCGCTGCTCGAACAGGACGCCACCACGCTGACCCTGACGGCCGAAGGCGTCGAGCCCGCGGCCCTGTCGGCCCTGCTGGCGCCTTTCGGCACCCCCCATGTGAACGGTGCGCAGGTGCGCTTGCGCCTGTCGGCACCCGCGGCATCGGCGCTGGCGGCACTCGACGCCGCCGGCGTGCGTGTCCGGCATGCGGAGTTCGGGCGCGACAACCTCGAGCAGCTGTTCATGGCCCTCACCGACCGCTCCCTGAGAGACTGACGCGATGCTGCCGGCGCTCATCAAGAAGGAACTGCTCGCACTCATCCGCGACATCCACGGCCTCGCGGCGCTGTTCCTGATGCCGATGCTGTTCATCGTCATCATGTCGCTGGCCCTGAAGGATGTGTATGCACCGCCGCGCAGCGCGCTCAGCTACACCGTGGTCGCCCACGACACCGGCACGCTCGCAGGCACCCTGCTGGCGCAATGGCAGGCGCGCCACGGCCATGCGCAACCGCTGCCTGAAGACTGGCAAGCCCAGTTGCGCGCAGGCCGGCTGCAATACGTTCTGGTGCTGAACGCCGGCCTGTCGGAAGAGCTGGCGCTGCCCACGCTGCCCACCGAAGCCCGCATCGAACTGCTGGCCGAGCCCGGCATCAGCACGAACCTGTTCAATACGCTGCGCGCCGAACTCGCCGGCATGGCGGGCGAGGTGAAGGCCCGCGCCGCACTGGCCGAAACCGATGCACCCGCGCCACCGCCGCACGCCTCGATGAACGCCCTCGTGGATGCACAGCGCTATGCCGGCACCCGCGCGCACCCCAACTCGGTTCAACAGAACGTCCCCGCCTGGCTGGTGTTCGGCATGTTCTTCGTCGTCACATCGCTGGCCTCGCTGTTCGTGCAAGAACGCAGCAGCGGCACGCTGGCTCGCCTGCAAAGCCTGGGCGTGCCGCGCCGCACGCTGCTGGCCTCGAAGGCGCTTCCGTACCTCGGCGTGAATGCGGTGCAAGCCGTGCTGATGCTGAGCGTGGGGGTGTGGCTCATGCCACACATCGGCGGCGAGGCGCTGTCGCTGGCGGGCATTCAATGGAGCGCGATGATCGCGACGTTGCTCGCCGTGAGCCTGGCCGCCGTGGGCATGGCGCTCGCGCTGGCCTGCGCGGTGCGCACCCACGCACAAGCCGCCACCGTCGGTCCCATCACGAATGTGCTGATGGCCGCCATCGGCGGCATCATGGTGCCCAAGTTCGTGATGCCGGACATCATGCAACGCTTGGCCGAGCTGTCGCCAATGAATTGGGGCCTCGAGGCGCTGCTGAGCGTGCTGCTGCGCGGCAGCGGCATCCCCGGCATCTGGCCGGACCTGCTCCGCCTGGTGGGCTTTGCCGCCTTGATGTTCGCCATCGCGCTGCTGCTCTTCAAACGTCCCGCCCGATGAGCCCCGAGACCCTGATCCCCGAACTGGCCGCACTCGTGCTCGATGCCGCCGAAAAGACAGCGCCCGAAGGCGGACTGTCCATCAGCGAACCGTTGTTCGGCCCGCAGGCACGCCTGGGCCTCGATTCGCTCGATGCGCTGCAGATCTCCATGGCCATTCAGGCCCGCTACAGCCTGCGCATGCCCGACAGCAAAGACACGCGCCGCGCGCTGGCATCGCTGGGCGACCTCGCCGCGCACGTGTCGCACCACCTCGCCTCACAGCGGTCATGAGCGAGGTGTACCTCGCGGGGCGGGGTCTCGCCTCGGCGCTGGGCGCCGACATGCCAAGTGCCCTGGCCGCATTGCAGGCCGGCGGCACCATCCCCGCGCGAGTGGAGGTGAGCCCGGGGCTGACCTGCCCGCTCTACGCCATCGACGACCCCGATCCCGACTGGCTCGCCCGCGCACGCCGCATCGTGCAACGGGTCGCCGCCGAAAGCGGCGCGTTGGATGGCCCGCGCGAGGGCCCGCTCTTCGTGGCGTCGTCGTCGCTGGACATCGGCGCGGTGGAACAACGCGGTACGTTCGATGGCGACTTTCCCACCTTTGCAGAAACGATTGCCGGCTGGCTCGGGTGGCGCGGCCCGGTGTTCACGGTGTCCACCGCGTGTACATCCAGCCTGAATGCGTTGTCCAGCGCCTGCACACTGATCCGGCAAGGCCATGCGCAGGCCGCCCTGGTGCTCGGCCTGGAACTGCGCAACCTCACCTCGCTCGGCGGCTTCAGCAGCATGCAGCTGCTGAGCCCGGATGCTGCACGCCCTTTCGGCCTGGCGCGTTCAGGCCTGGTGCTGGGCGAGGCCGTGGCCGCGCTGCATCTCGGCGCCGCGCCGTCCCGCTGGCGCATCGCGGGCAACGCCAACGTGGTGGATGGGCGTGACCCCGCCGGTTTCGCCCTTCACGCCATCCAGGCCGCATGGGCACAGGCGCTGACGGCCAGTGCCCTCTCCCCGGCCGACATTGGCGTGCTCAAACCTCAGGCAGCGGGCAGCCCCGGCAACGATGCCATCGAGGCACATGCCTTGCGGCAGGTCTTCAATCCGCAGCCAGCCCTGGTCTCGTTCAAGAACGCCATGGGACACACGCTCGGCGCTTCCGGCGCCGCCGAGATCGCCTTGCTCACCGCCTGCCTGGAGTCGGGCAGCTGGCCGAAGACAGCCTACGCGCCGGACCCCGCCCTGCAAACCCCTCTCGCGCCCCAACCGCCCCGGCGAACGGCCCATGTGCTCGCCACCATCCTCGGGTTTGGCGGCGGACACGCGGCCGTGGTGCTGGACGATTGCACCCAGACCGGCGCAAGGCTGACGCCGCCCGCACCGCCGATGGCCTGGCACACACTGGCGCACGTCCACACGGCGCCGCCCGCGCCCGATTGGCGCGCTGCGCTCGCGGCGCGTCTGGGCCAACGGCCGCGACGGCTGGGACCCTGGGCCGAACTGGCACTGCATGGCGCGTTGGCCTGCCTCGATCAAGCCGGAGAAACGCATCTGCCAACCGGCGCCCATCTGCGCGTGGCCAGCCTGAGCGGTCCGCGCACGGCCACGCTCGCCATCACCGAGCAGGTGCGCAGCGGCCTGCCCATGCCATTCACGTTCTTGCAGAGCCAGCCCAGCCAGCTTCTCGCGGCGCTTGGCCAGCATCTGGGCTGGCAAGGCGATGCCCGCTTCACGTTGTGCCGCGACGCAGCCGCCGCGCTCGCCTTGGCCCAGATGGAGGCCGGCCCGGCCGGGCTGTTGTTCGGCTGGGTGGAAGAAGACCTCGGCACGCAGTGGTGGCGCTTCGTCCCGCAGAACTGAAGCGGTCGCACCCTGCTTTTTTGTTGCACCGCGGCACGCCATTTGCCGAGAGGGAATTCGAAGCCTGGTCTGCAGGTTTCGAGCCATGGGCGCGCATTGCGTCCATGCCTTCTCTCCCGACGCAGAGGTTGAGGCTTATGTCAGATACGCCGATGGCGACAGATTTCCCCCCACCGTCTGGAGGGCGTCGCCCGCAAGATGCCTCACGGCAGATGCATCCATGATCGAAGATGCCCATCCCAAGCACGCGGCGTTTCCGAGCGCGCCGCCGTCGATCCACGCGTTCGTGGCGGCATTGCTGGAACCTGCCGTCACGGTGGCCTGCCTGTGGGTGATCGCCAGCCTGTACGGCGACCCGGCCGAGCGCCCCATCCTGGTCCTGGGCATCCTCGTCCTCACGCTCAGCTACCCCGGCGCCAACCGGTTTCGCGACAGCATGGTGGCCGCGGCTGCGAACATCCTGAGCGACTGGCTGGCGATCGTGGCGATTCTTCTGCTGCTCGGCTTCGCCACCGACAGCTTCGGCTTCTACAGCGGGTCGATGCTGCTGTGGTGGGCGGTCGTCACGCCGGTGGCGCAATGGGCGGCCGCCGTGGCCGCCTCGCACTGGCTGGATCGGCTCACGCGCCAGCCCGCCCTGCGGCGGCGCAGCGTGGTGGTGGGTGCCGGCGAGAACGGTGTGCGCGTGGCGCAAGCACTGTGCTCGCGCCATGATTGCGTGCACGAATTTCTCGGCTACTTCGAAGACCGCAGCACCGACCGGGTGCATGCCGATGCGGCCGACAAGGTGATCGGCCGCTTGAGCGACGTGGCCGAATGGGTCAAGCGCGAGGGCGTCCACAGCGTGTACATCGCTCTCCCGCTGACCTCGCAGCCGCGCCTGCTGCGCCTGCTCGGCCAATTGCAGGACACCACCACCTCGGTGCACTACGCGCCCGACGTGTTCGGCATCAACGTCATCCAAGGCCAGTTGCAAGACATCAAGGGCGTGCCCGTGGTGAGCCTGCTCGAATCCCCCATCACCGGCATGAACCACCTCGTGAAGCGGGCGACCGATGTGGCGCTCGCGTCCGCCCTGCTGATCGCCACGGCCCCGGTCTTGTTGCTGATTGCCCTGGGCGTGAAGCTGAGTTCGCCCGGTCCCGTGATCTTCACGCAACGCCGCACCGGTCTCGATGGCGAGGAGATCCAGGTCTACAAGTTCCGGTCGATGACCACGCAAGACGATGGCCGCATCGTGCGACAGGCCCGCCGCGGCGACCCGCGCATCACCCGCTTCGGCGCCCTCCTGCGCAAGACCTCGCTCGACGAACTGCCTCAGCTCATCAACGTGCTCGAGGGCAGCATGAGCCTCGTGGGTCCGCGCCCGCACGCCGTGGCCCACAACGAGCAGTACCGCAAGATCGTCCAGGCCTACATGCTTCGCCACAAGGTGCGCCCCGGCATCACCGGATGGGCCCAGGTGAACGGCCACCGCGGCGAGACCGACACGGTGGACAAGATGGCGGCACGCGTGCACTACGACCTGGAGTACCTGCGCAACTGGTCCCTCGCGCTCGACCTGAAGATCATCGCGCGCACGGTGCGGGTGCTGCTGTTCGACCGCAATGCCTACTGACGTGCCACGGCCCCGGGAGCGCCGTTTGCTCCCTGTCTGCATCAACGCCGTTCGTTCCCTGAGGAGAAACCTGATGAAGAAGAAACTGCTCGCCACCCTGGCCGGTGTGGGTTTGTCGCTGGGGGCGATCGGCGCCCAGGCGCACCCTTCGCAACCGGGCTTCGGGAGTTGCACCGAACCCCTGACCAGCCTGCCCGGCCCGCGCTTTTGCTTCGAACCTGTTCAGGATCTGACACCAGGGCTCTACAACGTGAGCTTCGACTACCAGGCAGAAAAGTTTGCCGGTAACAACGACAAGACGCTCCAGTTCGGCTTTCTGTTCGACACGCAGGGGGGCGACGCCACCCGGGGCGTGCTGACCGACACCACCGTCACCTCGGGCTGGAACACGTTCTCCTTCTTGACGCAGGCCGGCGGCGATGGCGGGCTGCTGTTCGCAGTGCGCGGCGTTCCTGGCACGAGTTTCGGTCTGTCGCTGCAGAACGTTCGCGTGGTGGCCGCCGTGCCGGAGCCTGCCACCTACGCGATGCTGCTCGCCGGGCTGGGTGCGATCCTGTTCGTATCGCGCCGCCGGCGCTTGTGAGGCACGAGGTGCGCGAGCGCCCGTTGAACGGCGCCGCGCCCCGGACTCAGCCGCGCGCGTCGCCCCAGCGCCAGCGCGAATTCTCTTCGCCCACGTAGTACGTGGTGCCACGGCGGTCAACGCAGTACTGCGGTGCCACGATCATTTCCTGGAACACCTGCTCCGGCGAGATGCGGGTGTATTCGAACAACACGCTGCGCACGACCTGCGACCCGCGGCGCAGCAGGCTGCCGCTGCCGATCCAGCTCGGGCCTTCCAGCACCACGCCGGGTTCGATGCACACGCCCGATCCGATGTACACCGGGCCGGTGATCTTCACCTGGTCCCACGCGATGTTGGTGTTCAACCCGCACCACACCCCGGGGCGCACCTCGCGGCCGGGGATTTCCATCTGCGCCACCTCGCCCATCAGCACCCGCTGCAGCACGCTCCAGTAATCGCTCACGCGGCCGATGTCGATCCAGTTGAAGAACCGGCTCTGCGCGTAGAACGGCAGGCCTTCACGCGCCAACAGCGGGAAGAGATCGCTGCCGATGTCGAAGGTCTGCCCGCTGGGCACCAGGTCGAGCACGCTCGGCTCGAAGAGATAGATGCCGGTGGAGGCCAGGTTGCTCTTCGCCTCTTGCGGCTTGGGCTTCTCCTGGAACTCGATCACGCGCCCGCTTTCATCGGCACTGACGATGCCGTAGTTCTGCACCTCCTCGGGCGCCACCGGCAAGGTGACCACGCTGGCCAGCGCGCCGTTCTTCTTGTGCTCGAAGATTGCCGCGCCAAGGTCGAGATCGATCAGCGCATCGCCACACAGCACCACCGTGGTTTCATCGAAGAAGCCTGAGAAGTCCTGGATCTTCTTCATGCCGCCGGCCGAGCCGAGCGGGCGCGGCACCACGTCGCCATGCTCGCGGACGCCTTCGAACGAATAGCCGATCTCCACACCCCAGCGGCTGCCATCCCCGAAGTGGTTCTCGATCTTCCAGTGATTGAACGCCACGTTGATCATGATCTGGGTCACGCCATAGCGCGCCAGGTGCTCGATGAGGTACTCGAGCACCGGCTTGCCCAGGATGGGCACCATGGGCTTGGGCATGTTCTTGGTCAGAGGCCGCACACGGGTGCCCTGTCCGGCAGCGAGGATCATTGCTTTGGCCATGTCGTTCTTTTCCTTTCGAGAAGTGAGAAACCCGCGGCGCCCGCGGCCGGGGCATCCGCGTCAGGGCACCGCATAGCGGCGCACCACCCAGTGAACCGCCGCGGCCAGGGCAGCATAAGAAAGCAAGCCGGCACCGAGCGCAAGCGCAAGGCCCAGCCACCGGCTTGCGTATTCGCCCATCGCGGGCCAACCGTGGTGCACGAGCGCGACCCCCGCCGCCCCACCCAGCGCAGGCAGCATGGGGCGCAGCAGCACCGCCCAGCGCAGCCCGAGCTGGCGGCGCACGGCCACCTGCATCAACACGCAGGCCGCCACGCTGCCAAGCGCGAACCCGGCGGCCACCCCCTTCATGCCGTGCGATGACAGCGCCAGCGCCCCGGCTGCCGCCATCCCGAGCTGGACGATGGACAAGCGCAGCACGCGCGCGCTGTGCCGGGTGGCAAACGACAGGTTCTGCCCGAGAAGAAAGCCCGCCTGAGCCACGAGGGCCACCGACAGCCAGCCGAACAGCGGCGCACTCGCTCGCCAACGCTCGCCGAACACCAGCACCACCAGCGGCTCGGCCAGGAGCGCCGCGACCGCATACACCGGCACCAACAGCAGCAGCATCCAGCCGAGCATGCGCACATAGCTTTGCCCCAGCGCCGCCGGCTCGCCCTGGCGTTCCACGAACAGGCTCACGCCCACGCGGCTGAGCGACGAAGCAATCACCAGGAAAGCGGCCGAAAGCACCCGCTTGGCCAGGTTGTACAAGCCGGTGGCATGCGGGCCGAAGAGCACGCTGATCAGCGCGGCATCGCCATTCTGGTTGGCGTAGGACACCAGCGAGTTGACCCCCACGCGGCGCATCTCGCCTGCATGCGAGCGCACCAGCGCCGCAGGCCACACCCAGCGTGGACGCCAGCGCCGCCATTCGGCCGCCACCGCGATCACCAGCGCCACCGCGCCCGTGACAAGCTGCTGCGCCACCAAGGCCATCGCACCGGCGCCGCGCCAGGCGAGCACCAGCGCCACGATGCCGCCGGCCGACACCGCGCACAACGAACGGATCGCCAGCAGCCGGAAGTTGGCCTCGCGCAGCAAGCGCGCCTCATGCGCACGCACCAGCCCGAAAAGCACCACCGACAAGCTCATGCCCCACAGCACCGGCACGAGGTCGTTCGCGCCAAAGAACGCCGCCGCCGGCACAGCCAGCGCAGCCATCAGGCACGCCATCGCAACAGCCACGCAGGTGGTCAGCGTGAACAGGGCGTTGTAGAGCGAGTCGTCAACCGCGGGCGCGCGCACCACCGGCATCGCCATCGCGTCGAACAGCGACATGCGCACGAACAACACCATCAGGTGCGCGATGGCCAGCAAGCCGAATTCGTGCGGGCTGAGCCAGCGCGCGAGCATGGCAAAAATGAGAAATGCCAAGCCCTGCTGGACGAGGTTGTCGCACACCGACCAGGCGGAGCGCGCAGCCCAGCCGCCGGACGCAACGGGTGCCGGCTGGCGGGGCGGCTCAGTGGGATTCACGGGTGCAAATTCGCAGGAAACGCACGAAGTCGATGGTATAGCGCTTCCACAGGCGGCGCGGCTCAAGGCACAGGCGGAACAGCCATTCGAGACGCAGGCGCCGCATCCAGTCCGGCGCCCGCGCGGTGCGCTGCGCCAGGAAATCGAACAGTGCCCCCACGCCCACGTACAACGCCGGCGGCAAGATGGCGGTGTGATCGAGGATCCAGCGCTCTTGCAACGGGTTGCCCAGCGCCACCAGCACGATGTCGGGCCGCGTTTCGCGGATCTTGGCGCACACCGCATGGTCGTCGGCATCGAAGCCGGAATACGCGCCGACCACGTGCTGATCGAAGCGCCGTTCGATGGCACGCGATGCCGCCCTCACCACCTCCGGGCGCGCACCGAACAGGAACACCTTCAGCGGCAGCGGGCTGCTGCGCAGCAGGCGGGGAATGAAATCGGTGCCATTGAGGTTCTCTTCGAACGGGCGGCCGTGGCAGATGCGCGCGGCCAAGTCCATGCCCACGCCATCGTTGACCACGGTGACGCTGGCGCTGTTGAACCGCGGCGCGAACGCCGCGCAGTTGACGACGAAGTTTGTGTTGGCGAAAAAGAGCGCCGTGTGCCGACCGAGGGCGAGACGGCGATAGATCTGGTTCATGAGCGCCTGCGCGCGCAGAGACTTCACGCGAAACGGGCCGATCTGGAGGACTTGCGGCAAGTTCGTCATGCGGGACCTCAATCAGTCAGTCGGGAGAAGATCGGGACGCCTCATGGCGCAGCGGCACGCCCGGGCCGCTGCGCCACCAGCCGCGCACGCGCGCACGCACGCTGAGCCACTTGAAGCGGGCCTGCGCCACGCGGCCGCGCACCAGTGCCAACCCGGCGCCGCCCAGCGTGCGCAAACACACCCACGGGAAGTACCAGGCGGGATAGCCCGCGCGCCGGATCACGCGCCCGAAGCCCGCTTCGTAGCGGCATTGGCGCTCGATGGCCGCGGGGCCGAACTCGGCCGTCTTGACCGGGTGGCGAAGCACCAGGCGGTGGTCGTAGGCGATGCGTCCGCCGGCGCGCAGGCCGCGCAGCAGGTAGTCGGTCTCTTCGCCGGCACCCCACGGCGTGCCGGCACCGACGCCCAGCGCTTCGTCGAAGCCGCCGATGCGCTCGACCAACGGGCGGCGAAGGAAGATGCTGAACGAGATCGCGCCGCGCCACACGGTGTACGGGTTGAGCGGCTGCGAGCGCGGCAGCCAGCGCCCTTCGGAGCGGCCCGCACCGTCGACGAAGCGGCCGGTCAAGCCGTCGAGGGCCGGTTCGCTGTCGAAGCGCTGCTTCACGTGCGAGAGCAGCCCGAGCGGGTACCAGCAATCGTCGTCCGGAAACGCGATCACATCGCCACAGGCGTGGCGCAGGCCGAGGTTGCGAGCACGCGAGAGGCCGGGGGCACTGCGCAAATGGACGATCCGCATGCGCTGTGCGTGGTCCGCGAGCAGCGGCATCAGCCTGTCGTCCGGGTTCTGGTCGACCACCAGCAGCTCGAAGTCGCGGTGGTCCTGGCGCGCGAGCGAATCGAGGCAGGCCGCCACCTCCTCGGTGCGGCCCATCGTGCCCATGATGAGCGAGAACTTCATGCCACGGCCTCCGCGGACTCGTAGGTCACCGTGGGCAAGTGGCTGAGCCAGGCCCTGTAGACCGCCCCCACCTTGCCGTAGGAGTTGTCTCTGAACGCCACGCGGCACCCCATGAAGGCCGCCGCCACGCCGATGTGCAGGCGATTCGTGCGCACGCTGCGGGCGCGGTCGAAGAAATGCAGGAGATCGCGCGCCACCAGGTCGGACTCCGCGCGCAGGCGGAACTTGGAGCCATACAAGTCGGAGAGATCCCACCAGGCGTCGGCGATCTGCGCCTGCGGCGACTCGGCGTCGCAGCGCATGAGGGTGAGGTGGCCGTCCACCGGGAAGTCGCGTCGGCTCAGCGACCAGCGCCAGTGGAAGTACGGAACAAGCCGATCGACGCTGGCGAGGGACAGCCACAGGCGCGCTCCGCGATAGGCATCGCACTGCGAGAAGAGGCGGTCCACGTCGATGTACAGCGCCATGTCGGGCGCGTAGAGCACGTGGGCCCGCGTCTGGGTGTCCTGCACGCGCATCAGGGAGTCCAGGTCGCGGCAGACCAGCGTGAAGCGGTCGTCCAGCCGGTACAGCAGCGACTCGTGGCCCCGGATGGAATGCGGCAGCACCAGCACCGAGGCCACCTCCACCTCCAGGCATTGCTCCAGGAAGGTCTGGCAACCCGAGTACTCGGGCACCAGGTTGCCGCCGCCCCCGAAGATGACGGCATCGCCCGCCGCCAGCCCTCGCACGGTGGTGTATTCCGGCGCGACGCCGATGTCATCGAAGAACTGCCAAGTGCCTGCGGCGATCAGCGCGTCGCCCGCATTGCCTTCGTTGGGCTGGTACTTCAATCGCGCGCCATGGCGCGCGGCCATCGACTGCAAGGCGTTGCGCAAGGGGTCGAATGCACCGAGGTTCTTCACCAGCGCGGGAGCCCGCGCCTGCATGGGGTTCGAGTTCATGGTCCGGGGTCGGCGGCGAAGTGACGCGGCCCGCGCAGCAGGCTCACGCACCGTTGGACAAGGGCATGGAGGGCGCGCCGCGCGGCTGCGCAGGCCGGGTGCTCGACCCAGACACTGAACGCAGCCGACACGGCGAACACCACCGCCAGACCCGCGGCAACACCTGCCCAGCCTTGCAGCCAGCCGCTTTCGCGCAGCCAGTACAGAACGGGCACGTGCAGGAGATAGATCGAGAAGCTCCAGTCGCCCAGCCATTGCCAAGGACGTGCGCTGAGCGCGGCATCGATCCGCGTGCTGTCGTGCGAGAACGCGTACACCGCCAGGCCGCACACCAGCGCCGGGGCGAGATCGGTCCAGTAGTCGTCGCGCAGGCCGATCACCCCGGCCATGAACAGCGCCAGCGCAGCCAGCAGGCCGACTTGCAGCGCCAGCAGGACGCCGCGGGCCGGCGCACGCAGGCGAGGCGCCATCCAACCGAGCAAGCTGCCCATCAGGAAGAAATGCAGCTTGGAACCGACGAAGGTGCCGGGCACGTCGTGGCGCAGGCAGATCATCGCGAGCGCGATCACCAGCACGCCGATCAAGGCGCCGCTGCGCCGTTGCACCATGGCGCGCCGGCCCGCCCACCACAGGGCGGCGAACAAGGCATAGAACTGCACTTCGGGCGGAATGCTCCACAGCACGCTCTCGTTTCCCGAGAGCAGCAGGTGGCGCATCAGGTTGTGGGTGCCGATGGCGTACGGGAAGCTCGGATCCACCCAGGTATAGATGCCGAAGGCCAGCAGCACCACGATCAGGTACGGCGGCGCAATGCGTGCCACGCGCGCGACGGCATAGGCAGCGGTGTTGCGCCAGGAGGCGTCCTGGCCGAAATACAGCAGGCCCATCAGGAAGCCGCTCAAGGTGAAGAACAGCATCACGCCCAAGTGGCCCTCGCGCGGCGGACCGATGTACACGCCAGCGAACTCCGGCAAGTGCGACAGCACCACCAGAACCGCGGCCAGCCCACGCAGCGCGTTCAGCGAGCGGATCTGCGCATGCGCGGGCGGCGGAGGCGCCGGCGACATCGGTGTCATCGCCAGGCCTCCCGCAACACGCGCAGCTGTTCGCGCTCGCGCCCGGGCTGGGGCTGGACGCTGAAGGGATAGTCCGGCTCCCACCAGGCGCCGGCGGCCCAATAAGTCCAACCGGCCCAAGAGGTGCCGCGCATCGCTTCGAGTTGCGCACGCAAGGTCACCAGGCATTGCGGCGTGCCCGGCACACCGAACTCGCCCAGGAACAAGCGCTGGTCGTGCGCCATCGCCCAGTCGCCGATCTGCTTCATCAGCATGTCCATTCGCAGCGGGTCAATGCAATCGCGCCCCGTCCCCGAGTAGTTGCTATCGGCGTACTGGTGCACCTCGATCGCGCTGCGGCGCAGCGGATCCGAAAGCGACGAAAGTGCTTCTGCGTTGGAGACGCCGTCGTGCGTGCGCACCCAGTCGTGCGCACCGCTCCAGCCGGCGCCCGACACCAGCAGCAGGTGCTCCGACCCCGCGCCGCGCAATGCGGTGACGACTTCCTGCGATACCCGCACCCAGTCGGCCCGGCCCATGCGCGCAGGTTCATTCATCAGGCCGAATGCCACCACGTCGGCATCGGGCAACGCCTTGTTCATGCGCAGCCAGAAGTCTTCCAGCATCGACAGCGGCAACCGGGGTGAGCCGAGCGGCCGGCCGGCGTAGGTGCCGAAGTTGTGCGCGTCCAGAATGAGGCACAGGTGCAGCTCGCGCGCGATCCCCACCACCTTGTCGATCTCGGCCATCTCGCCCACATCGAGCGGCCCCCCCGGGGTGCGCTGCAAGCGCTCCCAGCGAAACGGCATGCGGATGGTGTTGGCGCCCTGCTGCGCGAAATGGCGCAGGTCCTTCTCGGACGGATAGGCGTAGTCCTTGTGCATCTGCCCCGGGAGGTTGCGGTGCCCGAACTCGCCGCCGGCGATGTTGACGCCGCGCAGCGCCTGCCCACCCAGGCACCCCGGCTGCGCCTGCGCGGCGAGGAACACGCCGCACAGAGATGCCGCAACCGCGCCGCGCAGCAGAGGGAGAAGAAGCGACGACCCCGTCATGCCGCCACCGATCGCCAACCCTGGTGGCGTGCGCGTTCGTACTCCTCGACGTACGCACCCACCACACGCCGCCAGCTGTACACCTGCACCACCGATTGCGCACGCGCCCGCACGCTGGCATGCCGCGCCTGCAACTGGTGATGGCGCTCGACCACGCGTGCCGCAGCATCCTCGGCGTCATCCGGCACGAGCAATGGAATCCCCGACTCCGCCGCCAAGCGCCGGAAAGGCGGGATCTCGCTCAGCACCGGCACCAGGCCCGCACTCATGGCCTCGATGGCGGCCAACCCGAATCCTTCATGGCGGGACAGGCAGACCGAGTAGCTCGCCTGCCCGATGGCGCGACGGATCTCCACGTTGCTCGGGTTGGGCATCAGCGTGAGCGCGTCCGACACGCCCTTCTCCTGCGCCATGGCGGCCAGCGCGTCCCGATCCAGGTCGAACTCGCGCCCGGCCACGATGAGGCGCCACGCGGGGTCGACGCGTCGCAACGTCGCGAGCAGGTCCAGCGTGGCCGGCAGGCCCTTGTTCACCGACCAGCGGCCGACATAGATGAGGGTGGGCGCCAGCTTGGGCGAGGACGCGTCCGCAAACTTCTCGACATCGACGCCGTTCTCGATGACGCGCACGCGCTCGTCGGGCACCACCTGGCGAAACATCTCGCCGTCGTTGGCGCTGCTGGCGAGGATGCGGCAATAGCCCCGGGCAGTGCAGCGGGTGACGCAATGGAAGAACACCTTCTTGGCACGCTGGGCGAAGCTGGTGTGGAAGAAGCCGCCATGGGTGCAGGCCACCATCGGCTTGCGGTGCAACCAGCGCGTCATCGAGAGGTAGTCGAATGCAAAGTCGACCCCATGCACGTGGACCACGTCGGCCCGGCCCAGGTTTCGAAGCACCGCCGGGAAGAACGGGTAGCGCTCCGACCCGCGGTACGAAAGCCGATGCACCGCGATGCCATCCAGCACCTCGTCCCGCGGCAACACATCGTGCTGCCGGAAGACGCGGTCGAGGGTGACGATGCTGGCCTCATGGCCATACAGCTCTTGCTGGGCATGCGCGATGTTGGCCACCACGTCCTCCATTCCGCCGCGCGACGGCAGGTACTGCCGCACCACGTGCACCACACGCAAAGTCATCGCGTATCTCCTTTTGCCGCAAGCGGCGCAGCGCGGGGTGCATGGCCTTGCAGCGACAGCACGCCCACCAGAAACCAGAGAACCCCGGCCGTCTTCAGTGCAAACAGCGAGGTGCCGCTCACGCAAAGAATCAAGGTCACGTAAGCCGAGACGAAAGTGCGAAACCGCAGCGCGGCCTCGTCCTTCAACGGCAGAAGAAAGAGGCAGATCCACATCAGCGCGGCACCCGCCACGCCGAACCGGCTGATGACGTAGGCGTAGCCCATGTCGCCGTAGTTCGTGGCAAAGCCCTGCAGGCCCAGCACGCTCCATTCGTTGAAGCGCATCAGGTACTGGCCGCTGACGGTCATGCGCCCGAGCAGGTTGTCGCCGGCAGCCGGCGCGTACGCGGCCAGCCACAGCAGCACGCACGCACCGACCAGCGGGAACACGATGGCCACCACATGCACGCGGCCGTGCACCAGCACGCGCAGCAGCACGAGCAAGGCCGACATGTACAGGCCGAAGCGCGAGTCGGCCAGCACGATCAGCAGCGCCGACGCCACCACGAACGGCAGCATCGCGCGCCAGGCACGCATCGGCTTGGCCAGGCCGTAGGCGAGCAGGATCACCGCAAAGTTGCCCAGCGACACCGGCTCCAGAAACACCGAGGGGATGCGCTGCGCGCCCAGCAACTGGGGCAGCAAGGTGCGGCCGATGCCTTCGGGCCGCAACCCGTTCAGCGTGACGCTCTGCCCCACCACCTGGGCCGACTCGGAATCGATCACACCCAGGCTCACGTAGTAGCTGAAGGTGTTGAAGAACCGGTTGTAGGCCTCGGGCGCGGCCGCCTGCGCCAGGCCGATCGCGGCGATCACGCCGGCGACGATGAGCAGCGGGCGATCCAGCGAACGGGGAGACTGTGCGTAGCTGCGGCCCGCCCACAGGAACAGCAGCGGAATGAGCATGTCGCGCGCCGCCTTGGGGTCGAAGTAGCCGCCGCGCAAAAGCGCCAGCACGCCCAAAGCGCCCAGCGCGGTGAACACCGCGATCAAGGCACGCAGCGACACCCGCTTCAGCAGCCAGGGCACGCAGGCCGCATAGATGAGCAGTTCCAGCATCGCGACGCGCGCGACCGACACGCCCATGCCCTGCGTGTGCACAAGGCAAAGCACCCAGTGGTGTCCCGCCACCGCCAGCAGCAAGAGCGCCGCGAGTACCTCCGTCCCGCAAAACCCTGCGGCGCCGGCCCTGTCGCTCGCCGCGGGGGCGTCGTGCACAGGCCGTGTCGGAACGAAGTCGAACGCCGCGGAAGCCATCGGTCAGGCTCCGAAGTACCGCGCCCGCACGTCGGTTGGCAGGGTGTCCGCGAGGTCCTGCAGGAAGCGCGCTTGCGCCGCATACGTGGCCTCGGTGGGCTCGCCCAGGCTGGACACGCGCACCAGCATGCCGTCGGCGATGGCGCCGGACAGCCCCATCCGCAGCTGCGCCAGCTTGCGCCCGAGGCCCGGCAACGTGGCACGGTCGGCCAAGGTGACCCAGTACGAGATCGGCTCCACGCGCGTGCCCAGCGTGCCCACGAGCCGCTGTACCGTGACCGCGCCACCGGCGAGGGGCACCTGGCCCACGCCATCGCTGCGCACACGAAAGCCCAGCGCCCCATAGCAGAACTCGGGCCGGTGCACTGCCGTCGATTCGGAGCTTTGGTCGCGCCCGTAGGCCACCGCCAGCATCACGCGCTCGCCGCCGTCATGCACATAGGTGCGCGCAATCGTCTGGTCGTACACCGACGCCATGCGTGCCTGCAAAGTGGGATCGGGCACCACCGGCTGCACCGACTCGTCCACGCGCCAGCCCGCGAACGACAGCGGCACCTGCCCGGCGAGGTGGACCGCAGGCAACTCGTCGGCCAGCGCACGCGACGGCTTCAGCGCATGCGCAGCCCATGCCGCGAGCAGCATCGCCAGCACGAGCGCCGCCGCGCGCACCGCCGCGCCCGTCATCAACCCAGCCTCCTCTGGCGCGCGCTGCCGCGAATCAAGCCATCGGCCGCAATCATCATCAGCACCGCGGCCACGAACAGCACGATGCCCGAGAAGCCATGGGCGAAGCCTTGCCCCGCGGCGTCGCCGAAGTGGTAGGTGATGAGCACCAGCACCATCACGCGCACCACGTTCGCAACGAACGAGATGGGCAGGATCACCACGGCCAGCAAAGCGTCGCGCGCCGCGGTGCTGCGCGGTCGCATGTTCATCCAAAGAAAGCCCAAGGCTTCCAGCGTGAACATCGAGTTCAGCCCGGCGCAGGCATCGGCCACCAACAGCTCATAGGGCCCGACCGCCAGCAGCACACCTGTGCGGCCCACCGGATAACCAGCCGCATGCAGCAGCCATTCGGCGCAAGCCGACACCGCCACCTTCAGCGGCATCGTCAGCGTCTGCACGAGGATGCCGGGCAGCGGCACCGCAAACAACAGGAACACCAGCGGCACGGCCATCAGCCGAACACCCGCCGTGCCCTTGAAGCAGAGCAGCAGCGCCGCCAGCACGCCGATCTGCGACAGCATCTCGGCCGCCGGAATGCCCTGCGAGCGCCCCAAGGCATACAGCGTGAGCGACAGCCCCAAAAGCGCCCCGGCCCATCCAGGCAACGGGCGGTCGGGCAAGGCGGCGAGCTTCGAGGCACGCTGCACCGCCAGCCAGGCACACAGCGCCACGATCAGCGGGCCGTGGCCTTGTTCATCGGTGGCCCACAGCCCTTGCGCAAGATCCCAGTAGGTCGGGGCGTACAGGACCCCGAAGCCCAAGGCCAGGCTGCCCACCAGCAGGCCCCGCCTCACCAGCGCAGTCGACAGGCGCGATCCCGCCCGCGTGGCTGGCACGCCCACGTGCGGCGCGATCGCGTCGTCAGTGCTCATTGACCACCAATCCAGCCAGCTGGGCCCGCGTTTCGTTGAGCGCAGCGACCAACTTGTTCAACTGGCCCATGCGGCTCTGATGGCGGCGCGCCACCACCAGCGCGGCGCCGCAGCGCGCGGCGATCACGCCCGCATCGGCGCCGCGCTGCGCGGCCGGCGTGTCCACGATCACGTTGTCGAACTTGCCCACCAGCTCGCCGATCAGCCGCGCGAACGCGGGCCGCTCCACCAGCTCGAGCGGGTTCGGCGGGGTCACACCCACTGGCAGCACGAACAAGCCCTTCAGGTCGGGCACGGGATGGATCACGTTGGCTTGCGGGCGTCCGTTCAACACCCCCGATAGGCCGGTCGTGCCTTCGATCGAGAACACCTCGTGCAGGCGCGGGCCGCGCAGGTCGGCATCGACCAGCAAGGTGCTGCCGCCCAGTTGGGCCAGCGTGATCGCGAGGTTGGCGGCGAAGAACGTCTTTCCGTCGCCGCGCTCCGCGCTGACGATGGCCAGGGCCCGCTGCGATGCGCCGCCGACCACCTGGCGCATGGTCAGCTGGCTGCGCAGCGCGCGGAACGCCTCGGCCTGCTCGCCGAACGGCTGCACCGCCGCGACCAGCTCGCCGCTGAGGTCGCGCCGGTCGTGCGGCGCATACGGGTAGTGGAATTGCTGCGACAGCGCGAACAGCACGTCGTCTTCGGTCACGAGACGCAAGGCCACCGCCGATTCGCCGAAGCGCATGCCGCTGCGGCGCTGGTGCTCCAGCACCGCCTGCACCTGATGCGGCGGCAAGCCACGGGTTTCGGTGAGGATGGCGCCAATGGCCCGGTCGTGCACCGCGTCTTGCGCGTCGGCCTGCGGCGGCACGTCGAGCACCGGCTCGTGGTGGCGTTGCGGGTGGGCATTCATCGCTGCACCTCCATGGGCACCGCACGCCGCCCCGGCAGGCGAGACATCACCTGCGCGGGCAGCAAGAACCGCCGCCGTCCCGTGATGGTGCGGCGCAGCGGCTTGGGCACATGGCCGATCACCGGAATGCCCAGCCCTTGCACCACGTCCTGCACGCTGCGCAGGCGCCGGTCGCGAAGCTCGCGCAGCAGCGCATACGCCACCGCGAACATCAAGCCGACGAACACCGCCAGCAGCGCGTTCAGCGTGAGGTTCGGCGACGAATGGCGCAGAGGCACCGTGGCCGCATGCAGCAGCGTGGTGTTGGTCTGCTTGGTCTGGCTCTCCAGGCTGCTTTGCGTGAGGCGCGAGACCACCGCGTCATAGGCGCGCTGCGCGCTTTCGACGTCGCGCTGCAGCACCATGGCTTCGTCGCGCGTTTGCTTGATCTGCATCACGCGGCTGCGCTGCGCCGCGAGCGCGCTGCGCACCTCCGCCTCGCGGGCCTGCGTGATGGTGTTGTCCACCGTGAAGCTGCCGCTCACGCGGGCAGTCTCGGCCTGCAGGCGCTGGCGCAGTTCGTCAATGCCGGCCTGCGCCTCCACCACCTGCGGATGCGCCGCGCCAAGGCGCACGCTCATCTCGCGCAGGGAGGCTTCCTGGCGCGACAGGTCCGATCGCAGTCCGGCCACCACCGGATGGTTGATGACGCCGCCGAACTGCCCCGATGACGTTCGCGCCTGCTGCTGGCGGCTTTGCGACTCCGCACTCAGCGCCTGCTGCGCCACCAACTGGGACGACAACTCCGCCAGCCGCGCGTTCTCCACGTCATAGCGCTCGTCGATCGCGATGATGCCGTGCTCTTTCTGGTACGCCGACAAGCGCGCCTGCGCAGCCTCCAACCCGTCTCGCAGCTCCTTGGAACGGCTGTCGAAGAAACTGCTGTACTGCTTGGCCGGGTCCACGCGCAGGTCCAGCGTCGTTGCGAGGTAGGCCTGCACGAACGCGTTGGCGAGCGCCGCACTGAATTCCGGCGCAGGCGAGGTGTAGTTGACCGTGATGACGCTGCTCTCGCGCGACGGCTTCACATCCAGGCGCTGCTGCAAGGCTTCCACCAGCCACAGCTCGAACGAGACGCGCCCTTCGGTGGCGGCCATCCACTGGGCGCGCAGGCTGGGGTCTTCGGTGAGCTTGAGTTCACGCACCACTCGCAGCGCCACGCGAGGGCTCATGATGATGTCGGCCTGCGTGGCCACGTAGCCGGTTGGCATGGCGTTCAACGGCGTCATGCCGGCGATCGGGTCGGTGGGCCGCATGTCCACCAGCACGGCCGCGGTCGCGGTGTACTTGCGCGGCAGCCAGGCACTGACGCCCACCACGCTCGCCACGATCAGCGCAAAGGCCAAAAGCGCGGCGAGCCACCGCGCCTTCAGGATGGCCAGGAGTTGGGTCACGGTCATGGCGGCGCCCTCAGAACAGGCTCTCTCGGACGTACACCACATCGCCCGGACGCAGAACGTCGTCCATGCGCGGCCGGTAGACCTCAAGCTTCTGGTTCTCCGGGTTGCGCCGGTGCAGCCGCATGCCGCGTTCCGTGCCGCGCGGCGTGAGCCCGCCGCCGCTGGCAATGGCCTGCATCAGCGTCATGTCGGGCAGCATCTCGATCGGGCCCGGCCGCTGCACCTCGCCGTAGACATAGATCAGCGGCGCGCGATCCACGTACAGCGTGTCGCCGTGGAGCACCACCGGATCTTCGAAGTCGGAACCACTGGCGAACAGTGCCGTGATGTCGAGCTTCTGCCGGAACGGCTTGCCATCGCGCGTGCCGCTCAGGGTGACGATGCTGCTGCCGCCCGGCGCCACGCCGCCGGCCAGCGCAAGCAGTTCGCTCAGCCGCATGCCGCTCACCTCGATGGGATAGCGCCCCGGGCGTGCGGCCATGCCCAGCACCGATGCCTGGTTCCCCCGCACCTGCACGAGCAGCACGCTGACCTGCGGCTGCTTGATGAAATTGCCGTTGCGCAAGCCGTCGCCGATCGCCTGCTCGACCTGGCCGATGGTCAACCCGCCGACACGCACCTGCCCCAGCAAGGGATAGCTGATCGCGCCGCTTTCGGACACCCGCGTCTCGATCGACAGATCGGCGTTCTGGAACACGCTCACGCGCAGCACATCGCCCGCACCGATCACGTAATCGCGGCGCCCATCGGCCGACATCTGCGGCGGCGCAGCCGTGACACTGCCCGCTGGAACGGGCTGCGGCTGCGCCACCGGGGCCGGCGGCGTTTGCGCCCAAGCCATTGCGCACACGCCCAGCCACAACGCAACCAGCCCCTGCCGCACCACCGATGACCCGCCCGCTGAAAAATTCGAGTTCAAGCCCGCTCCCTTCCAAGTGGTCCTGACAAGCCGGCACGGGCACCAGCGCCCGCGCGGTCTTGCCGCTTCCCCCACTTGGCAATCGGGATGCCAAGCCCCACGCGCGCCGCTGACGCCGCCTGCGATGTCAGGAGCACGCCGCGCACACACGTCATCTGCGGGTCAACCCGTAAGAGTTGCAGGAAATGCTGCAAACGCACATGACCACCGCACCGGGTGGCGGCGCTTTCAGTGACGGGTGGGCGGCGTGGGCCACGGGCCCATGCCATCGTCGTCGTCGACCACCGGTGGATCGCTGACGTCTGGCAGCGGCATGTCCATCCACGGCGGCATGCGCGGCCCCGGCTCCGGTCCGTACCAGGGCACCGGGGGCGGCACGCCCGGACCGCCCAATCCGAAGCGGCCGTCCGATCTCATGTTCATTGGCTTGCCGCGGACGCCGGCGGTTCTGCCGGGATGGGTGTCGGCACGACCGCCGGCGGCATGGGTGCCGTCTCGGGCGCGGGCGTCGGCGTGGTCATGCCGCCGTCGCTGGGCGGAGCCGGTTGCCGCCGTTCGCATGCCGCCATCGAAACCACGGCCACAGCCGAGAGCGCGGCACACGCGGCCCGGAAAGGCCATTGCGAAGAAGTCATTCTCATGAAGTCACCTCGTACTGCGTTTGTGGGAGGAAATAGCGCATGGGATGAGCAGCAATCCGTGTTCCGCGCCCGCACCAAGGCAGCCGCCTGCCCACAAAGAGAAAGCGGCTGCAACCCGGGGGGGATTGCAGCCGCTCCTTCCATCCCGGGTGCGCTTCGTTGCGCACCCGCGAGGAACCGCGAGGGACGGATCGGGCTCAGCCTGGCGTGCCCACGCGCAACTGGTTGTCGACCGAGACGACGCCGTCCACACCGCCCGCCAGCGTGGCTGCGCGTTCGCGAGCCGCTTCGTTCGGCGCGTCACCACGCAGGATCACGCGGCCATCGACCGTGTCGACGTTGATTCGCAGCGCGCTCAAGTCGTTGTCACGCGCCAGTTCCGCATTGATGGCGGTGGTGATGGACATGTCCTTCACCTTGTCGCCCACCGCATCCGCGGCTCGGCCCATGTCGGACTGCATTTCACGCGTGCCTTGCGCCACGTCGGAACGCGCTTCTTCCGCACGTTGCTCCGCGCTGGCAACTGCCGTGTCGAGACGTTCGCCGGCGGTCTGCTCGGAGGCGTCGCGTTGGCAGGCGCTCAATGCAAGCGCGGCGGCGAGGGCGATGGCGGCACCAGCCGCGGTTCTCTTGGTCGTAGTCATATCGTTTCTCCTATCCATGAAAGCTGCCGAGCAGCCGAGGGGGGCGTTGAACGCACCCTGGGTGGCCTGCGCCGCAGCGTCCAGGCCAGGGGTGCGGAATCAGTCGAAGAACTTGTCACCAGAGCGACGCTCCCAATCGGCGAGCTGCCGTTCTGCTGCGTCCTTGGCGATGCCATAGCGCTCCTGGACCAACCCGGCGAGCTGCTCTCGGCGGCCCGCAATGACATCGAGGTCGTCGTCAGTGAGCTTGCCCCACTGCTGCTGAACCTTGCCTTTGAGTTGCTTCCAGTTCCCTTCGATGCGATTCCAATCCATGTGAATCTCCTTTTGTGAAGCGCTCGCGGGGAGGACATCTCCACCGTCTTTAACGAGCGCCGTGGTTCACACTCTAGGAAACACGCCGCGCCTCTCCCATCGGCGAGCGCCGCGCAGGCATGTAGGAATCGTCCTTGCACGCCTCTCCGACAACATGCACCTCGCCCATGAAAAACGGCCTGCCCGCTCTACGTCGCGGGCAGGCCGTGCAGGGCCTTTTTGAACAGGCGGCTCAGTTCGCAGCGATCACCTGGGCAGCGGCGTTCACCACGGCGGCAATGCGGCCGATGTCGCGCAGTTGCTGCGTGGTCAGGCCTTCCTTCTTCAGCAGCGCGTAGTGCGACCCCACGCAGAAGTGGCATTTCCCGACAATGGATGCCGACAGTGCATACGCCTCGAACTTCTTCTTTTCGACACCCCCGCTGGTGGCGTAGGAGTTCATGCGCAGCTCGGCACGCACCGTCTTCAACTCGTCGTCGCCTGCCATCTCGACGAACGGATACCACGCGTTGTTCATGCCCATCAACGCTGCCGCGGTGAGCGCCGCATTGGCCTCGGCTTCAGGCATGTTGGCCTTGAAGACATCGATCAGGGGTTTGCTCTTCGCGGCGAATGCCGCGGCCAGCGCCACACCCAGCGCGTCTTCGGGAGCCAGACTTGAACGCGAAATCACGCCATCCACGTTCAGGCGGATGTCCTTCGCGTAATCGGGAATTTGCTCTTTAATCGAACTCAGAAAATCCATAGAAATCTCCTATTCAAACGGGCTGACAAAACCCGCCGAAGCGGGTTCTGCCAGGCGATTCGCCACAGGCTGGATTACAGCGTGTTGCCGCCCACGCTGCGGTTGCAAGGGCACAGCTCGTCGGTTTGCAGGCCGTCGAGCAGACGCAGCACTTCTTCCGGGCTGCGGCCCACGTTGAGGTTGTTCACGCTCACGTGCTGGATGGTGTTGTCCGGGTCCACGATGAACGTGGCGCGCAGTGCAACGCCGGCTTCCTTGTCGCGCACGCCGAGTTGGTCCACCAGCGAACCGGTCACGTCGCCGAAGCTGTAGTGACCCAGCTTGCTCAGGTCCGGGTGCTCACGGCGCCAGCCGAGCTTGCTGAATTCGTTGTCGGTGGAGCCGCCCAGCAGGACGGCGTCACGCTCTTCGAACTGCTTGACCAGCTTGTCGAAACCCACGATCTCGGTGGGGCACACGAAGGTGAAGTCCTTCGGGTAGAAGTAGATGATCTTCCACTTGCCGGGGAAGCTCTTCTCCGTGATGGTCTCGAACGCCGACACACCTTTTTCTTCGTGGTTGTTGAACCCCGGCTTGGCCGCCACGACGCTGAATGCCTCAACCTTATCGCCAACTGTCTTCATGACTTTGCTCCTGTTGAAAACCAAGAAAGAGGCTATGAAAACCTCTCGGACAATGAAGTGTACCTATTCAAGAATGATTCGCAATTTGAACTGCCTAAGAGCCACATAGGCAAAAACAAAAACGCCGGCATGTGCCGGCGTCAGGGGCGAGGGGAAGGACGGATCAGCGCAGATCCCCCGCGAGGCTGGCCAGGGTTTCCGGGGTCAGCTCCACGTGCGCCGGATAGTGGGTGTGGTCGCAGCCGAGCTTCACGCGCGCCCCGGCGCGCACTGCCTCTTTGGCGGCGTGCGCAAACTCGAAGCGCAGGAAGTGCACCGCCGAGGTCTTCTCGTCGTTCTCGCGGTCGAGGTCTTCATCGGCAATGGCGTACAGGCGCGCATGGCCCTCCACCTCCACGTACACGCGGTCTTCCACACCGATCAAGCGTGCAAGTTCGCGGCGGCGCTCGTGCACATCGGGGTACTCGATGAGCATCGTCGCCTTCCAGTTGCTGCCGTCGGGCACCAGCGGCGCGTAGGCATCGATCTCACCTTGGATGCCGTCTTCGTCAAAGATCTTCTCGATGAAGAGCATCTCCTGGATCTGGCGGCGGATCGTCACCTCGTCTTCGAACTGCAGGTTGAGGTGCTCGCCCAACCTCACGCTGCGCAGCTTGCGGTGCACGATCACCTCGGCCGCAAGCGATTTGCGCACCTTGGCATAGGCTTCAAGCGTCAAGAGGCTGTCGCGTGAGATCGCGGTCATGGTGGAGGCTCCTGGTCTTTCGCGTGGGAAGGCACTGGCGCTACAGGCCATACGCCATGCGCATCAAGCTCAGCGGATGCGCCAGCTCGCGCGGCGGCGCGCCCTGCCCGTCCATGCCCTGGGCGATGTGGTGCCCGGCGAGCTGGCAGTCCGAACTGATGTAGTCGGGGTCGTCCTTCGCCATCGCCTTGAACACCGGCTTGCCGATTTTCATCGCCACGGTATGCGTGGGCGTCTTCACGCCATAGGTGCCCGCATGGCCGGAGCAGCGCTCCACCGTGTTGAGCTTCACCTCCACGCTCTGGCCGATGAGCTTGAACATCTCCTCGGTCTTCTTGCCGATCTTCTGCACCCGCCCGTGGCACGGAATGTGGTAACTCACCCGGCCCAGATCATGGGAAAAATCCGTCTTCAGCAAGCCGTCCTTGTGGCGTGCCACAAGGTACTCGAACGGGTCGTGCATCGCCGCTTGAACGGCCGCCACCTCCGCATCGTCGGGAAACATGAGCGGCAACTCCTGCTTGAACATCAAGGTGCAACTCGGGATGGCGCTCAAGATCGCATAACCCTCTCGCGCATAACGTGCGAGCACCGGGACATTGGCCGCCTTGTGCTTGGCGACGGCGTCCAGGTCGCCCAGCTCCAGCTTGGGCATGCCGCAGCAGGATTCCTTCTCCACGATCACGTACGGAATCTCGTTGTGCGCCAGCACCTTCAACAAGTCATGCCCGATGCCGGGCTCGTTGTAGTTGACGTAGCAGGTGGAAAAGATCGCCACCTTGCCGGGCGTGCGCGCGCCGTCGACCACGGCGTGCGCTTCGCCTTTCTTCTTGGCGCGCCAGCGGAAGCGGCTCGTCGCCAACTCGGGCAGCCAGGCCTCTGGGTGCACGCCGAGCGCCTTGTCGAGCATCTGGCGCATCGGCTTCGTCTTGTTCAGCGCATTGGCCACCTGCACCACCACGGGAATGCCCGCAAACTGCCCGTGCACATCGGTCGACGCCAGCAACTGCTCGCCCCTGCCCACCCCACCTTTCTTGAACTTGATGGCCTTGGCCCGCAGCATGGTGTGCGGGAAGTCCAGATTCCAGGGATGCGGCGGCACGTACGGACACTTGGTCATGTAGCACAGGTCGCACAGATAGCATTGATCGACCACCTTCCAGTAGTCGGGCTTAGCCACACCGTCCACCTCGCCCGTGCTGCTTTCGTCCACCAGGTCGAACAGCGTGGGGAACGCGTTGCACAGGCTCACACAGCGGCGGCAACCATGGCAGATGTCGAAGATGCGCTCCACCTCGTCGAGGCAGGCTTCTTCGTCATAGAACTCGGGGGTTTTCCAGGCAATGGGATGACGCGTGGGCGCGTCGAGGTTGCCTTCTCGCGTCATGAAAGCTCCTGGCTGCTGGCTTGGAGATGAAGGCCCGGCCTCGCACGCGCGAGCACCGGGCCGGGAGGCGGAGCCGAAGAAAAGCGGGTGGCTGACGCGTCAGTCCACCAGCGCGTCCAGCGCCTTCTGGTAGCGGTTGGCGTGCGAACGCTCGGCCTTCGCCAGCGTTTCGAACCAGTCGGCCACCTCGTCAAAGCCCTCGTTGCGGGCTTCCTTGGCCATGCCCGGGTACATGTCGGTGTACTCGTGCGTCTCGCCAGCGACGGCGGCCTTCAGGTTGTCGCGGCTCGAGCCGATCGGCAGGCCCGTCGCCGGATCGCCCACGGCCTCCAGAAATTCGAGATGGCCGTGCGCGTGGCCGGTCTCGCCTTCCGCGGTAGAGCGGAACAGCGCCGCCACATCGTTCTGGCCTTCAATGTCCGCCTTGTTTGCGAAATAGAGATACCGGCGATTCGCCTGCGACTCGCCCGCGAAAGCATCCTTCAGGTTCTGCTCGGTCTTCGTTCCTTTCAGGCCCATGACGTTCTCCTCAAAAGTGAATAAACGCAGACATCGTGGCTGCATGCAAACAGCCCACTCGGCAACCGTAACCCAGCCGCCACGGACCCGCCAATACAAAGTATCAATACGCCCCCATAGGGCTCGTCTATGTTTGAGGGTTAACACGAAGCCCGCCGCGTGCACCGCGGAGACCATCGGCGGGCGCCGCATTTGATAGACTGCGCGTTCGTTGGGGGGGTAGCTCAGCTGGGAGAGCGTCGCGTTCGCAATGCGAAGGTCGGGAGT
>CAZBOF010000015.1:0-38097 GCA_964493285.1 uncultured Rhizobacter sp. | reverse complement strand
CACTTCCTTTTGCAGCAGCAGCACTTCAAGCAGATCGCTCACGTCCTCGGTGTGGGAGATGATGTAGTGGCGCAGCGCCTCCCGGCCATAGGCGGCACGCATCGTCAGGGCGGCTTCGAAGATCGCCAGCTCGCCCAAGGCGTGCGGTGAGTACGTGGCCGCGCGCACGCGCAGCGGGCGGGCGTCGTTCAGCAGCTGCAGCAGCAACTCCCGCCGGCGCGGCTCGGCCAGCGCGGCGTAGTCGGCCTCGATGCGGGCAACTTTCAGCAGCTCGGCGATCACTGCTTCGTGCTGATCGGAACTCTGGCGCAGGTCGACCGTGGCGAGGTGGAAGCCAAACACCTGCACGGCCCGCATCAACGGACGCAGCCGCGGTGCGGCCAATGCCTGCGCATGGTGCGAGGTGAGGGATTGGTCGATCGACTGCAGGTCGGCCAGGAAGTCTTCGCTGCGGGCGTAGGCGTGTTGAGGCGCCACGGCGTGGCGCAAGGCTTCGGTGCCGGTGAGCGTTTGCAGCGTGGCGGCCAGGCGCGCATACATGCCGATGAGCGCGCGCCGGTAGGGCTCGTCTTCCCGGTGAACGCCCTGGTCGGGCGAGGCATCGGCCAGCGCTTGCAGTTGCGCGGTGACGGTGGTCAGCGTGGCGGAGATCGACAGCTCGGCGCCCAGTTCGTGCACTTCGGTGAGATAGAAGCGCAGCGCGGTTTCGCTCTGCCGCCGCAACGCCACCTGCAGCGTCTCGGCGCTGACATTGGGGTTGCCGTCGCGGTCGCCGCCGATCCAGTTGCCCATGCGGAAGAACGGTGCGATCGGCTGGCCTGGAAAGGCTTCTTCGAGTTCGCGGTACATGCGCGGGATCTGGCGCAGGAAGGTGCTTTGGTAGTAGCTCAGCGCATTCTCGATTTCGTCCGAGACGGTGAGCTTGGTGTAGCGCAGCATGCGCGTTTGCCACAGCTGCGTGACGCGCGCCGACAGCAGCGATTCGTTCTCCGCCAGCTCGCGCGTGGTTTGCAGCGCGTCGCGCTGGGTGATCAGTTCGGCGATGGCGCGTTCCGCGTCCAGGATGCTCTTGCGCTGCACTTCGGTGGGATGCGCGGTGAGCACCGGCGAGATGTATGCGTGGTCGAGCATGCCGACGATGTCGCTGGCACGGATGTCGGCCTCGGCCAGGCGCTCCAGGCTTTTCGCCAGCGAGCCTTCCTGGAGATGGCCTTTGCGCTCGTGGTGCTCGCGGCGGCGCACGTGGTGGCGGTCTTCGGCGATGTTGGCCAGGTGCGAGAAGTAGCTGAAGGCGCGGATCACGCTCACGGTTTGGTCGCCCGAGAGGTTCTTCAGCAGCCGGTCGAGCGCGCGCCCGGCCTGCGTGTCCTGCTTCAGCCGATAGGCCACCGAGAGCTGGCGAACGCGCTCGACCAGCTCGAACGCCGCCTTGCCCTCTTGCTCGCGGATCACATCGCCCAGAATCCGGCCGAGCAGGCGGATGTCGGCAACCAGCGGTTGATTCTTTTCGTCGTCGTGCGAGGCGCGGGGCATGGAATTCCTGAATGCGGTCGTTCGGTGAAGGAAAGTGGTGCCTGATAGCATCGCCCGATGCCTGATGCAGCACCTTCCGAGCTATTGATTGCCACCCGTGAAAGCCGCCTGGCCTTGTGGCAGGCCGAACATGTTCGTGCCCTGCTGGCACAGCGTTTCGGCCTGCATGTCGGCCTGCTCGGCATGACGACCCGCGGCGATCAGATTCTAGATCGCACCTTGTCGAAAGTCGGCGGCAAAGGCCTGTTCGTGAAGGAACTCGAGGCGGCGCTCGCCGAGGGCCGCGCGCACCTCGCGGTGCATTCCCTCAAAGATATGCCGATGGACTTGCCCGAGGGGTTTGCGCTGGCCGCAGTGCTCACGCGCGAAGACCCGCGCGACGCGTTCGTCTCCAACCGGTTCGCGGCGCTGGCCGAACTCCCGCCAGGCGCCTGCGTGGGCACGTCGAGCCTGCGGCGCGTGGTCTTGCTGAAAGCATTGCAGCCCGACCTGCGCATCGAGCCGCTGCGCGGGAACCTCGACACCCGCTTGAAGAAGCTCGACGATGGGCCGTACGACGCGATCGTGCTGGCGGCAGCAGGGCTGAAGCGGCTCGGGCTGGAAGCCCGCATCCGCAGCGTGTTCACTACCGAGGACATGCTGCCCTCCGCAGGGCAGGGGGCGCTCGGTATCGAGGTGCTCAACGGCGCGACGGCGCTGAAAGCGCAGCTCGCCTTGCTCACCGACGCCCCCACTTGGCTGGCCGTGCATGCGGAACGCGCGGTTTCGCGTGCGCTCGGCGGCAGTTGCAGCATGCCACTTGCCGCGCATGCAAGCTGGGACGGCGGACGGCTGCGGCTGGCGGCGGCGCTCGGAGACGCGCAGGATGCCACGCGCCCGCTGTTGCGCGTCGAGGTGCAGGCGAGCGTCACCGAAACGGCCGAAGCCAATCGCCTGGGCGAGCAGGCCGTGGCCGTTTTGCGGCAACAAGGCGCCGCGGACTACCTCGCAGCGCCTTAGGGCCTGTTCACGCTGAATGAGCATCCGCGTGCGTGTCCTCGTCACCCGGCCCGAGCAGCAGGCGCACGCGTGGGCCCGGCAACTGGAGCAAGCGGGTCTGGATGCCCGCGCTTTGCCGCTGATCGACATCGTCGCAGCGCCCGACCCCGCGGCTGTGACGGCCGCCTGGGCGGCATTGACCTCGGCGTCGCTGGTGTTTTTCGTGAGCCCGAATGCCGTGGCGCGCTTCTTCGATCTGCGGCCTGCGCAGCTGGCTTGGCCGCCGCGGGTCGAGGCCGCGTCGCCCGGCCCCGGCACCACCGAGGCTTTGCAGCGCTTCGGAGTCGCCTCGGTCGTGGCGCCGCCGGTCGATGCCGAGCAGTTCGACTCGGAAGCCCTGTGGCAGGTGCTGGCGCCGCGGGACTGGCAGGGCCGGCGCGTGATGATCGTGCGCGGCACGCAAGGCCGCGACTGGCTGTCCCAGCGGTTCGTGGCGCGTGGCGCCGAGGTGTCGATGGTGGCCGCCTATGGGCGAGCTGCACCGCAGCTCACGCCCGCGCAGCAAGCCTTGCTCGCCGAAGCACTGGTGCAACCGCACCGCCACGTCTGGCTGTTCAGCAGCTCGCAAGCCATTGATCACCTCGAAGCACTGGCGCCGGGAGCCGATTGGTCTGCAGTGCGGGCCGTGGCCACCCACCCGCGCATTGCCGATCGGGCACGTGCGCTCGGCATGGGCCGTGTTGCCGAGGCACGGCCCGCAGTGAGCGCCGTGGTGGGGTGCATACAATCGATCGCATCGTGAGCGCACCAGATCCCACCTCCGTCCCCCCCGTGGCTTCGGCTTCTCCTGTGAGCCCGTTGCCTGCCTCCCTTTCGCCGTGGCCCCGGCGGCTGCGCTGGCTGGTGGCGCTTGTCGTGGTGCTTCTGGTGGTCGTCAGCGTCGTTTTGGCATGGAGCAGCACGCAGCGCGTGCGCAAGGTCGAGCAGGAGATCGTCCGCCGCTTGCAGGCCAACGAAGGGCTCTCGGCGGAAGCCCGCCTGTTCTCCAAGGCGGCCGACGACAGCGCGCGCGAAAGTGCGGCCAAGGTGGCCCTGCTCGAAATGCGCTTGGCTGAAGTCGCTGTCCAAAGAACACAGCTCGAAGATCTGATGCATTCGCTTTCTCGCTCGCGCGACGAAAGCCTCGTGATCGACATCGATGCCGGCCTGCGTGTGGCGCAGCAGCAGTCGGCCATCACCGGCAGTGCCGAACCCCTCGTCGCGGCTTTGAAACAAGCCGATGAGCGGCTCGCGCGCTACGGCCAGGTTCGCCTGGACGGCGTCCGCCGTGCCATCGCGCGCGACCTCGACCGCATCAAGGCGGTGGCCGTGCCCGACATCCCGGTGCTGTCGGTCAAGCTCGACGAGGTGATTCGCCTGGTCGACGACCTGCCGCTGCTGTCGCAGGCCGCACGGATGATGGATCCGGCTCACCCCGCAGAGGCGGCGCCGGCGGCTTCCACGCCGGCATCCGCGGCTGCGCCGTCCTCGCTGGACGGGTGGGCCACCGCGCTGGGCGAGCGCTGGGACCGTTTCACGGAACGCATCTGGGGCGAGACCCGCGCGCTGGTGCGCGTCACCCGCATCGATCAGCCCGACGCCATGCTGCTCGCGCCCGAGCAGGCATTTTTCCTGCGGGAGAACCTCAAGCTGCGCTTGCTCAACGCGCGCCTGGCCTTGCTGAGCCGCCAGTTCGACATGGTGCAGTCCGACCTGCAGGCTTCGCAGCACATGCTGGCCCGCTACTTTGACCCCGGCTCGCGCCGCCATGGCATCGCGAACGACCTGATCCAGCAGGTGGCCGGCGGGGCACGCTCGGTGGCCCTGCCGCGCCCCGACGACACGCTCGCGGCGTTGTCCTCCGTCTCCACGCCGGGCCGCTGATTCCGCCCATGCGCGCCATCATCTGGTTCATTCTGCTGTTCGTCGTTGCGGTGGTAGTGGCCGCCACTTTCGGGGCCAACGATGGCTTGGTGTCGCTGTACTGGAACGGCTGGCGCATGGACCTGTCGATGAACCTGTTCGTGCTGCTCTTATTCGGCAGCTGTCTTGCGTTGGTGCTGGTGTTCCAGGCCGCCGTGGGTCTCGTGGGCCTGCCTCGCCGGGCGCATGAGTGGCGCGTCGCCCGCCGCGATCGCAAGGCGCAGGCGTCGCTGCGCGATGCATTGGCGCAGTATTTCGGGGGGCGCTACAGCCGTGCCCAGAAATCCGCGCAGCGCGCACTGCTGATCCAGGCCGAAACGCCGGACCTCGTGCAGGACAATGAATTCACCGTCCTCGGCCACCTGCTGGCCGCCGGCAGTGCACACCGGCTGCAAGACCGCCAGCGGCGGGACGAGCAGCTGGCGCGGGCGCTGGAACTCAGCCGCAACAGCCTGGCGGCCCGGTCCGCCGAAGAGGGCGCGCGCCTGCTGGCCGCCGAATGGGCACTGGACGACCGCGATGCCAACCGGGCGTTGGAGTGGCTTGCGGCCATGCCTCCTGGGGTGGCCCGCCGCACCCACGCACTGCGACTCAAACTGCAGGCCAGCCGCTTGGCAAAGCAGCCCCACGAAGCGCTCAAGACTGCCCGCTTGCTCGCCAAGCATCAGGCGTTCTCGAAGGTGGCTGCGCAGGGCCTGCTGCGTTCGCTGGCGTTCGAATCGCTCGATGGCGCCCGCGATGCGGATCAAGTGCGCGACGTGTGGTTCGCACTCGAAACCCCCGACCGGCGCGATCCCCTGGTCGCGGCCCGTGCCGCGGCCTGTCTTGCCGCACAAGATGCGTCGGCCGAGGCGCGCACTTGGCTGCGCCCGTTCTGGGACCGTCTCGACGCGCTCACCGAAGACGAGCGGGCTGCGTTGGCTCGCGGGCTGGTGGCGTGCATCGAGGGCATCGGCCCCGATTGGCTGCCGCGCCTGGAGGCGGCCAGCCAAGCCTACCCGCGAGAGGCCGCGGTGGCCTATGCCGTGGGTTGTGCCTTGGCCGAGCGCGAGCTGTGGGGCAAGGCCCGGTTGCTTCTCGAGCAAGCCTGCGACGCTGCCGACCTCGACCTTTCATCCCGCCGCCATGCCTGGCTGAAGCTGGCGCAACTGGCCGAAGGACAGTCGGATGCCGGCCGCGCCGCAGCGTGCTACCAGGCGGCCGCTCGGCTGTAAGAAAAAGGCCTTTTCTGGTGTTATAGTGCGAGGCTTCGCGGCTGTAGCTCAGTTGGATAGAGTACTTGGCTACGAACCAAGGGGTCGTGGGTTCGAATCCTGCCAGCCGCACCAGAAATGACAAGGGTTAGCACGTGAATGCGTGCTAACCCTTTTGTCTTTCTGCGGCCCAACTGATCTGGCAACTGTTTGATGACCGGTTGCCTTGTCGTCCCTTGCGAGAGATCCAGCCGCCGCCGTGTCGCGCGCAGATTGCGCCGAGCGAACGCCCAGCGCAATCTATCTCGCGTGAGTTGTCAGGACGCCGCTTGCGGCGGGGTTGTAAACAACACCCTTGAGGGTTGGGTGCCATCTGACTTGCGGCGTTTCCTGCCACTTGCAGTCTTACGGACTTGCTTGGCCGAAACAGTTCTCTTGCCCACGCGCTTCTTCTTTGACAACGCCATTGGAATCCTCCTGAGTAAAAAGCCTCGAGGATACATACATGTGGCGTAGATGCACAGGCTTGTCACAGCGACCGGCCGGACACTGCGCCCACCAATGGGCATCTGGTTGCGACGCAGACCGACGACAGTGGGGCCGCAAGACCTGAACAGAAGTGGCCCTCAAGGGACGCGCGACAAGGGCAGCGTCCTCCAACGCTTCAACCGGGGTCGTGTGCTCGGCGGTGCGCCAAGCTGGCCCCAATGGCTGAGAAATTTCGCCAGCCTTTGTGGGTCGACCCGATCAGCAAGGGATCCTGTCGTTCGCGACTCGGCTTATTCGATGAGTCATCTGCGATACCGGAGGCGCGTCCCTGGCGCCTGAACGAGCGGTCGTTGCGTCCACCAGATGTGAGTTGTCCAGAATTCGAGCGGTGCCAGTGGCGCGGCACCCGCACGTTTGGCGCAAATTCACTGAGACATCTGTACCGAAGCTGCCCCAATACAAACCGATCCCCGAGTTGCTTCGGCCCGGTGCGGGGAGGACCGAGGGGCAATTTGCCGCACAAGTCGAAAGCCGGCGAGGCGTGCCGGCTTGTCTGGCCGCTCGGATCCCCGACGTTTCCGAGGCTGTGGAAGAACATCGGCTTGCACTTGGCGTCGGGCGGTCCTTTCTGATGCAGGTTCCTTTCGGAACCGCCACGACGTTGCTACTGACGGGCCGCGCCTGCTGCAAGCCAGCGTAGGAGGTGGCACGTCACGTTTTCGGGTGCGCGTTCACGGAGATTCAGCGGAGTTGAACGTGGTGACGCTGGCGAGTTCAAGCGGGCTCAGAAAGATCGTGGAGGGGGCTGGGAAGCCGTGCTCACCGTCTTCCCGCACATCTACGAAGGCCTTCAGTACACCTTGGACGACTTCGTGGCGACCAGCACGGGCTGCCGTGTGCAGTTCGGGTTCGGCGTGGGTCCCGGCGTGCCGGAAAGCGTCAAGGACATTCCTTCGTACATCCGCTGGGCCAAGTCCAGCCCGCAGGCCAACGCTTTCGCGTCGCCAGCGCCTGGCTCCCTCCCGCATGTTCTGGGCTTGCTGCTGGCTGAGCAGTCGGGTGTGACGCTCAACCACATTCCTTATCGCGGCTCGATGCCCGCGGTACAGGATCTGTTGGGGGGGCAGGTGCCCGCGTTCTGCGGATTGCTCGGCGACTGGCTGCCGCATCTGAAGAGCGGGCGCTTGCGCCTGCTGGCAACCTCCGGACAGGAGCGCAGCCGCATGACTCCCACCGTCGCCACGTTCGCCGAGCAGGGCTACAAGGACATGGTCATGTCGGAGTACTACGGATTCGTGCTCGCCAAAGGTGCCACACGTGAAGTGGTGCGATCGGTCGCGGCCCAGGTGCGGGACGCCGTGGCGCGCCAGGAAACCATTGAGTCGTTTGAAAGCATCGGCCTCGAAGCGCAGAGTTCAACCCCGGAAGAAATGGCCGCGCTGATGCGCAGCGAGCTGGCTCTCTGGGGCAAGACGATCAAGCGCTTGAATCTGAAGATTGAAACCTGAACCGGAGCTGGCTCGGTGCTCGCTATCCCGATTCGATGGAACGCCGCAAAGCGTGCGCATGCGTCGGCCGCTTCTCGAGGGCGAGCAAGGAGTGTGGACCTTGGCAGCGGGGGGGGGGCCAACCTGAAACGGACGGCCTCGCTTCCGGCGGCATCGATCGGTGCCAGAGCAGACAGGCGATGTGCGCATCAGGGGTGAGATGCGATTCATCGGTTTACACGCGCTAGACAAACTCGCCCTCAATGATCGTATGAAAGCGAATGACGTGAACCCCACACTTTCTACCATTCCCATCGCCGGTGTGCACCACACCGCCCGCCCCACCTGGAAGCTCGGAGAGACCCTGCATTTCTACCGTGACCTGCTGGGGTTGCCGCTGGTGCACGCCATCTCTGCACGAGGTTGGGGGCCTGCCGATCACGCAGACTTCTTGCACTTCTTCTTCGACAGCGGCAATGGCAGCACCATTGCGTTCTTCTATTACATCGGCACGGACCGGCCCGGCTTCGCGGCACCGCTCGACGACTACCGCTATCGCGCCTCGCACACGGCCTGGCGCGTACCGACCCGTGAAGCGCTGCTCGACTGCCGGGCCAAGGTGGAAGCTGCAGGCATCGCCATCAAGTACCAGGTTCGGCACGAAGTGATCGAGTCGATCTACTTCGACGACCCCAATGGCTACGGATTGGAAGTGAGTTGGCAGGTGCGGCCGTTTGCCGAGGTGGATGCGCAAGACGCGCGCCGGACCCTTGAGGCGGCCATCGCGCTGGAGAAGCGACAAGCGTTGGGATCCATCGACGATGTGTGGCAAGCCAAAGGCGCCTTGCTCGCCAAGGAAATGGAGGTGGTCCGTTGATCTCCGTATTCGTGCTCGATGTCGAAGAGTTCATGCCGTTGGTCGTGTTCGCTCGGAACTTGGCGAACACCCAGGTGTCCGGTCCTTTCAATGGCTATTTCAGGATCGATGCGTCAAATGAACTCACGTTCTCGCGCCAAGAACTGGGCTTGAAGCCGGCCGTCTGGCACGGCGCGCTGACCGGTGGGTTGGTGGGAGGTGTCAGCCATTTCGACAACAACACCCTCACGCTGGTGGAGGCCGGAGCATGAAGATCTCGGTTGTAGGCGGCGGGCCGGCAGGCTTGTATTTCTCGCTGCTCGCGAAGAAGCGTCGCCCGGAGTGGGACATCACGGTCTACGAGCAGAACGACGCCGCGTCCACATTCGGCTTCGGCGTGGTTCTTGCCGAGTCTGGCTTGGATCGACTGCGCTCGGCCGATGAAGACACGCACGCAGACCTCGTGTCAAAGATGACCTTCACCAGCCACCAGGTCATCACGCAGAAGGAGACGCCGGTTTCCGTGCGGCGACCGACTCGGGGCGGTGGGGCCATCGCCAGGGTCGACCTGTTGCTGGCCTTGCAGAAAGCGGCGGCTCGGGTGGGTGTGCGCCTGGCGTTCAACCAACGGGTCGATTCGACCGGATCTGCGCCCTGGTCTGGCGCCGACATCGTCATCGGCGCGGATGGCATCAACTCTTCGGTTCGATCCGAGTACGAAACGGAGTTCGGGACCACCAAAGAGGTCTTGAGCAATCACTTTGCCTGGTTTGGCGTGGGCAAGGCGTTCGCGCACTCCGCACTGGTCTTTCGTGCGCACCAGGGAGGCGCCTTCGTCGCTCACTACTACCCCTACTCGGCCACGCACAGCACGTTCGTTGCCGAATGCGATCACGCAGCCTGGCAGATCTTCGGCATGGACGCCCTCGACGCTGACGCCCGGCGGCGTCTCTTCGAAACGGTTTTCGCGCCGGAACTCGGCGGCGAGCCATTGATCTCGAACAACTCCACGTGGCGGCAGTTTCCGGTCATCCGCAATGCGACGGCGGTGTTCGACAACAAGGTGCTCCTGGGCGATTCGGAAACAAGCGCCCACTTTTCGATCGGATCTGGCACCCGCATCGCGATGGACGACGCCATGGCGCTTGCCGATGTGCTGACTCAGGAGAGCGCATCAGGCCCAGACGCGGCCGCCCGCGGCCTGCGCCGATACTGGGAGATCCGCGGTCCCGAGAAAGCCAAACTCATCTCCGCCTCGCGCAACTCGTACCTTTGGTACGAAGACATGGCCCGATGGATGCGCGAGTACACCCCACTCGAGTTCGTGCATGCGTTCATGACGCGTACCGGGCGGGTCAGCGAGGAGCGGCTGGCTGCCAGCTACCCGGAGTTGTATGCGCAGATCAAAGGTACGGCGCCGGTGTAAGAGCCGGGCGTATTCGACGCTGCAGTATCCATACGTTGAGACATGATGGGGTCCCGCTCTGGTCGATGTGAGCGGGCATGCTGTCTCGTTGCGTAGGCTGCTTCTGTCCTCGCTCGCGCGGGGATGACGGATGCAGCGACCCTGTATCCCGGAACACGCGCGGCCGTTTGCTTGAGCGCGCGGCGCTGGAGCGATTCGCCAAGGTCACTGCCATGGATTGGGTCAGGCGGCCGGAATCGGCAGCGCCGTGGTGTACTTGATCTGCTCCATGGCAAACATGGAGGAGACATCGGCCAGCTCGGCGCCGTTGATCAGCGTTTTGTACACACGGTCATAGCCCTGGATGCTGGGCACCACCACCTTCAGCAAATAGTCGGTGCTCCCAGTCACCCGATAGAACTCCACCACTTCCGGCATCGATGACACGAGGTCGTGGAAGGACTTGAACCACTCGATGCGGTGCTGGCTGGTGCGCACGAGGATGAAGACGGTGACGGCAAGGTCCAGGTGCCCGGGGTCGAGCAAGGCCACTTGCTTGCGGATCACGCCGCGCTCTTGCAGCCGCTGCACGCGTCGCCAGCAAGGCGACTGCGTCAATCCGATGCGCTCCGCCAGTTCCGCGATCGAGACGGTGGCGTCTTCCTGCAGCACCGCCAGGATGTGGCGGTCGTACTTGTCAAGCGTTTCTGCCATGGATTAATTTCTCTATAAATACGATATTCAGAGAATATTATTGCCAGATACAGAGTTCATGAGGCAAAGATTGGTATTTATTTTCCTCGAAGGCACCATAAAGTTCCTCTGTCTTCCTCAGCTGTGCCTGCCCCATGAAACGCGTCGATCCCGGTTCCCCCCTTCTTGCCCAGGCCACCCAGGTCACGCGCCTGGGCCGTGCGCCGTCCGAGCACAGCGGCATGGTCAATGTGCCGGTCTATCGGGGTTCCACCATCGTGGCGGGCTCGCTGGAAGAGTGGGAGTCGCGCAAGACGCCCGCCAACCCGATGGCGAGCTATGGGCGCTTCGGGTCGCCCCTGACACGCTCGCTGGAAGACGCGATGGCGCAGTTGGAAGGCGGGCATCGGGCGATCTTGTTTCCTTCGGGGCTGTCGGCCTGCACCCATGCGCTGATGGCTTTCCTGAGCGCGGGCGACCACCTGCTGATCAGCGACAGCGTGTACGGGCCCACGCGCACCTTCGCCGACCGCGTGCTGCGCCGCATGGGCATTGCCGTCGAATACTTCCATCCCACCGACCTGAAGGACCTGGCGTCGAAGATCCGCGCCACCACCCGCGTCGTGTATGTCGAGTCGCCCGGCTCGCTGACCTTCGAGGTGCAGGACGTGCCGGCGATCGCCGATCTGGCGCACCGCGTCGGCGCTTTCGTGGTGTTGGACAACACCTGGGCAACGCCGCTGTACTTCCATGGGTTCGAGCACGGGGTCGATGTGTCCGTGCATGCCGCCACGAAATACATCGTCGGCCATTCGGACGCCTTGCTCGGGGTGGCGGTGGCGAACGAGCGGGCGTGGCCATTGCTGCAGTCGAGCGCGCACCACTTCGGCGAGACCGCCGGCCCCGACGATGCTTACCTGGCTCTGAGGGGACTTCGGACCCTTTCGGTGCGAATGGCGCAGCACTGGGACAATGGCGTGACGATTGCCAATGCCCTGCGGGGCCATCCGTCGGTTCAAAAGGTGCTGCACCCTGCGTTGCCCGACGACCCGGGACACAGGCTGTGGAAGCGCGACTTCCGAGGGGCCAGCGGCTTGTTCGGCGTGGTGCTCAAGCCCATGCGGCGCGAGCAGCTCTCGGTGCTGTTCCGTCGGCTGGAACTGTTTGGCATTGGCTTGTCGTGGGGGGGCTTCGAAAGCCTGGCCTTGTTGTCGGACCCGCTGCCGGTGCGCAGCTGGTCTTCCGAGCTGCCCAAGGGGCCGCTGCTGCGTTTGCATGCGGGCCTGGAAAGTGCCGACGACCTGGTGCGGGATATGTCGCAGGCCCTGGATGCTGCCGATCGGGCGGACGCCGGCATGAACGAATTCGATGCCGCTGTCGCCTGAGTTTGAAAGGACACCATGAAGTACCGGTTGGACCACCTCGGGCTTGCGACCCGGGATCTCGAGCGCTCGCGGCAGGTGTATGAGCGCATGGGCTTCAACCTCTCGCCGCGCAGCGTGCATTCGGGGTCGGCCGACCTGAAGGGTGCCGTCGTGCCATGGGGCTCGGGCAATCACTTGGTGATGCTGGAGGGCGGCTACTTCGAGCTGCTCGGCCTGGTCGACGAGACGCTGCCCAGCAACGTGAAGCACATGGTGGCGAAGTACGAGGGCATGCATGTCCTGGCCCTGCGGTGCGAATCCGCGGAGCAGGCCTACGAGGATCTCACGGCCGCCGGCGTCAAGGCGCGCCCGCCGATGAACCTGGAGCGTGATGCGCTGTTCGGGCCTGAGGGCAAGGAAACGCGCCGTGTCCGCTTTCGCAACATCTATCTCGACGAGGCGACCTATCCCGAGGCGCGCTACATCGTGATCGAGCACCGCACGCCCGAGATGATGTGGCAGCCGCATTGGATGACGCATCCGAACGGCGCCCAGGCGCTTGCCGGGGCCTATCTCGTGTCTGACGATCTCGACGCCGCCGCGAAGCGGTTCCGTCCCCTTTTCGGCGAACCTTCGCCGTGCGCTGCGGGGCTGGAGTTCGACACGGGAGGCGGCAAGCTGTGGGTGTGCACGCTCGATCGGCTGCGTGCGTTCTCGCCGGTCTTGGCGCAAGGGCCCGTGCATCCATTTGCAGCCGTGGCCATCCGGGTCCAATCGCTCGACGCGCTGAAGGCGTTGCTGACGCGCGCAGGTTTTCGCTTCACCGCCGCCAAGACGATGGATGGAAGAGCCGATTGCGTGTGGATCGGCGCCGAGCAAGGCGATCACGGTGTGATTCAGTTTGTGTAGCAGTCAGTTGGAAATGGAATCCTGAATGAGAGCAGCAGTCATATACGCGCACGGCGGCCCCGGCAGCATCAAGTACGAAACCGGGTTTGCAGACCCCGTGGCGCAGGAGGGCGAAGTGGTGATCAAGGTGGGCGCGGCCTCGCTCAATTACCACGACGTGTTCACGCGCAACGGCATGCCGGGCATCGTGGTCCCGATGCCGATGATCATGGGCCTGGACTTCGCCGGCGAGATCGTGGAAGTGGGGCCGGGTGTGGAAGGCGGCTGGAAGGTGGGCGACCGCGTGATGGTCGACCCGTCGGACCGCAAGACCTTCGGCGGCGTGATCGGGGAAGCCCGCCATGGCGGGCTCGCGGAGTACGCGGCGATTCCCGACCATCACCTCGTGGCATTGCCCGATGACGTGAGCTACGAGACCGCGGCCACCTTGCCGGTGGCCTACGGCACGGCCTGGCGCATGATGTTCACGATCGGCAAGATCGCCGCCGGCGAGCGCGTGCTCGTGCTGGGCGCCTCGGGTGGCGTGGGCACCTGCTGCGTGCAGCTGGCCAAGCTGGCTGGCGCCGAAGTGGTGGCAGCCGCGTCGACGCCGGAAAAGCTCGAGAAGCTGAAAGCGCTGGGCGCCGATCACCTGATCGACTACAAGCAGGAAGACTTCATGAAGGCCATCTTCACGAAGTTCGGCAAGCCGAATCGCCGCGCCTATGAGCAAGGCGTGGACGTGGTGGTGAACTTCACCGGTGGCGACACCTGGGTCAAGTCGCTTCGCACCTTGCACCGCGGCGGGCGCGTGCTCACCTGCGGCGCCACGGCGGGCTACGACCCGAAGGAAGACCTGCGATTCATCTGGAGCTACGAGCTGCAGGTCTTCGGCTCCAATGGCTGGGCGCGCGACGATCTCGCCAGCGTCCTCAACCTGGTGCGCGAAGGCAAGCTGGCGCCCGTCGTCGACGAGGTGTTCGACCTGTCGCAGGTCAACCAGGCGTTCACCAAGCTGGAAGAGCGAACGGTGTTCGGGAAAGTGCTGGTGAAGCCATGAGCGAAGTCAAGCAACTCGACCTCGCGGCACTGAACGCGATCTTCGAGCGGTCTCCGTTCATGAGCCGCATGAAGCTGGAAGTGCTGTCGATGGAGCATGAGGCTTCGCGGCTCGCGATCCGCATGCCGTTGTCGCCCGAGATCGAGCGGCGTGCTGGCACGCAGCAATTCCATGGCGGCGCCCTGGCGTCGCTGATCGATGTGGTGGGCGACTTCGCGGTGGGCATGCTGATCGGCGGCGGCGTGCCGACGATGAACCTGCGGATCGACTACCTGCGCCCCGCGATCGGGCCGCATGTCGATGCCACGGCCGTCGTGCGGCGCATGGGCAAGACTTCGGCGGTGGTTGACATCGACGTCACTTCGCCGGACGGCAAGCTGGTGGCGGTCGGGCGCGGCACCTATGTGCCGGTGACGGGTTGACCTTGGCTTCGCCCGGCGCGCCGGCCTGGATGGCGGTGCTTCGGGCACACGTGCACTCACATGAACGCTGCTTCACCCATTGAGTTTTCCGACACCTACGTGCAGGCCCGCGAGAAGTTCCTGGCGGCGGCCGAGGATGCCGGCGCCGTCGTTTCGAGCGATCGGCATGACAGCCAGACGGGACCTGCCGGCGAAGGCTTGTTCCTCGACGTCGCGCGCATCGGCCCCAAGGACGCAAGGCATGTCCTGGTCGTGGGATGCGGCACGCACGGCATCGAAGGGTATTCGGGCTCGGCAGTCCAGACGCACTGGTTGAACCGGTGGGATCGCGAGTTGCCGGACGGCGTCGGCGTGCTGTTCTTCCATGCCCACAACCCCTGGGGCTTCGCGCATGCGCTGCGTTTCACCGAAGAGAACGTCGATCTCAACCGCAACTTCGTCGATTTCTCGAAGGGACCTCCCGGCAATGCCGGCTATGGCCGTGTGCACGACATCATCGGCTTCGAGGCGTGGTCGGAGGCGCGTGTGGAGACGCTCTTTGCCGACTTGGCCCGGTACCGCGAGGAGATCGGCGAACAGGCCTTCTCCGACGCCTTCAATGGCGGGCAGTACACCCACCCGGGCGGCATCTTCTATGGCGGCGAGCGGGTGCAATGGTCGAACCATGCGTTTCGGCGCGCGGTGCAATCGCACCTGCACGGCGTGCGTTCAGCCGCCTTGATCGATTTCCACACCGGGATTGGCCCGGCTGACGGGCACGTCTTTTTGTGTTTCCATCCGCAGGGGTCTGCATCCCATGGGCGTGCCCGGCGTTGGTGGGGCGAGCGTGCGGTCAATCGCGAAGGCGTGACGCACAAAGCCGTCGCCAACTACCAGGGTTTGCTGGTGGATGCGTTCGTTGCGATGCAGCCTGGTGTGGACACCACCGCGGTCGTGGTCGAGTTCGGAACGCTGCCGCGCGACAAGATGCAGCGGGCTTCGATCGCAGCAAGCTGGTTGTGGTCTCACCAGGAAGCGTCTGAGGATATTCGCTCAGTGTTGATGGCAGACATTCGCAACGCGTTTTATCCTAGCGACCCTTTTTGGCGGCAACGCGTGTTGGTTCAGGGGAAAGAAATCATTGATCGGGCCGTGGCTGGCATGACGGCTGAACAATCCAGCGCGCAGCCTGTTCGCGCATGCGGCGGGTGACCGCTGTGCTGGCTGTGCGGCGAGCGGGTCTCGAAGGCAGCAGCACCCGCGTGCGGCGCTCGAGGGAACGCCGTGCCGCCGTGGCGAATAACTCTGAAAAGCCTTCTTGAAACGGATAAATGTTCAGTGAACCAGGGATCAGAATTTTCACCGTTGCGTCATGGACAGGTCCCCAGGGTGGTTGACGCAGCGCGGTGTGGGTTAGGGAGTTGACATCAGAGACCGGGTGGCGGCTTGCATGCCGCGAAGCAGCCCGGCGCGAAAGTTGCACGCAGCAGTACTTGATGAAGCATTGGACCAATCTCGGGAAACTCGCGTCAGCCGACACGGCACTGGACCGCGTTGCGCTGATCGATTGTCTCGACCCCGCCGAACCCCAGGCCTACACGCGGGGCCAGCTCGAAGCGCAAGCCGATGCCTGCGCGCGCGCATTGGTGCGCCGCGGCCTGAAGCGGGGCGACCATATCGGCCTCCTGAGCGCCAACCGCGGTGAGTTCATCGTGGCCTACCTGGCGATCATGCGCGCCGGCATGGTGGCGGTGCCGCTCAACTACAAGCTCACGCCCGAGGTCGTGCGCTTCATTCTCGACGACTGCGGCGCGAAGGCCTGCTTCGTCGACCCGGAGCGCGCGGGCCACCTGCCGCATACGCTGCCGGCTCTTTCGTTGGCCGGCGATGCCTGGGCGGCTTTCCTGGATCACGGGCCCTTCGAGACGGTGGTGCCGCGGGCGGACGAATGCGCCATGATCCTGTACACCTCGGGCTCCACCGGCCGGCCCAAAGGCGTGCAGCTTTCGCATGCGGGGCAGATCTGGACGCTGAAGGCGCGCTTCAATTTCCGCAGCTCCTATGCGGACGAGCGCTTCATCATCGCTGCCCCCCTGTTCCACATGAACGCCTTGACGTCGTGCAAGTTCGCACTCGCGGCCGATGCCAGCATGGTGCTGATGCCTCAATTCGAAGCCAAGGCGTTCATTCACAACATCGGCGCCTTCGGAGTGACCTGGGTGACCTCGGTGCCCACGATGATGGCGCTGGTCGTGCGCGAAACCGAAGCGCTGGCCCGGATCGACACCACCAAGGTGCGCTACATCCGCATGGGCTCGGCGCCCGCCACCGACCAGCTCTACGCCGCAGTGCAGAAGGCGTTTCCGAAGGCATCGCTGGCCGGTGGCTACGGGGCCACCGAAACCGGCCCGATCGTGTTCGGCCCCCTGCCAGGCAAACCCCTGCCGGGCGACGGCGGGCTGGGCTGGCCGTTGCCCGATGTGCAGGTCAAGCTGGTCTCGCCCGAAGGCAGGGAAGTCGACGAAGGCGAGCTGTGGGCCTGGACGCCCGGCAACATGCTGGGCTACCTCAACATGCCCGAGAAAACCGCCGAAGTGCTCACGCCCGACGGCTGGTACAAGACGCGCGACGTGTTCCGGCGCGATGCCTCGGGCTGCTACTACTTCGTCGGTCGCGTGGACGACATGTTCGTCTGTGGCGGCGAGAACATCTATCCGAGCGAAGTCGAGCATGTCATCGAGCGCATGCCCGACGTGATGCAGGCCTGCGTGGTGCCGGTGCCCGACGAGCTGAAAGGGTACAAGCCCGTGGCCTTTGTCGTGCCGCGTGCCGGTGCGAGCCTCGCCGAAGAGCAGGTCAAGGCGTTCGTGCTGGCGAATGCGCCGGCGTACCAGCATCCGCGGCGCGTGTACTTTCTCGACACGTTCCCGCTCGCCGCCACCAACAAGGTCGATCGCAAGGCGCTTCAGCAGCGGGCCGCTGCCGCGCAGGACAAGGCGACGCACTAGCGGCCCGCAATCGTTTTCACATCCACGCATTTCCAACCCCACCTGCCAAAAGGTACATGACATGAGCATCCTGAAACGTCGAAGAACCGTTCTTTCTCTGCTGGTCGCCATGGGTGCCGCCATCGCGGCCCCTGCGATGGCGCAGACCGCGGGTTACCCCACCAAGCCGGTCACCTTGATCGTCTCCTTCCCACCGGGCGGTGCGTCGGACTTCTTCACGCGGTTGATGGCCAACGAACTCGGCAAGCTCTGGGGCCAGACCGTCCTGGTGGAGAACAAGCCGGGTGCCGGCGGCAACCTCGGTGCGACGGCGGCGTCGCAAGCCGTGCCCGATGGCTACACGCTCTACATGAGTTCGATCAACACGCATGCGATCAACTCGTCGCTCTACGCGAACCTCGGCTTTGATCCGGTCAAGGATTTCGCACCGATTTCGAAGATCGCCACCGTGCCGAACGTGCTGGTGGTGAATCCGTCGATTCCGGTGAAGAACGTGCAAGAGCTGCTGGCCTGGGCGCGTGCGGACAAGAAGAACGCGTTCTACGCGAGCCCGGGTGCCGGCACGTCTCCGCACCTGTCGTCCGAGTTCTTCAAGGTCCAGGCCAAGATCGACCTGACCCATGTGCCTTACAAGGGCGACACGCCGGCGCTGCAGGACGTGATGGGCGGGCAGGTCCCGATGGCGATCGTCAACATGCCGTCTGCGATGACGCTGATCCGCGCGGACCGGCTCAAGGCGCTCGCCGTGACGTCGCCGACACGCTCGCGCGACCTGCCGAATGTCCCGACGATGCAGGAAGCCGGCGTGCCTGACTACAACGTGACGTCGTGGTGGGCGATGTTTGCGCCGGCCGCCACCCCGCCGGCCCTGGTCGCCAAGCTGAACGCCGACGTGGTGAAGGTGCTGAACTCGCCTTCGGCGATCGAAGCCATCCAGAAGATGGGTGCGTCGCCCGCACCGTCGACGCAGGCCGAGCTGGCTGCACACGTGACGGCCGAGACGGCCCGCTGGGGCAAGGTGATCCGCGACAACAACATCACCGCCAACTGATTGCGCTGCAAGGCTGTCGCCCGTGACAGGAAGCCGGCCGCCGAGCGGCCGGCTTTTTCACGTGTGGGCAGGGATGCCGGCTGCGCGTGGGTGACGCGGGGCCTGCCGATGTCAGCGCGGCACCTCTTGCCCGGGCCATTTGTTCTTTGCGACGAGCTGGCCCATCATGTCCGAGATCAGCTTTTCAACGGCTTGCACGGCGTGGTTGGGCGGAATGTGCAGCGAGCGGCAGAGGTAGACCGTCCGGGCGACTTGTGGGCGGCGCAGTCGAGCCACGGAGATCTTGCCCTGCTCAAGCTCTCGCATCACTGCCGGATAGGACAGGATGCTGCATCCCATGGACTCGCTCACGAGCGAGATCAGTTGAGGAACTGCATCGATATCGGCCTGCGTCTTCAGCTTGACCCCGGCCTTCGTGGCGTACCACTCGATCAACTGGCGCAGACTTTGGCGTGGCGACGGCAGGAACAACGGGAGCGTGGCCAGGCGTGAGAAGTCTTGCTGTTCGGCGCGCTCCAGGCGGCGTTTGGGAAAGGCCGCGAACTGGCCCGGCGGGCCGATGAGCACGAGTTCCTCGTTCACCAGGCCGGTGTAAGTCAGCCCGCTGTTCTTCTCTTTGAAGAAGAGGATGCCGAGGTCGATCTGATGACTCGCAAGCAGGCCGGGCACCTGCCCGGTCGATGTTTCCATGATCTGCAGATGAAGCCGCGGCCAGCGCCGCGCCGCTTCTTGCACCAGCGGCAATGTCAGGCCGAGGCCGATGGATTGCGGCATCCCCAGGCTCACGCGCCCGATGGGTTCGGGGGTGAAGCCGCGGACATCGTCGCAAGCGGCTTTGACCTGTTCGAGGATGCTGCGGCAATGCGTGAGAAAGCGGCTCCCCGCTGCCGTGAGGACAACACCCTTGGCGGTGCGCTCGAACAGCTCGACACCGAGTTCGCTTTCCATCGCCTTCACATGGACGCTGAGCGCAGGTTGCGCCACGTGCACCTGAGCGGCGGCCCGCGAGATGGATCCTGTTTCTGCAATGGCGGTGAAGTAGCGCATGGTGCGCAGGTCGATGGTCATGCGCCGGGCCGCAGGGCATAAGAAATATATATGCCTATCATCTTAACTCTGTATTTGAGTTATGACATTCGTCCCCGGATAGTGCGCGGGTCGATCACAACGCATCACGGAGACAACCGATGACCTCACGCCGCACTTTCGTTCTGGGGACTTCCAGCTTGCTGGCGGCGCCATTCGTCCAGGCTCAGAGCCCATGGCGGGCGACGAAGCCGATCAAGATCGTCGTGCCATTCCCTTCCGGGGGGCCGACCGATTTCATCGTGCGCCTGATGACGGGCCCGCTCGGCGATGAGCTGGGCCAGCCCGTGATCATCGAGAACAAGGCCGGTGTGTCCGGCAATCTGGGGGCGCAGGGCGTCGCCGAATCGGAGCCGGATGGCCACACGCTGGTTCACAACACGGTGGGTGTGCAAGCCGTCAATCCGCTGATGTTTCCGAATTCGCGCTTCGTGGCCCAACGCGATCTCGTGGGCGTGGCCACCACGGCCACGATGCCGAATGTGCTGGTCGTGAACCCGCGCAAGCTCGATGTCCAGAACATGAAGCAACTGGTCGAGCATGCCCGCAAGCCAGGCCATCCGCTCTCGATTGCGACTTTCGGCGCGGGCACGTCGGCTCACGTCTACGCATCGCTTTTGCAGAAGCTCGGTGATTTCAAGGCCACCGAAGTGCCGTATCGCGGCAGCGCCTTGGCGCTGAACGATGTGATCGGCGGCCAGGTGGACTGCGTGTTCGACAACATCACCACATGCGTCGGCCATGTGCAGTCGGGCGGCGTGCGCGGGCTGGCGATCACCGCGCCGAAACGTTCGCAGTTGCTGCCGGATGTGCCGACCATGGCCGAAGCCGGATTTCCCGCCTTCGATCTCAAGTTCTGGTTCGCGCTCTTCGCGCCTGCACGCACGCCCCAGCCCATCCTGGACCGGCTCCAGGCGGCGATCTACAAAGTGCTGCACGACCCGGCTTATGTCTCGACGCTGACCTCCCGTGGCGCGGAACCCCTGGTCGTGCCGTCGAATGAACTTGCTGGCTTCCTCACGACGGAAAGCAACCGTTGGACGGACATTGCCAGGCAAATTGGCGTGAAGCCGCAGGTGTAAAGATGTCTCTTCAGCCGTTGCGCGGCTACCGCGTTCTGGATTTCAGCAAGGTGCTGGCCGGCCCCATGTGCACGCAAGCCCTGGGTGACCTGGGTGCCGAGGTGCTCAAGATCGAGGCCAAGGACGGCGGTGACGACACGCGCGGCTGGCCCCCGTTTCGCGCCGAGATGGGCGCGACCTTCTTGTCTGCCAACCGCAACAAGAAGAGTGTGGTGATCGATCTGAAATCCGCAGAAGGCAAGGCCCTGGCGCGGCGGCTTGCGGCGCAGGCCGACATCGTGGTCGAGAGCTTCGGGCCGGGCGTTGCCGAGCGTCTCGGCATCGACCACGAGAGCCTGCGTGCGGAGAATCCGCGCTTGGTCTACTGCTCCATCTCGGGATTTGGCCGCACTGGCCCGCTGGCCGCGGCCAAGGGGTACGACATGATCCTGCAGGCCTTCACCGGCATGGCGTCGATGATGGGCGAGCCCGACAGCGGGCCCGTGCGCGCGCCGTTCTCGCCGGTGGATCAGGGCACGGGCATGCATGCGTTTTCCGGCATCCTGAGTGCGCTGCTGAACCGCGAGAAAACCGGCCAGGGGTGCCGCATCGAGGTGTCGCTGTTCGACACGGGCGTGAGCTTCCTCGGCTATCTGCTGCAGGCGTACTGGGAGCGTCAGACCGAGCCGCAGCGGTTTGGATGCGCGCACGAATCGCTGTGTCCTTATCAGGCGTTCGACACCCTGGACCGGCCGGTGCTGGTGGGGGTGGCCAGCGAATCGCTCTGGCGTGCTTTCTGCGAGGTCACCGGCTTGGTCTCCATGTGTGACGACCCGCGCTTTCGCACGAACGCGGATCGCGTGCGCCATCGCCAGGAAACCATCGACACCATCGCGCCGGTGATGAAGACGCGTACCAGCGAGGCTTGGGTCGAGGCCTTGCTGGCGGCGGGCATTCCTTGTTCGCGCATCAACAGCTTCGGTGATCTGCTGGCTCACCCGCAGACGCAGGCGAGCGGCCTGATCCGCACCAACGACAGCACGGCGTTCGGCGCGTTGCATGCGGTGGCGCAGCCGGTGAAGTTCGACGGCGAGCGCCTGCCTGCCACGGGCGTGCCGCCTCATCTCGGCCAGCACACCGAAGAGGTGCTGTTGGGAGTAGGCTTGGCGGCCGGCGAGATCGACGCCCTGATGGCGAAAGGTGTCGTTGCGCAAGCACGCGGCCATGAAGATGGCTGAAGGCGGCTGGCGCGCAATGGTTCCGTGCGTGTCGGCTCCACCAGCTCGCCGCATCTCGTGCCGTGCAAGCGTGCATCCATTTTGTGAACAGGGCCGCCTGTGGCCGTGAGGGGTTCTGAATGTCTCTTTTAAGTGGGTTGAAGGTGGTCGAGTTCGCCGGGATCGGGCCGGCCCCGATGGCAGCGATGATGCTGGCGGACCAGGGTGCATCGGTGTTGCGGCTGGAGCGTCCCAGCGGCGAGAAGCTGGGGGTGGCCAAGCCGTTGAAGTTTGACCTGCTGCTGCGGGGCCGTCCCCGCATCACGGTGGATCTCAAGCGGCCGGCTGCCGTGGCGTTTGCGCTTTCGCTGCTGGAGAAGGCCGACGTGCTGCTGGAGGGCTTTCGGCCTGGCACGATGGAGCGCCTGGGGTTGGGCCCCGATGTGTGCCTGGCACGCAACCCGCGGCTCGTCTACGGGCGCATGACCGGCTGGGGGCAGGACGGGCCGCTGGCCCAGGTGGCCGGCCATGATGCGAACTACATTGCTCTGACGGGGGCGCTCCATGCCATCGGTCGCGCCGGTGAGCCGCCGACCGTGCCGCTGAACCTCGTGGGCGACTTCGGTGGTGGTGCGGCTTTCCTCGCCTATGGCGTGATGGCGGCCTTGTTCGCCGTGAACTCGACGGGCCGCGGCCAGGTGGTCGATGCGGCGATGGTCGACGGTGCCGCGACCTTGATGACGCCGTTCTATGGCCTGCATGCCGCCGGCCTGCACCGGCCGGAGCGCGGAACCAATCTGCTCGACTCGGGCGCGCCGTTCTATGACGTGTACGCCTGCGGCGACGGCGAGTACCTGGCGGTGGCGCCATTGGAATCGAAGTTTCGCGCGGTCTTTCTGCAGCGCCTGGGACTGGGCGATGGCCCCGATGGCAGCCAGCGCAGCGACTGGCCGCAGTTGCGCCAGGCGATCCAGACCCAGCTGCGAACCAAGAGCCGGGACGAATGGGCGGCACTGTTCTTTGACACTGACGCTTGCGTGGCGCCGGTGCTGACGATGGCGCAGGCGCCGCAGCATGCCCACAACCGGGCCCGCGGCGCTTTCATCGAAATCGATGGCGTGGTCCAACCCGCACCTGCGCCGCGTTTCAGTGCCTCGCCGGCGGCCACGCCGACGGGGCCGGCCGAAGCGGATGCCACGCTGCGTCCGTCGCTGCACGCGTGGGGCTGCGACGATGCGCAGGTCGACGCCTTGATCGCTTCCGGGGCTTTGTGCCCGCAAACCCGGTGAGCCCTGCATGAGCACCGTCGCTTACTCTGTCGAGGACGAGGTGGCGCACATTGTTCTGTCGCGCCCGCCCGTCAATGCACTCGACCTGGACACGATCAACGCGGTGATCGGCGCACTGGAGCGGGCCGGCGCCGATCCGCAGGCGGGCGCTGTCGTGCTGAGCAGCGCCACGCCACGGCGCTTTTGCGCGGGGCTGGACCTGAATCTCCTGCTCGGGCGTCCGCGTGCAGAGATTCACGCCTTGCTCACCCGCTTGTACGTGGACCTGCACGACGTCCAGCGCGGCCTCGGCAAGCCCACGATCGCCGCGGTGGCCGGCGCGGCGCGTGGCGCCGGGATGACGCTGGCCATCGGCTGCGACGTGGTTCTTTGCGACGAGGAGGCAACCTTCGGCTATCCCGAGATCGATGTCGGCCTGATTCCTGGCATCCATTTCGTGCACTTGCCGCGTGTCATCGGCAAGCACCGCGCGTTCGAGCTGTTGTTCAGTGGCCGCGCCTTCGATGCCGCAGAAGTGCAGCGGCTGGGCCTGGTCAGCGATGTGGCGCCGCGAGGCACCGTGGTGGCCCAAGCGAGCCGGATGGCGCAGGTGTTCGCGGCGAAATCGCCGCAGGTCATGGCGATGGCACGGGCGGCTTTCAACAGGGCCCACGAGCAGGACTTTCGTGAACAGGTGCGGGCGGTGGTGGATGTGTTCTGCGAGATCGCGTCGACGAAAGACGCCCAGGAAGGTCTGCTGGCGTTTTCGCAGCGGCGCGCGCCGCAATGGACGGCGCGGCCGTGACGGCTTGAATGGCCGCGCGTGGCGCGGCCTGTGCAGCGAGGAGCATATGGACTACGGATTGAAAGACAAGGTGGCCGTGATCACCGGCAGCGCGCGCGGGCTTGGCGCGGCCATCGCCGGCATGATGGCGAAAGAAGGCGCGAAGGTGGTGGTGGCTGACATCCTGCTGGAGGAGGCGCAGCGCCAGGCGGATGCGATCCGCGCCACCGGCGCCGAGGCGATCGCCTGCGCGCTCGACGTGACCGACGAAGCCTCGGTGCAGGCGATGTTCAAGGCGGTCGCCGAGAAATGGCAGCGCGTGGACGTGCTCGTCAACAACGCCGGCTTCACCCGCGACATGCGCATCACCAAGATGCAGGTGAGCGATTGGGACGCCGTGGTCGATGTCGTGCTCAAAGGGGCCTTCCTGTGCATGCGCGAAGCGGTGCCGTTCTTCGTGGCGCAGCGCAGCGGGCGGGTGATCAACATCTCATCGCGTGCGCACCTGGGCAACCCGGGCCAAGCGAACTACTCGGCCGCCAAGGCGGGCATCATCGGCTTCACCAAAGCCATGGCCCTGGAGTACGGCAAGTACAACGTCACGGTCAATGCGGTGGCGCCGGGGATCATCGGCACCGATGCCGTGCTCACGCTGCCGCACTTTCCGAAGATCAAGGAACTTGCGGAGAAGGGCACGCCCATCGCGCGCCTGGGTGAACCCGATGACGTCGCCCAAGCGGTGTGCTTCTTGGCATCGAATGGCGCGTCCTACATCACCGGCGACGTGCTGCACGTGACCGGCGGGCGGTACTGAGGCTCCTGCCTCGCGCCGCATCCACCCAATCCACTGACAGGAGAAGATTCATGGAGCAGGAATCTGTCTTCATCGTGGGCGTCGGCATGACGCCCCTGGGCAAGCATCTGGACAAGAGCGTCAAGCAGCTGACCGCGCAGGCGGTGTCTGCGGCCTTGGACGACGCGGGCGTCTCCCGGGAAACCATCGAAGCGGCCTGGTTCTGCAACACCCGCCAGGGGGCGCTGGAAGGGCAGCATGGCGTGCGGGGGCAGGCCGCGCTTCGCGCGTTCGGCTTTGAGGGCATCCCGATCTTCAACACGGACAATGCGTGCGCCAGTTCCAGTTCGGGCGTGATGCAGGCCTATGCGGCGCTGCGCGCGGGCATGCATGACATCGCGCTGGTGGTGGGCGCCGAGAAGATGAACTACCCCGAGAAGCGCCAGGAGATGTTCGAGGCCTTCAAAGGCAGCTGGGACCGTGACCTGGCGGACGAACACCTGGCGGCTCTGCTGCGCATGGGCGAGGGTGTGGCCGTGCCCGATGGCGTGGGAGCCGGCACGCCGGAGCGCTCGGTGTTCATGGACATCTATGCGGCACAGGCGCGCTATCACATGCACCGCTTCGGTACCACGCAGCGGCAGATCGCGGCGGTGGCCGCGAAGAACCACTGGCACTCGCAGTGGAACCCGATGGCGCAGTACCGCCATCCGATGACGGTTGACGAAGTGCTGGCCGACAAGCTCATCGTCTGGCCGATCACGCGGGCCATGTGCGCGCCCATGAGCGACGGCGCCTGCGCCCTGGTCCTGGCCAGCGCACCGGCATTGAAGCGCCTGGTGAAGCCGCGGGCCGTGCGCATCAAGGGCATGGGCGTGAGCAGCGGCTCGAACCGCAAGCCCGACGAAGTGGACAAGCACCTGACACGCGTCGCGGCACTGCGGGCCTATGAACGGGCCGGTGTCTCGCCGCAGGACATCGACGTGGCGGAACTGCACGACGCATCGGCGATCGCCGAGATCCTTCACGCCGAGAACGTGGGTTTTTGCGAGTACGGTGCCGGCGGCGCCTTCGCCGAGTCCGGCGCGACGCGCCTGGGTGGGCGCCTGCCGATCAACGTCTCGGGCGGGCTTCATTCCAAGGGGCATCCGATCGGTGCGACTGGCGCCATCCAGATCCGCGACCTCGTGCTGCAATTGCGCGGCGAAGCGGGGCCCGCGCAAGTGCAAGGCGCGCGGCTGGGGCTCGCGGAGAACGGTGGCGGCTTCTACGGCCTGGAGGAGGCGGCCTGTGTCGTCACGGTCCTGGAGCGCCACGATGGCTGAGCTGGGGGAGCCTGCCCGGCGGCTGCTGGATTGGCGGATCCCGCCTGCGCAGCAAACCTACACGCGCCGCGACACTGCGTTGTATGCCTTGACCGTGGGGGCGGGCGCCGACCCCCTCGATGCCCGGGCGATGAAGTACGTCGATCCGTGGGCAGACGATCTCGCTGCATTGCCGAGCATGGCGCTGGTGATGGGTTACCCGGGGTTCTGGCTCGGCTCCCCCACGCTTGGCATGGCGTGTGGCCTCGAAGCCTCGAAGGTCTTGCACATCGAGCAGGCGGTCGAACTGTTTGCGCCCTTGCCCGTGGAAGCGCAGGTGATCGGCGAAACCCGCATCACCGGCTTGGTGGACAAGGGCGAAGAGCGGGGCAGCTTGCTGTTGTCCGAGCGGGACATCCGCTTGCAAGCCAGTGGCCGGCGCTTGGCATGTTGCCGCCAGATTCACTATCTGCGGGGGTTCGGCGGGCATGGCAGCTGGGGCGCCTCGCCCGCAGATGCCCTGCCGGAATGGCCGCAGGACGCAGCGCCGGCGATGGAAACACCCACCCGGCCCGACCAAGCCTTGTTCTATCGGCTCAATGGCGACGGCAACCGCCTGCACAGCGATGCCGAAGTGGCGAAGGCGGCCGGTTTCGAGCGGCCGATCCTGCACGGCATGTGCACGATCGGCCAGGCCCTTTGGGCGGTGACCTGCCTACTCTTGGACGGCCATGCCGCAAGCGTGGCAGGCTTCCGCGTTCGCATGCTGTCCCCGGTCTATCCCGGTGATCGATTGAAGACGCAGGCACGGGGTGACGGTCATTTCCGGGCCCTCGGGGTCGAGCGTGGCGTGCCGGCGGTGGAAGGCCGTTTGATCTTCGCCGCCTGACGAGGTTGCGCGGGTGGTTCAAAGATCCAGCACCAGCGTGTCGCTCTTGGCGCGCGAAACACACGGCAGGAATTTGTCGTTCAGCGCCCAATCCCTGGGGTAGAGGAAGCAGTCGCGGTGCTCCGGGGTTCCGGACACCACGCCGGTGAGGCAGGCACCGCAGACGCCGCGCCGGCATCCGTTGGGAAGCGCGATGCCTGCGGCCGCCAAGGCTTCCAGTGCGGAGTGCTCGGGCGAGACTTCCAGCGTACGGCCGGAGCGATGGAGAATGATTCTGAAAGGGCGATGGGTCATGCGTTGAGAGGGCGTTCGGGCTTGCCTGCATCGTGCCGGCGTTCAGAACGCGACAGCCGCACCATCGGAGCGAGGGTCGAACCCGCCTTCGAGCGCGCCGCCGGCGCTGCGCGCGACACAGCCCGCATGCCCGCAGGTTTCGTCGAACGCATCGAGCATTTCCACCGTGTGGCCGCGCTGGACGAGCTGATCGATCGTCGCCTCGGGAAAGCGCGACTCCAGCTTCAGCGTTTCGGAAGGGTCGCCCCATGTGCGGCCGAACAGCCAGCGCGGCAGTGTCACCGATGCCTGGGCATCCAGCCCGAACGTGGCCTGCCGATGGAAGACGATGGCCTGGTTTTGCGGCTGGCCGTCGCCGCCCATGCTGCCGTACACCATGAGCGTGCCGTCCTTGCGCCGGGCGATGGCCGGGTTGAGCGTGTGGAACGGCTTCTTGCCCGGTGCGAGGTGATTGACGTGCGACGCGTCCAGGGAGAACGACGCACCCCGGTTCTGCCAGTGGATGCCGGTTTCAGGCAGCACGAGGCCCGAGCCGAACTCGTGGTAGATGCTCTGGATCATCGACACGGCGCGGCCCTGGCCATCGATGATGCCGAGCCAGACGGTGTCGGCCGGCCCGTCGCCAGCGTGCCCACCTGCCGCGAGCGCGGGATTTACCTTTGCGGCCAGCGCATCCAGGTGCGCATTCGTGAGCAGGTCCTGCGCGCGGATGCGCATCACGCGCGGGTCCGCGAGGTGCGCATCGCGCTCGGCGAATGCCAGCTTCGTCGCCTCGACCGTGGCATGAATGAAGTCGGCGCCGAGCGGGTCCCAGTGGGCGCGGGGCAGGCGGTCCATGATGCCCAGGATCAGCAACGATACGAGGCCTTGTGTGGGCGGCGGCATGTTGAACACGTCGCCGGTGGCGTGGGCCAGCCGCAGCGGCGTGCTGTGCGCGGCGTGATGGGCCGGGAAATCACGGGCGCCCAGCGGAGAGCCAAGCCGGCCCAGGTCTGCCGCCATGCTGCGCGCCAGATCACCGCGATAGAAGTCTTGCAGCCCGGCGTGGGCGAGCTGCGACAGCGTGGCGGCGATGCGCGGCTGTCGGAACAAGGAACCGGCGATGGGGGCCTCGCCGTCAACGAGGAAGGTGTCGGAGAACCCGGCGACCTTCGACAGCTCCTCGCGCTTGGCGTGGGTGCCCCTGGCCTGGCTGGCGGTGACGGCCACGCCGTGGCAGGCGGCATCGATGGCATCGGCCAGGAGCCGCTGCAGCGGCAGGCGCCCGCCCAGGCGCTCGCGCGAGAAATGGAATGCGGCGTCCCAGGCGCTGACCGTGCCGGCCATCGTGATGGCGGCGCGAGGGCCGCGGTACGGGATGGCGGCCAAGCCTGCGTAGTCTGCAAGCGCCACGCCTTCGGCTGCGCCGCCGCAGCCCTCGATGCCGTGCATCCCGTCATCCGGCGTGGACACCAGCCAGAAGCTGTCGCCGCCCAGCCCGTTCATGTGGGGATACGCCACCGCGATGAGCGCCGCGGCCGAGATCATCGCCTCCACGGCATTGCCGCCTTCGCGCAGCACGGCGATGGCGCTTTCCGAGGCGAGCGCATGCGGCGCGACCGCGATGCCGCGGCGTCCGCGCACAGGATGCATCATGCGTGTGCCTCCCGCAGGTGTGAGATGGCGCGGCACATCATGAGGGTTGCCCTTCCAGCGAGATCATCGTGTTGATGATCCTGTGCATGCGCACCGGTGCGGCATCGCTCTTGATCAGCACGCGCTTGAACGCCGGGTGCTTTTGTTCCTCGAGGTCGATCGCTTCGAGCATCGCCCGGTCTTCTTCGTAGGCCACGCGAAAGCCTGCGTGAAGCGCTTCCCCCACCGAAGCATCGCCGATTCCGAAGTTGCGCACGCTGAACCAATGGTCGATGCAGTGGTGGTCGTCGACTGGGGTGATGCAGTGGGCGATGAGAACGCGCGTTCCCTCGTTGCGGTCGCCCTGCGGGCCGATGGTGCCCGCTTTGGACGTGCCAAAGTCCACCACCGTCGTGCTCGGCGCAGAGAAGTCGTAGTACTGCCAGCGGTCGACCACGTCGACGTCGATGAACGGGCGCAGCGACGCAACCGGGGGCACGCCGTAGATCCAGCGCGAGACGGTGACCGATCGATCGGCCCCTTCGGTGTTCACGGTTGCGCCTTGCCCGTACTGGTCGCCGAGCGTGGTCGGGTGCAGGTAGCTGACGTGGCTGGGATCGCACAGGTTCTCGACGAGGTTCAGGTAGTGGCAGTTGTAGAGCAGGGCATCGCCCTGGAGCGTCTCCCAACCGGCCTGCCCGCCTTGCGCAATGTCCACGATGGTGGATTGGTCTGCGGACCGGCGCTTGTCTCCGAGCCACACCCAGAGCAAGCCGTGGCGCTCGACCAGGGGGAAGCTGTCCACGCGCAGATCCTGGCTGATGCGGTCTTGGCCCGGCGCATGCACGCAGCGCCCGTCGTAAGCGAATCGCAGGCCGTGATACGCGCACTCCACGGCCTGGCCGTGTGTTCTGCCCAGGGACAAGGGCGCCATGCGGTGCGGACACAGATCGCGCAAGGCGCCAACGCCGCCGTCCTCACCGCGGAACACCACGAGGTCTTGGCCCAGAACCCGCCGCCGGATGGGGGCGTGCCGCAGATCGCCGGACCAAGCCAGCGGGTACCAGGCGTTGAGAATTCCAAGTCGCATCGTCATGGCCCATTCCTTTCATTGCCCAACATTAATGTATGCAGAAATTAACTTTTGAATACAATAACTGCTTATAAAACGAACTTAATGCCTATCATGTATAGTCATCTGGTTTTGTGCACTCGATAGATACGCATGGCATTGACCCTTTCAGAGGCGATCGGCAAAGAGTTGGCCGATGACATCGTGGCCGGGCGGATACCGGCAGGCAGTCGCCTCGATGAGGTGTCGCTGGCCGAGCGGTTCTCTGTGTCGCGCAGCCCGGTTCGCGACGCGCTGCGCGACCTGGCCCGCACCCGGCTCGTGGAGTACCAGCCGCGCAGGGGGTTTTCGGTGGCCAGCATCGATCCCGAAGCGATCAAGGACCTGTACGAGGGCCTGACTGAGATCGAAGCGATTTGCGCCGGGCTGTGTGCGATGCGTTCCAGCTACATGGAGCGCGTTCGGATACAGAGGCTTCACGACCAGTGCATCAAGGTGGCGAGCGCCGGCAACTACGAGCAGTACGCCAAGGCGAATGACGAGTTTCACCAGGCCATCTATGCCGGCTCCCACAACTCGACGCTGGAAGCCGTTGCCAACGAGCTGCGGCAACGCTTGGCCCCGCTCAGAACGGGCATGTTCTTTCAGCAAAGCCGCATCGACGATGCGATCCAGGAACACCGTGAACTCGTGGATGCCTTGCTGAAGCAGGATGCGGCCGCGGCGACCAAAGCGATGAGAAATCATGCCGTGTTGACGTCGATCAATGTGCTCGATGGGATATCCAGCAACCTCAAGAGTCCGGCCCGCTCGGCCGTGCCAGGAGCTGCTGCAGCGCTGATCGAATGACGAACCGTTCCTCGGCGGCTTGCGCCGGGAACCCGCCGCGGTGGCCCCACCGCGACGACAGCACCTTCAGTTCGGCGCGCTCGAGCCATGCCACTTCGGCGCGGCTGTCTTCGACCCGGAAGTACAAGTCTTGCTCGCACGGCATGACGAGGCAGTCGGCCGTGATGGCACCCAGTGCGGCCTGCAGATCGCCTCGATGTGCAGCCCGGCTGATGTCCGCCTCCTGCCACATCTGCACCTGGGCCAGCAGATTCCTGGCGCGGCGCTTGACGAAGTTGCCTTCCCAGTAGCGGACGATGAAGTCCTCCAGGTCGGCATAGCCGGCGCGCCGCCATTCCTCGACCCGGTAGAACTCCTGCGACAAGGCCCAGCCTGCGTAGATGCGTCCCACCAAACGCAGCGCGCGTTCTTCTTCCTGCAGGCCGCCTTCCAGCCCGGGCAGGAGAGCGTATTTCACCGCATCGAGGAACACGCGGTTGTGGGGCGCGGTGCGTGCCGAGCCGCAGATCACGGCCAGCCGTGCAACGCACGCCGGATACCGGCTCGCCCACTGGTACGCTTGCTGGCCACCGATCGACCAGCCGGCCACGAGGGCGAGCTGGTCGACCTCCAGCACATCCAGCAGCAACGCGCGTTGGGCGTTCACATTGTCCGCGAGCGAGTAGCCCTGCCAAGCCGTGTCCTGCGGCGCCGATGCGGTGAACGGCGAGGCGGACAGGCCGTTGCCGAAGGTGTCGACGACGATCACGCACCAGCGCTGCGAATCGAACAGGCCGTCCGCGCCGCAGATCCAGCCGATCTCGCTGGACTGCGCGCCGAAGGGCGTTGGGAACAGGATGGCGTTGGAGCGATCGGCGTTCAAGGCGCCGAACACCGCATAGGACATTGGAATGTCGCGCGCAACGGTGCCGCATTCCTTTTCAAGCGTGGGGAGGAGATGGACGGGCATGGCGGTGCGTGCTTCGCGCTAGAAATGCCCGACGGTGCTGCGGAAAGAGACATGCCAGGAGACGCACAGCTTCTCCATCCAGGCCACCAGTCCGTAGAACGCGAGCGCCAGGGCCGAGATCCACACCAGCGAGACGAACAGCAGCGGTGTGTCCAGCGATCCGTTGGCCGCGACCAGCACATATCCCAGGCCTTGATTGCCGCCGACGAATTCACCGACCAGGGCGCCCACCACGGCCAGCGTCATTGCGACCTTGAGAGACCCAAACAGTTGCGGCAGTGCCGTGGGGAGCTGCATGTACCAGAAGATGGACGCCTTGCCGGCGCCCATCGAGCGCATCAGGTTGATCGAGTTGTTCTCCAGCGAGCGCAGTCCGATGATGGTCGCGATCATGATCGGGAAGAACGCCAGCAGGAACGACATCAGGACTTTCGGGAAGAACCCGAACCCCAGCCACAGGATCAGCAAGGGGCCCAGCGCCACCTTCGGGATGACCTGCAGGACCACGAGCCACGGGTACGCCACCCGCTCGATCGGCCGGTAGAAAACCACCAGAACCGCGAGGAGGATCGCGCCCACCGTGGCCAGTGCGAAGCCGACCACGATCTCCAGCGAGGTGGTGACCGCATGAGGGATGACCAGATCGAGGGTTTCGATCATCTTGGCACCCACGACGGATGGCGCGGGTACCGCGTACGCTGGAAGCAGGCCGGCTTTGCTCGCCATCTCCCACAAGATCAGGAGCAGGATCAGGCTGGTGGTGAAGATCAGCGGCGCTTCGAGGCGCTTGATGGTGCTGTTCATGGGCGATGCTCCTTCAGTGGTCACCGATCAGGCTGCGCAGTTGCCGCTGGTACTCGATGAACTTCGGTGTTTCCTTCACTTCGATGCCTCGCGGTCGGGGGAGGTCGATGCGCAGGTCCAGCGCAACCCGGCCGGGCCGCGGGGACATCAGGATCACGCGATCAGACAAGAACACCGCCTCGGCGATGCTGTGCGTCACCAACACGGCGGTGCGATTGCTCTTGGCCCAGATGTCCTGCAGGTCGAGGTTCATCTGGTCCCGCGTCATCGCATCGAGTGCACCGAACGGCTCGTCCATCATCAGGATCTGGGACTCGTGCAGCAGCGCGCGGCAGATCGCCGCGCGCTGCCGCATCCCGCCCGAAAGCTGCCAGGGACGCTTGTCCTCGAAGCCTTCGAGCCCGACGAGCTTGAGCAGCTCGCGCGCTCTCGCCAGCGATTTCGTGCGATCCAGCTTTCGCACATCGGCTTGCAGCATCACGTTGCCCAAAACGGTTCGCCAGTCCACCAAGAGATCTTGCTGGAAGGCGATACCGATGTCGGTCACGGGCTGGGTCACCTGCCGGCCCGAAATGCTCACCCGTCCCTGGGTGGGACGCAGCAGGCCTGCAATGATCATGAACAGCGTGCTCTTGCCGCAGCCGCTTGGCCCGAGGAACGATACGAACTCGCCGCTCTTGATGTCGAGGCTGACATCGTCGAGCGCCGTCATGCGTGCGGATCCGGTGTCGAACTGCATCGTGACGCCTTCCACCTTGATGTGGGAGGTGGCTGCATCCACTTTCGGTACTCCTGTAGAAGACAGTCCGCGGGGTGTGAGCATGTCGGTGAGGCGTGCCATTCACTTGCCCGCGATGAACTCGTTGGTGAAGATCTGCGACGGTTCGATGGTTTTGCTCATCCCGGCGTAGGTCTGCAGGAGATTGATGGCTTTGCCCCAGTCTTCGGGCGCCTGGTAGCCGAAAGGCTTGCCCGCCGTGGAGGGGCCTTCGAGGAACTGCGTCGAAATGTCCAGGGTTTCCTTGATCACCTCGGCATCGCCTCGGAGCAGGGGCCGGTAGGCAATGAGTGCGTTGACTGCGCCGTCTCGGTCCATGAGGGCGGCCGCGAAAGCTTCCGTGGTCGCGTTGACGAACCTGCGCACGACGTCGGGACGCTCTCTCAGCAGCTTGTTGGACACCACGATCCCGTGAGCGGGCAAATGGAACTCGGCGCCCGCGCGAAAGCTTTCGGAGTTGTCGATGCCGACCTTCTTGAGCAAGGGCTTGCCGGCCGTTGCATAGGTCATCACGCCGTCGGCGCGGCCTTGCGCGATCACGGTGTACTTCAGCGTGCAATCCACCGAGAGTTGTTCGACGGCCGTGGCTTCAAGCCCGAGCGATCGGAAGTACGCGGGGATGTAGACCGAGATGGCGTCGCCTGGACACACGGAGATCTTGCGGCCCTTCATGTCGGCCGGGGTTTTGATGCCTCTTCCGCCGGCGTAGAACAGCGACAGCGTGGTGCCGCGCTGGATGCCCATGACGACCTTGGCGGGAAGGCCTTTGGAGACCAGCTGCGCGACCGTTGTGGCGTCTGCGAACCCGAACTCGTCGGCGCCCGACGCGGCAAGCTGTGCCACCGAGGCCGATCCCTTGCCGTCGTCGATCTCCAGTTTCAGGCCGGCCTTTTCGTAGATGCCTTTCTGCAGCCCGTAGAAGAACGGTGCGTGGTATCCGAGGGCCGTCCAATCCAGACGGAGCCTGACGGGCGTGGGCTGGCCTTGCGCATGGGCTTCCTGCGGGATGAAGAAGGAACTGAGGCCGATGCTCAGTGCCAGTGCAGTGCGCGTCATGAGTACAAGGCTGCTTCTACGTTGCATAGTGGCTTTCATGTGGAGTTCCTCGGTTGGTTGCCCTTATCGGGTGGCGCTCTGGATGTCTCGAATCACTTTCTGTAGTTCAGCTTTTTTCTCGTCGCTGAGTCCCTGAATCGGTGCGCGCGTGGGGCCTGCGCTTTGCCCGGCGAGAGCCATGGCCTCCTTGATGACCACGGGAAAGGAGGCCCACGCCCAGGCGGCACGCAGCGGTGCGAACACGTCGGACAGGCGGGTGGCTTCCTGCAGGTTGCCGCTCTTGAAAGCGTCGTACATCCGCACGACTTCCTTCGGGAAGACGTTGGCGGCTGGAGAAATCGTGCCGTCTGCGCCATGCACGAGCAGTGCCAGCGTGATCGTGTCGCGGCCCGAGAAGAGCAGGGCGCGGCCGTCGGTCAGCAGCTTGTATTCGATCGCCTGGGTGACATCGCCGCTGGAGTCCTTGATGCCGACGATGTTGTCCGCCAGCTTCATGCACTGCACGAGGGTCGTGGGCAGCACGTTCACCAAGGTGCGTGGCGGGTTGTTGTAGAGCATCAGGGGCAGCTCGGTGGCAGCGGCCACCGCGGTGTAGTGCGCCACCAGTTCCCGCTGATTGGGCTGGATGAAATAGGGCGTGATGATCAGCCCCAGGTCGGCGCCGATGCGTTCGGCCGCCTGCGTGATGCGGATCGTGGCGGCGGTGGTCACCGCGCCGGTGCCGGCGTAGACAGGAATCTTGCCGTTGGTGCATTCAACCGCGAGTTCGATCAGGCGGATGTGCTCCGACTCTTCCAGCGAGAAGAACTCGCCCTGGCTGCCGGCGACCGAAATGCCGTGCACGCCGCTTGCCATGTACCACGCGATCAGTTCGCGCACCCGCGTCTCGTCGAGTGCCCCGGAGGCCGTGAAAGGCGTGGCCATCGCGGGGACGATGCCGTAGAAATGCTTGCGTTCCAAGATGCTTCTCCTCGTGCTTACTTCTTCGCGCCAACCCAGCCGTTGTGCGAAATGTCAAAGATGACGCCGTTGGGATCGCGGAACTTCATCTCGTAGTAGAGCGACTCCTTCTCCAGGGGCAGTTCGCGGAAGAAGACGCCGCCTTCGCCCTTGATGCGGGCGGATTGCTCCTGCAGGTCATTGACCCAGAACCCGATGTGATTGATGCATTGCGCGTCCTTGTCCATCCCGGCCCATTCGTCGGCCTTGTACTTGAGCAGGGCCAGGCTGACCGTGCCGTCGGACAGGTAGACGCCGCTGGCCAGCGGGGAGTCGGTGTGGCCGACGATCTCCATGTCGAAGGCGTTGCAGTAGAAGGCCGCCGTTGCGTCAGGGTCGGCGACGGACATGGCGATGTGGCGAAGTTTGGCCATTGGTGTTCCTTTGCACTGAAAAGGTGTTCTTGGGTAGCTGCCGGCACACTATGTGGGCATACTGGTTAGGAATTGTGGGTGCAAACTCTTTAAGTTGTCGACAGTGTTTGTACTAAGCATAATGCGGACCAACCAGGTCGGGCCGTCAATCCGGCTTGAAAGGGCTGGCAGGCTTGTCCGGGCGACCGGCTCGGCTGGCTCCTGTGAGTGGTGCCACACAGAACGCCGGATCGGCGACCGCTCGCGCCATGCGCGAACAAGCCCCAAGGCCGCGGCGTGCCGGCGTGGCACCGTTTTGGATGCGCACACTTGGTGCGATTCACCAGATCGGTTCGTCCAGAGCCGACTCACCGAGCAGTGCGAGGCTTCGCGCGCGCTTCATCCCTCGTGCCGCGCCGGCGCCCTGTGGCACGGGCCTTGCGCATGCCGGGCGATGAATCTCGAGACGCCTTCCGCTTCTTCTGCCACGAGGGTCGGGCCCGCCGTTTGGCAGAAGTCCGACCTTGCGCCTGTTGACGGCGCGGTTCAGCGCGTCGTGAAAGTCCGCCGCGACTACAACAAGTGGGTGGCCAGCGAAACGATGGAGGACTACGCGCTGCGCTTCACGCCGCGCAGCTTTCGCAAGTGGTCGGAGATGCGGGTGGCGAACACGGCGTTCGGCGCGGCATCGTTCCTCGTGCTCGAAGCGGTGGGCGCCACCTTGCTGGTGCAGTACGGCTTTTTGAACGCCTTCTGGGCGATCGTGGTCACCGGCCTGATCATCTTCCTGGCCGGCTGGCCGATCAGCACCTATGCCGCGCGCCATGGTCTGGACATGGACCTGCTGACGCGAGGCGCGGGGTTCGGCTATATCGGCTCGACCATCACCTCGCTGATCTACGCGAGCTTCACGTTCATCTTCTTCGCGCTGGAAGCCGCCATCATGGCCTACGCGCTGGACCTCGCCTTCAACATCCCGCCGGCCTGGGGCTACCTGATCTGTGCGCTGGTGGTGATCCCGCTGGTGACCCACGGTGTCACTGCGATCAGCCGCCTGCAGGTGTGGACGCAGCCGCTGTGGCTGGTGCTGCTGGTGGTGCCGTACATCTTCGTGTTCTACAAGAACCCCGGCATCGTGGGCGAGCTGATGGCGTATGGCGGTGCCCATTCGGCAGGGCCCGGCTTCAATCTCATGCTGTTCGGCGCGGCCATGACCGTGGGGATCGCCCTCATCACGCAGATGGGCGAGCAGGTGGACTACCTGCGCTTCATGCCCGAGAAGACGCCCGCGAACACGCGCCGCTGGTGGGCGGGCGTGATGGTGGGCGGGCCGGGATGGGTGGTGCTCGGCGTCGTCAAGATGCTGGGCGGGGCGTTGCTGGCGTATCTGGCGATCAGCCTGTCGGTGCCGGTCGAGCGCGCGGTGGATCCGAACCAGATGTACCTCGCGGCCTATGACCACGTGTTCTCGAATCCGGCCTGGGCGATCGCGGCCACGGCGCTGCTGGTCGTGGTGTCGCAGCTGAAGATCAACGTCACCAATGCCTATGCCGGCTCGCTGGCGTGGTCGAATTTTTTCGCGCGGGTGACGCACAGCCATCCGGGCCGCGTGGTCTGGGTCGTGTTCAACACGCTGATCGCGCTGATGCTGATGGAGCTGAACGTCTTCCAGGCGATCGGCAAGGTGCTCGGCCTGTACTCCAACATCGCGATCTCCTGGATCATGGCCGTGGTGGCCGATCTGGTCATCAACAAGCCGCTGGGCCTGTCGCCCGCGGGCATCGAGTTCAAGCGGGCGCACCTCTACGACGTGAACCCGGTCGGCGTGGTGGCCATGGGGGCGGCCTCGCTGTTGTCGATGCTGGCGTACACCGGCGCGTTCGGGCCGATGGCGGAGGCGTTCTCGGCGCTCATCGCGGCGGCGACCGCCTTGGTGGTGTCGCCGTTGATGGCCTGGGCCACGCGGGGGCGCTACTACATCGCACGCGATTCGCGTCTGAACGTGCACAAGGGCACCTGCGTGATCTGCGAGCGTGATTACGAGTCGGACGACCTGGCGCATTGCCCTGCGTACCTGGGCCACATCTGTTCGCTGTGCTGTTCGCTGGATGCGCGCTGCGACGATCTGTGCAAGCCCGAGGCGCGCCTGTCGTCGCAGTGGTCGCGGCTGCTGCGGCGCGTGCTGCCGCAGCGCGCCTGGCCGTATGTCGAGTCGGGCCTGTGCAGCTATCTGCTGCTGATGACGTTCGTGGTGTCGGCCCTGGCCGGGCTGCTGCTTCTCATGCACCAGCAGGAGCTGCGCGTGCTCGGCGAGCAGGCGGCACAGTTCGAAGCCGCATTGCGCATCAACCTGTTGAAGGCATTCGCCGGCCTGCTGCTGGTCAGCGGCGTGGTCGTGTGGTGGCTCGTGCTCGCGCAGAAGAGCCGGCAGGTGGCGCAGGAAGAGTCGAACCGCCAGACGCAGGCGGCGCAGGAGCAGACGCTGGCGTTGCGCCGCGAGATCGATTCGCACCGCCGCACCGACGAGCAGCTCCAGCAGGCCAAGCTCGGCGCCGAGCT
>CAZBOF010000014.1:14998-40180 GCA_964493285.1 uncultured Rhizobacter sp. | reverse complement strand
GCTCGACAAGGCCGATTCGACCTGATCCAACTGCGCACGCGCCCATGCGTCGAAATCGACAACGCTCATTCGCTTTTCCAAGGTTTCAAGCGCCCGTCTTCGAGCACCTTGACTTGCGTTTCCACCGCTTCCAGGCGTTCCCTGCAGTAGGCCAGAAGATTTGCGCCGCGCTTGTAACTCTGCAGCAAGCCATCCAGCGGCAGCTTGCCCCCCTCCATGGCGGACACCAGCGCTTCAAGCTCGCCCAGCGCCTCTTCGTAAGTGGCGGGTTGCGAGCCGGCGGCGGGAGTTGCGGGGGTTTTGGCCATCGTGCGAAACAAAGCAAAGATTGTAGTCAGGCTGCACATCCGGGACATGCCCAGGGCCGCCGGGCCCCAAAGTTGTGCATCTCCGACCACACCCCAGGACAAGCACGCTGGGTACAATCCCGCCTTCGCTGACTGACAGGGGTTCCCCTTGTCCGCGCCGTGCGCAGCGAAAACATCCCACCCCGGCTCGATCGACGGGTGGCACGTTCACATCGGTTACAGGAGACCCTCGGGATCATGTCTGACCTGAGCCTCGCTCTTCACAAGCAGCTTGAGCAGCAACGCTCGCAACTTCCAGTTTCAGCCTACTTCGACGACGACCTGTTTCGCCGCGAGATGGAACTCATCTTCCAGCATGGGCCCCGCTACCTGGGGCACGAGTTGGCCATTCCCGAGATCGGCGACCACTACGCGCTGCCGCAGGAGGGCGAAGGCCGCGCGCTCGTTCGCACGCCGCAAGGGATCGAGCTGATCAGCAACGTCTGCCGGCACCGCCAGTCGGTGATGCTGCGCGGGCGCGGCCGCACCGGCCCGAACATCGTCTGCCCGCTGCACCGCTGGACCTACGATCTGCACGGGCGCCTGATGGGCGCGCCGCACTTCCAGAACGACCCCTGCCTGCACCTCAACACCTACAAGACCCGGCACTGGAACGGCATGGTCTTCGAGGACAACGGCCGCGACATCGCCGCCGAACTCTCGGCCCTGGGCCCGCGCGCCGACCTCGACTTCTCGGGCTACGTGCTCGACCGCGTGCACATGCACGAGTGCGACTACAACTGGAAGACCTTCATCGAGGTCTACCTCGAGGACTATCACGTCGGGCCGTTCCACCCCGGACTCAGCCAGTTCGTCACCTGCGACGACCTGCGCTGGGAGTTCGGCAAGCACCATTCGGTGCAGACGGTGGGCCCGAACAACGCGCTGGCCAAGGCCGGCTCCGAGCTGTACCGCAAATGGCATGACGCCGTGCTGGCGTTTCGCAGCGGCCGGTTCGACGACCCCGTGCCCAAGCACGGCGCCATCTGGCTGACCTACTACCCGAACATCATGGTCGAGTGGTATCCGCACGTGCTGGTGGTCTCCACGCTGTATCCCAAAGGCCCGCAGAAAACCTTGAACGTGGTCGAGTTCTTCTATCCGGAAGAGATCGCAGCCTTCGAGCGCGAGTTCGTGGAAGCGGAGCAGGCCGCTTACATGGAAACCTGCGAAGAAGACGACGAGATCGCCCTGCGGATGGACGCGGGCCGGCGCGCACTGCATGAACGCGGAGACAACGAAGCCGGCCCCTACCAGTCACCGATGGAAGACGGGATGGAGCAGTTCCACATCTGGTATCGCCGCACGCTGAACTTCCGCGGATGAATCTGCCTGCGCCGCTGCTGATGATCGCGGCGTCGATCCTGTTCGCAACGATGGGTGTGTGCGTGAAGCTGGCCTCGGCCGACTACCACCCCGGTGAGATCGTGTTCTATCGCGGCCTGATCGGCGCCGGCGCCCTGGCGCTCCTCACCCGGTACCGCGGCGGCACGTTGCGCACCGCCGTGCCTGGGATGCATTTCTGGCGTGGCATCTGCGGCGTGGCGGCATTGGGGCTGTGGTTCTATGCCATCGGCCATCTGCCGCTGGCCACCGCCATGACGCTGAACTACATGTCGTCGATCTGGATGGCCTTGTTCCTCATCGGGGGCGCGGTGATGCTGGGCACCTCTCGCGTGGACGGGCGCCTGATCGGCACCGTGCTCATGGGCTTCCTCGGCGTGGCGCTGATCCTGCGCCCGACGATGGAAGAGAACCAGCTCTGGTATGGCGTGATCGGTCTCCTCTCGGGCGTGCTGTCGGCCACCGTGTACCTGCAGGTGACGGCGCTTGGCCGCGCGGGCAAACCCGTCTACCGCATCGTGTTCTATTTTTCCCTCGGCGGCATGGCCATGGGAGCGCTCAGCGGACTGTGGACGGGCTTTCACGCCCACACCTGGCGCGGGCTGGCCCTGCTCGTCGCCGTGGGCGTGCTGGCGACCTCCGCGCAAATGCTGATGACCCGCGCCTACAGCACCGGCAAGACCCTGGTCAATGCCAGCCTCCAATACCTCGTGATCGTGTTCGCATTCGTCTATGGCGTGGTGCTGTTCGACGACAAAATCACCTGGATGTCCGTCGCCGGCATGGTCCTGATCACCGCATCGGGCCTGGCCGCAACCCTGCTGCGAAGCAAAACCGCACCGCCCGACGCGGCGTCTGCCGCCCACGAAAGCTGATCCCATGCACCCTTTGATCCAAAGCGCCGAACTCCGCAACCGCATGGCCAGCGCCACCCCACCCGTGCTGCTGGACTGCAGCTTCGACCTCGCAGATCCGGACGCGGGCGAACAGATGTACCGCCAAGCCCATTTGCCAGGCGCGCACCCTGTCCACCTCGACCGAGACCTGGCAGCGCCCAAGAACGGCACCAACGGCCGCCATCCCCTGCGCGACCGGGCGAGCTATGCCCGCTGGATGGGAGCCCTGGGCATCGCACCGGGTGTTCCGGTCATCGCCTACGACCGCCAAGGCAGCATGTTCGCCGTGCGCGCCTGGTGGATCCTGCGCTGGATGGGCCACGCCGACGCGGCGGTACTCGACGGCGGGCTGCCCGCTTGGCAACGCGACGGTGGCGAAGTCACCCCGCAGCGCCCCCCCCCTCCCGTCGCGACCGCGGACTATCCGGGATGCGAGCCTCATTTCCCGATGCTCACCGCGGACGAATTGCAGGCCCGGCTGGGCCAGGTGCAGGTGATCGACGCCCGTGCGCCGGAGCGCTACCGCGGCGAGGTCGAACCACTGGATGCGGTCGCCGGCCACATCCCCGGTGCAGTGAACCGGTTTTTCCAGAACAACCTGCAAGCCGACGGGCGATTCAAGCCGGCCGACGTGTTGCGCAAGGAGTTCGGCCAACTGCTCGATGGACGTGCGGTGGTGCATCAATGCGGCTCCGGCGTCACGGCTTGCCATAACCTGCTGGCGATGGAAGTGGCCGGCCTGCCCGGCGCAGCCATCTACCCCGGGTCATGGAGCGAATGGTCGAGCAACCCGAGCCGGCCGATGACCACGTTGTAGGCACATGCCTACAGGTGCGGGGGTCCCTGCACAGTTGACCCCCCTTTCGACCGGAGGTAAGGTGAACTCGAACACTTCTGTTCGCCTTCCTTAGGAGTCGATCATGTACAAGCGCATCCTGATCCCCACCGATGGTTCGGACATCACCAAAAAAGCGGTCGATTCCGCCATCCAGCTGGCCAAGGCCGTCCAGGCCAAGCTCTACGTGCTGAGCGTGAAGGAGCCCTTCCCCTACAGCGCCATCACCGAGATGCAGCCGACGCCGCCGCAGGAGTTTTTCGACACCCAGGAACGCATCGCCTCCGCACGCGTGAAGGAAGTTCGCGACGCCGCGGAGCTGGCCGGGGTGGTCGTCGATGCGCACACGGTGGAGGGATTGCACCCTTGGGAATCCATCATCGACCACGCCCGGGAGCGGGAATGCGACCTGATCGTGATGGCTTCACACGGGCGGCGTGGCGTCACCGCCCTCATTCTGGGCAGTGAAACCCAGAAGGTGCTCACCCACAGCAAAGTGCCGGTATTGGTGGTGCGCTGACTGTCGAGCGCCAGCAGGCTGCTCGTGGCCCGGATTCGCGCCATGGACAGTGGGACGCCGAGAACGGAGTGCAGGCGAAGCCGGTTGTAGCGACAGGCTGAGCGCCCGCGCCCGGACCCGAGTTCAACAGACGGTTTCGCTGCCACGTCGCGGCGCCGGCTTGGCTCCTGGCCGAACAACGCGCGGCTGCGCCCGATTGGCACGAAGACGCTGCGCCAAGCCATCGGGCCGGTACGGCGCATGCGCCGGCCAAGATGATCTGCAGAGGTCCTGTTCGTTGCGGCGCAGGCGATATCTGGCCCGTTGCCGTCGGTCAAACGTATCGCCGGCCAGAACACGGCTGGCGGCGCAATTTCTCGCACTGTGCTTCGGGCTTGGCCTTTGCTCAAGCTGGTGGACAGCCACCCGGGCGTTCAACCCTGCATGGAGGCGATCACTCGATCGGCAGATCGGGATTGACGCGCGCGCGTCCGGCGATTGTTCGTCCCGAATCAGCCATCCCCTGCCGTGTCCCTTGCCTGCCAAACGCATATAGTTTGTATACAAACTATTTTGATACAATCGATCTATGGGAATCAACGCCTTGGACCCCCGTCACCGCATCGGCATCCGCCTGGTGGGGCTGGCCCGGCGTTGGCGCAAGGCGTTGGATGCCCGCCTCTCGTCCGCCGGATTGAGCGATGCCACCTGGGCCCCTCTGATCCATCTGCACGAATTGGGCGACGGCATCTCGCAGAGCGAACTCGCAACGGCAGTGGGGCTGGACGGCTCCAGCCTGGTCCGCTTGCTGGACCTGCTGGTCGAGCAAGGGTTGATCGAAAGGCGTCCCCATGCGAGCGACCGCCGCATCAGGCTGGTGCAACTGACCCCGGCCGGGCGCCGAACCGTGGCTTCGATTCGCAAGCGGTTGGGGAGCATCGAGATCGAATTGCTCAGCGACGTGCACCCCGATGACGCACAAGCCATGCTGCGCGCCTTCGATTGCATTGAAGCCCGGATCGCCGCGGTGAACTGAAGAACCGGCATGAACCCGTATCACGCCCCCGCCCCCGCCTCCGGCACCTCGCAAATCGCACCATCGCAATCGCCGGCTCAAAGCCGCCGCGTTTCCGCACGCCAGATGCTGGCGGCGGCCCGCATCCGAGAGAGTCTGGGTCTCGCCAGCCCGCCGCCCCTTCGCAACGCAGCGGTGGCCGGCCTGCAGACCGCGCTGGCGGTGCTGATCGCCGTGGCCGCGACGCACCTGTCACCGTGGGCGCAGTTCGCGGGGTTCCCGGCCCTGGGCGCGTTGGCGGCACTGTTCGGGCGCTTCGCACCGGCACGCCGGAGGATGACCATCGTCACCACATCGGGCTTGCTGCTGGTCGCGTCGATCGGGCTCCTGTCGCTGGCTTCCTGGGCTGGCGCGACGCCCGCTGCGGCACTGCTCTGCCTGGCGCTGCTCGCCGGGCTGCTCACGATCGGAGCGGCCCGATGGCAGTTGGGTGCGCCCGGGGTGGTGATCTTCGTGTTCGCGGCCAGCGCTGGACTCCATCCGGTCGATACGGGGCAGAGCGTGGCGGCCCGGGCGATCTTCGCCGCCGCCGGCGCAGCCATCGCGTGGCTGGTCTGCCTGCTGACGGATGGCCTGCGCTCCAGCGCTGCGGCTTCGGACAGCGCAGCCGCCGAAGCCGCTCAGCCCATGCGGCACCAGTTGACCGCGGCCGCTCGCATCGCTTTCGGCGCGGCCCTTGCCGCGCTGCTGGCCCTTGCCGCCGGCTGGTCGCATCCTGCATGGGCCGCGATCGGCGCAACCGCGGTGCTGCAGGGGAGTCACCTGCACATCACCATGCACCGCGCCATACAGCGCACCGTCGGCACCGTGATCGGCGCGGCAATCGCCTGGCTGATCCTGGGCAGTCAGCCCTCGTTCTGGCTGGTCCTTCTCGCGGTGGCCCTGTTGCAGTTCATCACCGAGCTGGTGATTGGCTTCAACTACGTGTTCGGCCAAATCTGCATCACACCCATGGCTCTGCTGATGACCTCGCTCACCGCGTCGCCAGCGTCAGCCGCCGGCATGCCATTGGACCGCGTACTGGACACGGCCCTGGGCGCCTTGATCGGCGTTGCGTTCGCCCTGGTCTTTTCTTCGCTCGACGACCGGGCCCGCCTGGCGGCTCATCATGCAGATCACGCAAGAGCGCACCCGGCACCACCGACGAACCGGCCTTTGACGGATCGCACGTGACGCCCGGCACGCTCAGCCGGGCTGGCCGGCGGCCGCCGAACGGCTTGCCATCTCAGTGGGGGTGCCCGGCGCTGATGACCGCGACGATGATCAGCACACCCACCGTGAGCCACGCCAGTTGCGCCACGGTGTCTTTGAACGGCAGGCGATGCTGAAGCTGAGGAATGAGGTCGGCGACGGCCACATAAATGAAGCTGCTGGACGCAATCACCAGCAGGAACGGAAAGAGTTGTGCCCACGGCCCCACGATGAAATAGCCCGCCACGCCGCCCAGCACGGCGGCCAAGCCTGACAGGGCGTTGTACATCAGCGCCTTGGTGCGGGAGAACCCCGCGTTGAGCAGGACGATGTAGTCGCCGACTTCTTGCGGGATTTCGTGCGCGATGATCGCCAGCGCAGTCACCATGCCGAGGTGGACATCGGTCAAGAACGCCGCGGCGATGATGATGCCGTCGCAGAAGTTGTGGATGCTGTCGCCCAGCAGCACGCTCCAGCCGCCCCGGCCGGCTTGTTGCGCGTCGAAGTGGTGGTGGTGATGGTGCCCATCGCCCTGGTGGTGGTGGCTATGCCGGTACAGCTCGGCCTTTTCCAGCAGGAAAAAGAAGATGAGCCCGCCCAGCAGGGTGGCGAACAGCATGTGCGGGCTCGCATTGCTTTCAAAGGCTTCCGGCAGCAAATTCAGCAGCGCAGTCGCCAGCAGCACGCCGGCGGACAGGCTGACCAGATGCTGCACCAGGCGGCCCAGCACGCGAACCGTCAGGCTGGCTGCGATCAGCACCGACAGCAGCCCGCCCGCCGTGGTCGCCAACAGGATGTACAAAAGCGTCATCGAATCTCACCGGCACGAAAAAGCCGCGCGATGCGCGGCTTGGAACATTGAGCGCGGCAGCCTCTATGCCACGCCATGGGCCTTGAACCAGGCAACCGCTCGTTTCCAGCCATCTTCGGCAGCCTCCTTGCGGTAGCTGGGCCGGTAATCGGCGTGAAACGCATGCGGCATGTCGGGATAGACCACGAACTCGGATCGCCTGGCAGCCGCATTGCCCGCACTCAGAACGGATTTCATCTTATCAATGGTGTCAAGCGGTATGCCGGTGTCGGCGGCGCCATAGAGGCCGAGCACCGGGGCGTGAAGCTTCCCGGCGACGTCCACCGGATGCGTGGGCGTGAGCGGCGAACTGGCACCGACCAACCGCCCGTACCACGCCACGCCCGCCTTGACTGCGGGATTGTGGGCGCCGTACAGCCAGACCACGCGGCCGCCCCAGCAAAAGCCGGTGATACCCAGGCGCGACACGTCGCCACCCTGCGCCCCGGCCCACGCCACCGTGGCGTCGAGATCGCGCATCACCTGCTCGTCCGGCACCTTGGCAACGACGTCGCGCATCAGCGACGTGATGTCGGCATAGGACTTCGCATCGCCTTGGCGGACAAACATCTCGGGTGCGATGGCCATGTAGCCGAGCTTGGCGAAACGCCGCGCCACGTCGGCGATGTACTCGTGCACACCGAAGATCTCCGAAATCACCAGCACCACCGGCACACCGGTCTTGCCGGCAGGGGCCGCCCGGTAGGCGGGCACGTTGAAGCCGCCCACGGGAATGCTCACCGCCCCCGCCGTGAGCCCTTGGGTGTCAGTGCGGATGGTTTGCGCACCCACGGGCAAGACCGCGGCGGCGAACCCGCTGCCCACCGCGGTTTGCACGAAGCTGCGGCGGTTGAAGTTCTTGCTGGGGGTCAGACTGTCCAGGTCCCTGCGAAGCATGATGCGATCTCCTTCAGTCGGGTTGAGGTGAAAGGCCGCATTCTAGGAACCCGGGAGGGCCAGCGCCGCAGCGACCGTGCCCGCGCAGGGGAGTCATCAAACCCTCAGACAATACTCCCCCATGACTGATCCTCGCATTCCAGCAACGACACGATGGCCCGGCCACCTGGCGGCCATCGACATGGGTTCCAACAGCTTTCGGCTCGAGATCGGGCAAGTGGGACGAGACCGATACAAGCGGATCGACTACCTGAAGGAAACCGTGCGCCTGGGCGCGGGGCTGGACGCGCAAGGCATGCTGAGCGAGGAGGCCATGCAACGCGGCCTGGCCTGCCTGGGCCGCTTTGCGGAACGCCTGACGGGCTACGCGCTCTCTCAGGTGCGTGCCGTCGCCACCCAGACGCTGCGCGAAGCGCAGAACCGCGACGCCTTTCTCGCACGCGCCCAGGCAGTGCTCGGCCGCCCGATCGAGGTGATTTCGGGTCGCGAGGAAGCCCGATTGATCTACAGCGGCGTGGCACGCCTGCAGCCCAGCACGGAGAAGCGGCTGGTGATCGACATCGGGGGACGTTCCACCGAACTGATCCTGGGCCAGGGCAGCGAGCCGCTGCAGGTCGAGTCGTTCCAGGTGGGCAGCGTCAGCCTGTCAATGCGCTACTTCGGCGACGGCCGCTTCACCGAAAGCGCCTTCCGCGACGCGCAGATCGCCGCCGGCGCCGAGCTGGAAGAAGGGCTCGACACCTTTGCCGCACGCCATTGGCGCGAAGCGCTCGGCTCCTCAGGCACCGCCGGTGCGGTGTCGCAGATGCTGGCCGCCAGCGCGGTCACCGACGGCACCATCACCCCCGCCGGCCTGCAATGGTGCATCGAACAGTGCCTGCGCGCAGGCCACATCGACCGCCTCCAGCTGCCCGGACTCAAGAGCGACCGCCGCGCCGTCATCGGCGGCGGCTTGTCGATTCTGTGCACGCTCGCCGCCCACTTCCACATCCATGCGCTGCATCCTGCGCGCGGCGCACTGCGTCAAGGGGTCATCTTCGACTTGGCGCAGCGTGCCGACGAGCACGGCGACCACGACGTGCGCGAGCGCACCATCACCGAATTGCAGCGCCGCTTCGAGGCCGACCTCCCGCAGGCCCAGCGCGTGCATTCCGCAGCCCGCGCCCTGCATGACGGCATCTTCCCGAATGCCGAGGCGGCCCAGCTGCGCGCGCTGCGCTGGGCGTGTGCGCTGCACGAGATCGGGCGCACTGTGTCGCACCACGACCACCATCGCCACAGCGCCTACCTGATCATGCACGCCGACGCGGCGGGGTTCTCGCAATCGCTTCAGCAGCAGCTGGCGCAGCTGGTGCTGGCCCAGCGCGGCGGGCTGCGCAAAGTGGAAGCTCAACTCGCGGACGACGCCTTCGCCTGGCAGGCGCTGTGCTTGCGCCTGGCCGTCATCCAGTGCCACGCACGCGGCGAAACCATGGACGGCGTGATCCGCCTGAGCCGCCAAGGATCGCAAGCGCGCCTTTCTTTCAGCGAGACCTGGGCCGCAGCCCATCCGCGCGTACTGCACCTATTGAACGAAGAAGTGCAGGCGTGGGCACGCGTGAATGCGCTGTCGCTGCAACTCAGAACCGACGCCGCCTGAGCCGGCCGCCTGCGACCGCTCAGAGGCAATCGGGAGACTGCACGGCCTGCAGCACCATCTGCCGCACGCCTTCACGCTCGCGGTGCCGCAGCCACCACACCGCACCTTTCTTGACGACCCAGGTGTCCGCACGCTCGCCCAGCAGCAGCGCGGCCACCTGCCCGAGCGAAGGCTGGTGCCCCACCACAAGCACCGGCTCGGGCGACTCCGGCCACCGCGCGGCCGCCAGCAACGCCGTTGCGGAACCATCCGGCGCAATGGCGCGCACCGTCTTGAAAGAACGCTCCAACGCCTTCGCGGTTTGCTGGGTCCGAAGTGCCGGGCTCACCAGGATGCGCGTCGAATGCGCCAAGCGCTGATTGAGCCACTCGGCCATGCCCTGCGCCTGCCGCTCGCCCTTGGGCGTGAGGGCGCGCTCGAGGTCGTCCTGCCCTTCACGCAAGGCATGGGCTTCGGCGTGGCGCCACAGAATCAAATCCATCAAGTGAGCGTGGAGAAGCGCTGCATCAAGGCCTGTTGGGCACTTGGCCCGTCTTCGGCGACGCGCCGATATCCGCCGTCGGCTTGCAGCTCCCAAGCATCCTGGCGATCGTTCAGGTAAGGCACCAGGCATTCATCGATCACGCGCTGGCGCAACTTGGGGTCGCGCACCGGCCACGCCACTTCGATGCGGCGGAACATGTTGCGGCTCATCCAGTCGGCGCTCGACAGGAAGAGCGCTTCTTCAGCGAGCGGCTGCGCCCCGGCGCCCGCATCCCACGCGAAGTAGATGACCCGCGAATGCTCCAGCAAACGCCCGACGACCGAGCGCACGCGGACCTTATCGGTCACACCGGGCAGCCCGGGGGGCAGCATGCAGGCGGCGCGCACGATGAGGTCGATGCTCGCGCCCGCTTGGCCGGCGGCCACCAGCGCCTCGATCAGCGGCACATCGGTCAGCGCATTGAGCTTTGCCACGATGCGCGCATGGCGGCCGGCACGGGCGGCTTCGGCCACCAGCTCCACGTGCCTGATCATCTGCTTGTGCAAGGTGAAAGGCGCCTGCAGGAGCTGGCGCAGCGGACGCGTCTTGCCCAGGCTGGCGAGCTGCTGGAACACGGCATCGGCATCGGCCGTGATCTCCGGGTCCGCCGTGAGATAGCCGACGTCGGTGTACAAGCGCGCGGTCTTGGGGTTGTAGTTGCCGGTGGACAGGTGCGCATAGCGCCGCAAGCGGCCGGCCTCCCTGCGCGTCACGAGCAAGAGCTTGGCGTGCGTCTTCAGTCCCACCACGCCGTACACCACCTGCGCGCCAACCGCTTCGAGGCGCTCGGCCCAGTTGATGTTGGCCTCTTCGTCGAATCGGGCCTTGAGTTCAACGACTGCCATCACTTCCTTGCCGCGCCGCGCCGCCTCGATCAGCAGGTCCATGAGCGGCGAATCGCTGCCGGTGCGGTAGATCGTCTGCTTGATCGCGAGCACCTGGGGATCATCGACCGCCTCCCGCAGGAACTGCACCACCGGCTCGAAAGATTCAAACGGGTGATGCAGCAGCACATCGCCCTGCCGCATGCGCTCGAAGATCGAACGGTCGCGCGACAACCCGCGCGGCCAAGGTGCCTCGAAGGGTTTGAAGCGCAGCGCGGGGGCGTCGGCCGCGTCGATCAACGCGTTCAGCCTGACCAGGTTCGGCGGGCCATTCACGTGGTACAGCGCCACCTCCGGCAGGCTGAACTGCGTCAACAAGAATGCCGACAGCTCCGGCGGGCACGTGCTGGCCACTTCCAGACGGATCGCCTGGCCGAAATGGCGTGTCGTCAGGCCGGTGCGAAGGGCCTGGCGCAGGTTGACGACGTCTTCCTCGTCCACCGCCAGGTCGGAGTCGCGCGTCAAGCGGAACTGCGAGAACGCCTCCACCTCCCGGCCAGGGAACAACTCGTCGAGGTGCGCGCGGATCATGCTCGTGAGCAACACAAACGCCTGGCCTCCGTCGGCCAGCGCGTCGGGCAGCCGGATCACCCGGGGCAGGACGCGCGGCACCTTCACGATCGCGATGCTGTTCTGGCGGCCGAAGGCGTCCTTTCCGCTGAGCCGCGCGATGAAGTTGAGCGACTTGTTCGCGACCTGGGGAAAAGGATGCGACGGGTCGAGCCCCACCGGCACCAGCAGCGGACGAACCTGCTTCTGGAAATACTGATTCACCCACTGGCGCTGCGGCGCGTCACGGTCGGCATGGCTGAGGATGCGAATACCCTCCTGGCGCAGCGCCGGCATGACTTCATCGTTGAAGACACGGTACTGCTCATCCACCAGCGCGTGCGCCTGCGCCGCCACCGCTTCGAGATCGGCTTGCGACACACCGCCGGGCAGCCGGTTCGCCTCGATGTAGTCGGCAAAGCGAACTTCGAAGAACTCGTCCATGTTGGACGAGACGATGCACAAGTAACGCAGCCGTTCCAGCAACGGAACGTCTTCCCGCTGGGCCTGCGCCAGCACGCGGCGGTTGAAAGCCAGGATCGCGCTTTCGCGGTTGAGCAGCGCAGGTTGTCGAACGTCAGCGGTCATCCGATCAGTCTAGGAACGGTGTGCGACGGTTGTGTGACAGTCACCCGCCGATAATCCGCGAATGCATTTGCTGATTCCGTTTGCCTCCGCCCTGTGCGACACCGGCAACCACCCGGCGCGCGGCTTGAACCTCCCGCATCTCACGCGGCTATTGGCGCGGCTGGACACGGCCGACCTCTGGGGCGGCGACGAATACGCGCTCACGCCACCTCACGAGCTGGCCCTGGCCCATGCGCTCGGCTGGCAGGCTGCCGACGGGTGCCAGCCCATGGCCGCGCGCAACGCCATTCGCGATGGCGTCAGTATCGATAACCGGCCCTGCGGGCAACTCACGCCGGTGCACTGGCATGTCGGCACCGACCACATCAGCCTGCCCGATCCTCAACTGCTGCGATTGAACGAGCAGGAATCGAAGGCACTGTTCCACGCGGTGCAACCCTTGTTCGAAAGCGAAGGCTGGACGCTCGCCTGGGGCGCCCCCTTGCGCTGGTACGCAACGCACGACGACCTGGCAGAGCTGCCCACCGCTTCGCTCGACCGCGTGATCGGGCGCAACATCGATCCCTGGCTGCCGTCTTCGCCCCGGGCCCGCACAGTCAGGCGCCTGCAGAACGAAGCCCAGATGGTGATGTATCAACACCCCGCCACCGACGCCCGCATGGCGCGAGGCGCACCTGCCGTGAACTCGTTCTGGCTCAGCGGCTGCGGGCGCGCGCAAGCCGCTCGCGCAGACGACGAGCCCACCACGGCCTGGGCGCTGCGCACCGCGGCGCTGCAAGGCGACTGGCCCGCCTGGGCGCAGGCCTGGCAAGACCTGGACGCCGACACCATCCGGCAGGCGCTGCAGCGCGCAGAACAAGGCGAGCCCATCTCACTCACGCTGTGCGGCGAACGGCGCGCCCAGCATTTCGTGCCGGCCGCACACGGGTTGTGGACGCGCCTTCGGCACCGGATCTCGCCAACGCCAATTGCACCGATCCTGGAGGCCCTGTGAGCCCACCCACCCTCGCCTTGCGCGATGCACCGCCCCGCACCGTCTGGGCTCTGGAACAGGCCGGTGTGCATCCGCTGCTCGCCCGCCTGTTCGCCGCACGCGGCGTTCGCAGCCCCGACGAACTCGACGACACCCTGCCGCGCCTGTTGCCGCCCTCGCAACTGCTCGGCGCCGACGCCGCCGCGCAGGTGCTGGCCGACGCCTTGGCCGCCGGCCACCGTATCTGCGTCGTCGCCGACTATGACTGCGATGGCGCCACCGCCTGCGCGGTGGCCCTGCGCGGCTTGCGCCTGCTTGGCGCCCAGCCGGGCACCCTGCACCACGTGGTGCCCGACCGGGCGGTGCATGGCTACGGCCTCACGCCCGCCATCGTCGACCTGGCCATGGCCAAGCAGCCCCAGGTGCTGCTCACCGTGGACAACGGCATTGCCAGCCTCGAAGGCGTCGCGCACGCACGCGCGCTTGGCTTGGCCGTCGTGGTCACCGACCACCACCTCGCGGCCAAAGAGGGTGAACGCACCGTGCTGCCCGACGCGACGGTGATCGTGAACCCGAACCAGCCGGATTGCACCTTCGCCAGCAAGCACCTCGCCGGGGTCGGCGTGATGTTCTACGTGCTGCTGGCGCTGCGCGGCGAACTGCGCCGCCGCGGTGTCTACACCGCCGAGAGCCAGCCCCGCCTCGATGCGCTGCTGGATCTCGTCGCCTTGGGCACCGTGGCCGACGTGGTGAAACTCGATGCCAACAACCGGCGCCTCGTCGCGCAAGGACTCAAACGCATTCGCGCGGGCAAGATGCAACCGGGCGTCGCCGCGCTGTTTGCGGCGGCCGGTCGCGATGCACGGCGCGCCACCGGCTTCGATTTCGGCTTCGCACTGGGCCCCCGGATCAATGCCGCAGGCCGGCTGTCCGACATGAGCCTGGGCATCGAATGCCTGCTCACCGACGATCCGGCGCGCGCAAGCGAACTCGCGCAGATGCTCGACGGCATCAACCGCGAACGGCGCGAAGTCGAAAGCGGCATGCGCGAACAGGCCGAGGCCATGCTCGAAGCGCTGATGCCCACGGGCGAATCGCCAACTGCGCTGGCCATCTACGACCCCGATTTCCACGAAGGCGTGGTCGGCATCGTGGCCTCGCGCCTGAAGGACCGGCTGCATCGCCCCACGTTCGTCTTTGCAAGGGGCCAGGACGGCGCGCTCAAAGGCTCCGGCCGCTCGATCGCAGGTTTCCATCTGCGCGACGCACTCGATCTCGTCAGCAAACGCCACCCAGGCGTGCTGAAGAAGTTTGGCGGGCACGCGATGGCTGCAGGCTGCACGCTCGCCGAGCCCGATTTCGACACCTTCGTGGCCGCCTTCCAGCAAGTGGCCGGCGAATGGCTGGACAGTGCCACGCTGTCGCGCAAGCTGCTGACCGATGGCCCCCTGCCGGGCGAGTACTTCACCCTCGATACCGTGCGCACGCTCGACGCGCAGGTCTGGGGCCAGGCCTTTGACGCCCCGGTCTTCAGCGATGAAGTCGAGATCGTGTCGCAACGCCTCGTGGGCGAGAAGCACCTCAAGCTGACCGTGCGCCATGCAGGCAGCCTGCGCGACGCCATCTGGTTCAGCCACATCGAGCCGCTGGGTACCCGGGTCACACTCGCCTACCAGCTGCGCGTGGACGAATACAACGGCCAGCAGCGCCTGCAGATGATCGTGGAAGCTGCCCGCTGATATCGGACGGCCGGCTGCATGGCCGGCCTCGCGGCGCCGCCAATCCAAGGCGCACAGCCCTGGCATCCGGAGGGTGTGGTTGCGACGGCAGAGCGTCCCATGCACCATGCGAAGGCGTTCTGCGCGCAAACACGGGAACCAGACCGACGTGCCCGGCTCTGACCCGCTTGCCCCGCACCCCATCAAAACCAGAAAGGCGTCCACCGTGAGTCAACCCACCAACCTGAGCCGCCGCGCAAGCCTCATACGCCTGAGCGCCCTGTGGGCCGCGGCCGCCGGGCCCTTGTCCGCCTGCGGTGGAGGGGGCGGTTCGACAGGCACGCCACCTGCACCTGCACCTGCACCTGCACCTGCACCTGCACCTGCACCCGCGCCTGCTCCGGCGCCCGCACCTGCTCCGGCGCCCGCACCTGCTCCAGCGCCCGCACCTGCTCCGGCACCTGCACCTGCTCCAGCGCCCGCGCCTGCGCCAGCGCCTGCACCTGCACCGGCACCTGCACCTGCACCTGCACCGTCGCCTGCGCCTGCACCAACCCCGGCTCCAGCGCCGGCTCCGGCGCCAGCTCCGGCTCCGGCGCCAGCTCCGGCCCCCGCGCCTGCGCCCGCCCCAGCACCCGCCCCCACCGGGCCGCTTCGGGTCACAACGATCACATCCCAATTGATCGACCCTTGGGGCTTCGACTTCCTGCCGGACGGCCGCATGCTGGTCACGCAACGCGCGGGGTCGATGGTGATCGTCAGCGCCAATGGCGCGATTTCTCAGGCGCTCGCCGGTATTCCCGCCGTGGCGGCCTATGCCAGTGGCCAAGGCGGCTTGCTCGACGTGGCAGTCGACCCCAACCCTGGCACGCCCGGGCAAATCTGGGTGTATTACACCTACTCGCGGCAAGCGGGCACCGGCACGGCGACCGCCGTCAACCGCGGCCGGCTCGACGCCGCCAACTTCCAATTGCTGGACGGCACGATGCTGTTCCAGCAGACGCCGGCCTACGCCAACAATAACCATTTCGGCTCGCGGCTCGCCTTCCGTTCAGATGGCACCCTGTTCATCACGCTCGGCGACCGGCAGCAGTTCACACCGGCGCAAGACCTCACCGGCTATGCCGGCAAGGTCGTTCGCATCAACCGAGATGGCACCTTCCCGTCCAATAACCCGAACCTGGGCGCCGGCGCGGCACAAGGCATCTGGAGCTACGGCCACCGCAACCCGCAAGGCGCGGCGATCCATCCGACCACCGGCGCGTTGTGGATCACCGAGCATGGCCCCCAGGGCGGTGACGAGCTGAACCTCGTGACGGCCGGCGGCAACTATGGCTGGCCGAACCGCAGCTACGGCTGCGACTATGGCGTCACCGCGCCGAACTGCCAGATCGGCGGCGGCACCCATGCGCCAACCTATGTGGAGCCGGTGAGCCACTTTCCCGGGCCATCCGTGGCGGTGCCCGCGCCGTCGATTGCGCCCTCATCGTTCATCTTCTACACCGGTGACCGATTCCCGGAGTGGCGGAACAACATCATCATGTGCACCCTGGCCGGGCAGGCGCTCTGGCGCATCGTGTTGAACGGCAATGCAGAAGTGTCACGCGAGCGAATCACGGCACCCGGCCTGAGCGCCCGCTTCAGAGCCATCAAACAAGGCCCAGACGGCTGGATCTACGTTCTGACGACGCGAGGCACGGGCGCAGCAGAATTGCTTCGAATCGAGCGGTAGAGAGTAGCCCTCGCGACATCACACCTTCAGGTATCTCCCTAAAATCGGCGGGTGAACATCCAGAATGCCGATCTGCACTGCCATTCCGTCGTGTCGGACGGCACCCTGGAGCCTGAAGCGCTCGCCGCCCGGGCGCACGCCCATGGCGTTGACCTCTGGTCGTTGACCGACCACGACGAGATCGGCGGCCAGCACCGTGCACGCGCCGCAGCGCATGCTCTGGGCATGGCCTATCTGCCCGGCGTCGAGATCTCGGTCACCTTCGCCGGCACCACGGTTCACATCGTGGGCCTGGGCTTCCACCCGGACGATGCCGAACTCGCACGCGGGCTGCGCGCCACACGGGGCGGGCGCGAAGAGCGCGCCCGCGAAATCGCCGCCGGGCTGGCGGCCGTCGGCATCGAGGGCGCCTACGAAGGCGCGCTCAAGTACGTCGGGAACCCCGAACTCATCTCCCGCACGCACTTCGCCCGGCACCTGGTGGAAGCCGGCATCTGCCGCGACACCTCCGCGGTGTTCAACCAGTATCTCGTCGACGGCAAGCCAGGGTTCGTGCCGCACCGCTGGGCAAAACTCGGCGACGCGGTGCGCTGGATCACGCAGGCGGGCGGCATGGCCGTGATCGCCCACCCCGGCCGCTACAAGTTCACGCCGAACGAGGAATACGCCTTGTTCACCGAGTTCAAAACCCATGGAGGACGCGGCGTCGAAGTGGTGACGGGCAGCCACACCCCCCCCGAATACCTCAAGTACGCGGACATGGCCACCGAATTCGACCTCCTCGCGTCACGCGGGTCCGACTTCCACAGCCCCGATGAAAGCCACATCGACCTGGGCACGCTGCCCCCCCTGCCAAAGCATCTGACACCCGTGTGGGACGAGCTGAGCGAGCGGATCCAGGCGCCGTGAGAACGATGGTCTCGATGCCGGGCGGCGCTGCGCCCAGGCCGATGCTTGGCATCTCGCTCGTCCTGCTGATGGGCGCGTGCTTCGCCACGCTCGACACCAGCGCCAAGGTCTTGGGCCTGGTTCTCCCCGTCATGGTCGTCTTGCTGGCGCGCTACCTCAGCCAGTCGATCCTCATGGGCGCCTGGCTCGGCGCGCGATGGCTGCGGAACGGCGAGAACCTCTTTCGCATGCGGCATCCCAAGTTCCAGCTGGTGCGCGGCACCCTTCTGATGCTCTGCAGCGCATTGCTGATCTACGGCATCCGCTTCATGCCCGTTGCCGAATTCACCGCCATCGGCATGCTGACGCCGGTGATCGTGACCGTTCTGGCCGCGGTCGTTCTGCATGAACACGTGTCTTTGACGCGCGGGCTGCTGGTGCTGGGCGGCTTCACCGGCGCGCTCATCGTCATCCGGCCAGGCAGCGGGCTGTTCGGCTGGGTGGCGCTCATTCCCCTGCTCATGGCCTTTCTCTATGCCGTGTTCCAGTTGCTCACGCGCAGCCTGTCGCACCTCGAACATCCGCTGACGACCCATTTCTACACCGGCCTCGTCGGCACGGTCATCGTATGCATTGCGTACGCGGCGTTCAGTCCGCTGCAAGACTGGCGTTTGCTCCAGAGCGCATCCGTGTCGACGTGGGCCGTGTTGGCGTTGGCCGGCTGCGCGGGCACCGCGGGTCACCTGCTCCTGATCCTGGCGCTGGGCGTCGCCCCGATGCCCATCCTCATGCCCTTCATCTACGCGCAGATCGCGTTCGCCAGCGTGGCAGGATGGCTTGCATTCGGCCACTTGCCCGATGGCTGGGCCATCGCCGGCATGTGCATCGTGGCCGCCAGCGGCGCGCTCTCGGTGTGGCTCAATTTGCGCGAAAGCGCAAAGGCGCTGCGCCTCGCCCCCATCGAATCGGCGTTGACGGCCGAATGACCGGTTCCGATACTGCATCGTCGACCCTCCTCCAGCGAGCACCTCATGCCGCGCTATCTCGAAATCCACCCCGACAATCCGCAGGCCCGCCTGCTGAAGCAAGCCGCGCAGATCCTGCACGACGGCGGACTGGCGGCCGTGCCCACGGATTCCAGCTACGCGCTCGTGTGCCACCTCGACGACAAAGCCGCCGCGGAGAACCTGCGCCGCATTCGAGGCGTCGACGACAAGCATCACCTCACGCTGCTCTGCCGCGATCTCTCGGTCCTGTCCACCTACGCCCGCGTCGATAACAAGCAATACCGCCTGCTCAAGCTCGGAACGCCCGGCCCGTTCACGTTCATCCTCGAAGCCACGAAGGAAGTGCCGCGCCGCGTGTCCCACCCTTCGCGCCGGACCATCGGCCTGCGCGTCCCCGATCATCGGCTGCTGCAGGATCTGCTGGACATCTTCGGCGAGCCGCTGCTATCCACCACGTTGATCGCCCCCGGCGAAACCGAGCCCCTCAACGACCCCGACGAGATCCGCGAACGTTTCCAGGGGCAGGTGCAAGCGGTTGTCGACGCCGGCGCCTGCCCCATGCAGCCCACCACCGTGGTCGACCTCACCCATGACGACCCCGTTCTCGAGCGGCTGGGGCGGGGCGATCCGGCGCGCTTGGGAATCAACGTCTAGCGACAACGCGGACTCGGCCCTGTCCACACGCAAGAAGCATCCACCCGACTCGGGAAGCACTCGCCGGCGCGCTTGACCTGCAACCACGGAGTGTTGCCTGAGCGTCACAAGCAACGGCAGTGCGGCCAACGGCAAGGCGCCGTCGGTCATGAGACCCACCGCGCACAGATGGCGCCACGCGCAGTGCCCGCCTCACGAGAACGGGCAAAGCATCGCCTTCGCCGGCAGCGCAAAGGCCAACAAGGGGCGGAGAACACGGCGGCCCGCCACACGGCCGTCATCACCGGGCCCAACACTAGCCGGTGCGTTCACACGTGCCTCCCGATCATGCCCCCCCTTCATCCACAGATCTCGGCGAGCCCGGCCAGCCGCAACCATGCGGCCGGGTTCGCGCGTCCGTTGAGGATCGCCCTGTGCGGCCCGATCGCCGAGCCGGGCCGTCCGGCAGGTGGCGGGTACGAGGCCGCGAACCGCAAAACCTGCGATGCCCTGGCACGAGCCGGGCACACGGTGGTAGAACGGCCCTACCCCAAGGCCCTGCCCTCCCCGCTGGCACGGCTGCTCGGCTACGGGCTGGCATTCATGCGCCATGGGCTGTACCTGCTGGCGGCGCGGCGGCACTACGACGTGCTGCACATCACGCCGCTGCGCGGCCATTTCCTGCCCGCCGAGGTGCTACTGATCGGTTGCATCCGAATCGTGCGCAAGCCGGTGCTGGTGGACATCCGCGCCGGAAAGTTACTGCAGGACTACGCCGGCCGCGGCGTCCTGCACCGCCGCCTGATCGACTGGATGCTGCGCCACGCGGGCCAAGTGGCCGTCGAAGGCGCGAGCTACATCTCGTTCGTGCAGCAACGCACCGCCACGGCGCCGCTCTATCTGCCGAACTTCGTCGAGCCGCGCCTGCCGGGCTTGCCAGCGGCAGTTCGGCAAGGTCCGGAGCAGATCGTCCGGTTGATCTATTTCGGACGCCTGGTGCCCGAAAAGGGGATCGACGTCGCGCTTCAGACCATGCGCCTGCTGATGCACCGGGGTCACCGCGTCGAACTCACGCTCATCGGCAGCGGGCCGGCCCACTACGTTTCGGCGCTTCGGCAGCAGCATGCGGATCTGCCGGTGCACTGGGCGGGTGAGATGCCCTCGGCGGAGATCATGGCGCGCGCCGGCAACTCGCACTTCTTCCTGTTCGCCTCGCGCCACGATGGCGAGGGCCACTCGAATGCCTTGAACGAGGCGATGGCCGCCGGCGTGGTGCCGGTGTGCAGCACGCAAGGCTTCTCGGGCGACGTGGTGGGCGACGCCGGTGTCGTGCTGCCCGTCGACGCCGACGCCGGAGCCTATGCCGAGGCCATCCATGCCATCGTCGCACAGGGCTCGTGGGGCAGGTACTCGTCCGCGGCCCAAGCACGGGTGTCGCAGCGTTTCAGCGAGGAGGCGGCGATTCCCGGTCTGCTGGCGGTCTACTGCCGCCTGCTGGACCCGCAATGAGGCGCCGGTGCGCCCCTTGCGGCTTACCGTGTCACGAGGGTTTCATGCCGCCACGCTCCACTGCCTGCACGGCTGCCATCGAGTCCGGCAGCAGTAACACGTCCGCCATGGCATGAGTTCCTCTCATCCCCTCGCCGGGGTTCCTGTTTCACCGACGCGTGGCGCGAATCCCATCCTCGTCGACGCGTGGTATGCACAATCGCTGGCGCCTTTCGGAGCGAGCGCGTTCGATGCGGCCATTGCGGCGCGCTTCGCGCCCACGTGGCTGCGCCTGGCCCGCCGCGTCGGCGGCCTGCGTGGACTCCTGCTCTTCCTTGTCTCCAGAGAAAGCGAACGGCTCATCCTGCCCCTGCCCTCTCGAGGGCTCCTGACGCTGCTGGCCCTGCATGCTCTGTTCTCGCGCCGGCCTCCGAAGGTCTATCTGGTGGAGTTCCTGCGGGCGCAACCCCATGGACCGCTTTCGCATCTCAAGGAAGCATTCCATCTCCTGGCCTTCAGGCCGCTGCTGCGGCGCCTGCTCACCGGCGCTCAGGTGATGACGCAATGGGAGGCGAATGCCTACGCCGCCAGGTACCGCCTGCCTGTCGAACGGTTCCGGTTCATTGCTTTCCCGATGATCAGAGTTCCCAGCGGCGACCTGCCCGAACCGGTGCGCGGCACCCGCAGGGTGCTGTCGTCCGGACGGGCCGCATGCGACTGGGCCACCTTGATGGAGGCCGCCCGCTCGGCATCCTGGCCGCTCACCATCGTCTGCTCCGAGAAGGATCGGGCGGCGGTGAACGCACTCAACGGGGATGGCCGCGCCCAGGTGCTGAGCGAGATCTCCCACGAGCACCATCAGCAGCTTCTGAACGAATCGGCAGTCTATGCACTCGTGCTGCGCGAACAGCGCGCCAGCTCGGGGCAGGTCCGGCTGGCGCGGGCCATCGAATCGGGCGTCCCGGTCGTTGCCACGCAGGTGCGAGGGCTCGACGGCTACCTGGATCCTGGGGTCACGGCCCTGGTCGTCCCCACCGGCGATGCGCCTGCCCTGCGCCAGGCCATCGATTCGCTGCTAAACGACCCCGAGCAGCACGACGCCCTGCGCCACCGCGCCCATGCCGCCATGCAGGCGCGGTCGCTGCCCGAGTATGTGGAACGGGTCCGCGCCTTCGTCCTCCCGCCGGCGCCATGAACCGCAAGCCCTGCCGCTGGATCGCCGATCAGGCCGGTGAGTCGTAGGCCCCGAAGCTCGGTATCGCGGCAAATGGCCGCCCGGCGAGGTCCGTCGGGGCCCCGAAAGGCAAGTCGGGCAAGGCCGCCAGGGGCAACCCCCGACCCAACAAGGGCGAATCGGCAAGGGGCCGGTGGCTGGCATCGAGGCGCGGCGCGGCCGTCAGGTCCGTCGGACCGGGTTGGACCTCGCGCAGCGCCCCCACGGTCGCGCCAGATCGCGCATTGCCGTGGAACGGCTCGGACCGGTAGGCCTCCATCGCGCCGACCAGCAGTTCGCCCGGAGCGAAGTCCAGGCGGGTGAACGGGCGCAGCACATGAACGAACACGGTGTCCTGGTCCTGCTTCATCGACACGACCGCGAGCCCGTGGCCGGACTGTCCATCGGCCGCCTCGCGCACGGAAAAGTTGCGGGCGCCCACGCCCATGCGCACCGCGAAGAACTGGTCGGCGCCATTCATGCGGACGAAGGTGCCGGCCAATGCCTCCAGCCGGACCACCCCGGTGGTGGCCGCCACCGGTGTCCAGCCATCGATGCCCAGGCCGTAGATGTCCCAATCGCACAGATGGGTGACATTGTTGAAGAAGCGGTTGCCGCGCGTGGCCAGGCCCACGCCGTCATAGATGCCCATCGTGCAGCGCACGATGGTGTTGTTGAATATCCAGTTGTCGGCGCTCTTGTCGCAGGCCATGCCGGAACCGTTGTCGACCAGCAGGTTGCCGTAGACGAAATTGCCCTTGGCGAAGTAGAGCCGGATGCCGGAGCTGGGCGCGTTCGAGCTGTTGGGGTTCTGCTGCATCAGCCAGTCGGCGTAACTGTCCCCTCCTGCGCCACGCGCACCACTGCAGACATTGCGGCGCACCACGCATCCCACGGCGCCGGTCGTCGCCATCTCGCTGGTGGCGCCATCCCACACATCCATGAACAGGTTGACGCCATCGAAGGTGCTGGTGGTCCAGTTGTTGGTGCATTCGTTGTCCTGCACGAGCGCGTTCGACAGGCCCATCAGCTGCAGGCCGCCGGTGGTGCCCAGGCGATGCCCGTTGTTGACGACACGGTTGCGCTGGATCGTCGTGGGGCGGAACGTGTCGCGCACGTTCGGGCCCACCGACAAACCGGAACCGCCGTTGTCCGCGATCACGTTGTCCTCGAACAGCAGGCCATCCCAACCGTAGTGGTCGGCCGCATCGGCGATGCGTGCGCCGGAATGGAAGCCGCAGATCAGGAACACGCCGGCAACGCCACAGTGTTCCCAGCGGTTGGACGAGAACGTCGCATTCACGAAGCGGCCGGAAAAGGACTGCAGGTTGTCGTCGGTCGCGGAACCCGAGCGCACCATCATGCCGGTGCCCTGGGGGTGTGTCACGGTATTGCCACGCCAGTGCAGCCCGTTCACCTGGAATGGCCGCGTGCCCGAGGTGGCGACGATGAAGACAGCACCCGTGCGGCCGAAGCTGAAGGTCTGCGCGCGTGCCGCACGGAACGAGCAGCCTCGCACCGTGAAGCCGGTGCAATCGCTGCTCAGATCGGCGTAGAGGGCCCCGTCGTCACCTTCGATCTCGCAGTCTTCGAGCGTGAGTCCCTGGGCCACCGGCGCCGTCACGCTGTAGCGCAACGCGGGCCGCGCGGTGACGCCAGCCGGTGCCACGATGCGCAGACGGGACAAGCGCACCGACTCCAGATTGGTCATCCACATCACGAACCGGCCGAAGTCCCGTGTGGTGAGCACGGGGTTGGGCCTGTCGGGCGGATCGTCGGGATGGCGGTACAGATCGAAGCTCACGCCGTGGGCGCCCGGCGTGTAGTTGCCGGGCAGCTCGAGCACCGTGCCCGCCCGCAAAAAGACCGCATCGCCCGTCGACAAGGTGGGCAAGGTGCGGCGTGCGGTGCTGGGGGATGTGCCGTCCGCCTCGTCGCGCCCTGCCTGCGGGTCGACATACCAGCCGGGCTCGAGCGGCGGTGACGGTGGCGGCGCCGAAGGTGGTGGCGGCTCGGGCGGAGGATCCGTGGGAGGAGGTCCTGCCACCGGAGGTGTCACGCGGCCGTCCAGCCGCCGTCCACCATCAAGGCTGAGCCTGTCACCATCGCGGAGGCATCGCTGGCCAGGAAGACGACGGCGCCCATCACGTCTTCCAGTTGCCCGATGCGCCCCAGCGCAATGCGAGAGGTGACGTAATCGCGAAAGGACGGGTCGGCTTCGAACATCGGCCGCGTCATCGCGGTTTCAATGAATGTCGGGCACAACGTGTTCACGCGGATGCCCTGTTCACCCAACTCCCATGCGAGGGCCTTGGTCATGCCCTCCAGCGCATGCTTGGTTGCGCAGTACACAGCGCGGCGAGGTCCACCCACATGCCCCATCTGGGACGACACGTGGATCAAGCTGCCCGGCAGGCGCGCCGCGCGCAGCCCCGACGCCACCTCCCGACTCAGGTAGAAGGCCGCCTTCACGTTCAGGTCGAAGACGTCATCGAGATCCTCGTCGCGCGTGTCCACCAGCGGCGCCGGCCGGTTGGTTCCCGCGCTGTTGACCAGCACCTGCACCGGGCCCAGGCGCGCGAGCGCCTCCTTCACAGCGCCTGGATCGGTCACATCCAGCGCCAGCGCGCTGGCACGCCCGCCATGCCGCTCGACGGCTTCGCAGGCACGCGCCAGCTCCGCGGCACCCCGGGCCACCAGCACGACCTCAGCGCCTGCACCCGCCAACGCGTGCGCCGCCGCGAATCCGATGCCGCGGCTGGCGCCGCTCACCAGCGCACGCCGTCCATCCAGGCGGAAGCTGGGCGTCTTCATCGCAAGCGCGCGATCACAATGCCTCGACCGGCTGATACCACGGGACGTCGCCCCGATCGCCGTAGCGGCGCACGCGAAGATTCGCCTGCTCACCGTGACCTGCGAAGTGCTCCATATGGCACAGGCGAGAGCAGTACTCACCGATGGTCGCGGACGACGCATCGTTGGTGACACGCTGGTAGGTGCAAGTCTTGAGGAACTTGCCGACCCACAGCCCGCCGGTGTAGCGCGCACCGCGCTTCGTGGGGAGCGTGTGGTTGGTGCCAATCACCTTGTCGCCGAAGCTGACGTTCGTGCGCGGTCCGAGGAACAGCGCCCCGAAATTGGTGAGGCGCCGCAGGAACACGTCCGGATCCTCGGTGAGGACCTGCACGTGCTCGAAGGCCAGTTCATCGGCGACGGCAATCATTTCATCGACCGTGTCGCAGGCGATCACCTGGCCATACGCCGTCCACGCTTGGCGCGCAATCTCCGCGGTCGGCAGGATCGCCAGCTGCCGCTCAATCTCGGTCAGGGTATCGCGTGCGAGCGTTTCGTCGGTCGTCAGCAGCACGGCGGGCGATGTGGGGCCGTGTTCGGCCTGGCCCAGCAGATCAACC
>CAZBOF010000014.1:1507-14988 GCA_964493285.1 uncultured Rhizobacter sp. | reverse complement strand
GCTACGCCGGTGCAGCACGATGCGTACAAGAAAGCGCGTGAGTGGCTCGATAGCGCCATGGAGCGCATCAAGCCGGGCGCATCAACCGCGCACATCTGCGCATCGGCACTGCGGTCGGCGATGACCAGGGTTTCCGTCGGGCCGGCAAACAGATCGATGCCCACGCGCCCGAAGAGCTGACGCTTGGCTTCGGCAACGAACATGTTGCCCGGGCCGACCAGCATGTCCACCGCGGGAATGGATTCGGTGCCCAGTGCCATCGCACCGACGGCCTGCATGCCACCGAGCACCAGGATCTCATCTGCGCCAGCGAGATGCATGGCCGTCACGATGGCCGGATGAGGCTCGCCCTCGAATGGCGGCGCAGTCGCCACGATGCGCTTCACACCGGCAACCTTCGCTGTCAACACGCTCATGTGTGCCGAGGCAATCATCGGGTACTTACCACCCGGCACGTAGCACCCCACGGCGTTGACGGGGATGTGCTTGTGACCGAGGATCACGCCGGGCAAGGTTTCGATCTCCAGCGGCTGCATCGAGGCGAGCTGCGCCTCGGCAAAGCGTCGGATCTGCGACTGCGCGAAGCGGATGTCCTCCAGCTCACGCGCCGACAAGGCCCGCATCGCCGCCTCGATCTTGTCGTGCGTGAGACGGAAAGAAGGTGGGTCCCAGCGGTCGAACTTCTTGGAAAGTTCGCGCACGGCGGCGTCGCCGCGCCTGGCGATTTTCTCGAGCGTCTGCTCGACCGTGGCACGCACGGTGCTGTCTTCCTGGGCGACCTCGGCGTCGCTCTTGCCGTGTTTGAGGTGTCGGATGGTCATCGGAATCGTCTCGGGTTCAGGGTTTGACGAACGGGTCACCGAACGGCTCGTCGCGCTTGCGCACTGCCGCGGCAAACCCCATCTTGGCGAGATCCTCGCGGAACTGCTGGTTCGACTTCGCGTGGTGCCCGCGCGCGTCGTTCTCCACAGCCAGACGCTGAAGGGTGCGCGCCCCCATGAGTTCCATCGCCATGTTCACCACGCGCTTGTTCACAGCAAGGATGTCCGGATCAACCAGCGCGAGCCGGGCCGCGAGCGCACGCGTCTGGGCGTCCAGCTCGACCGCAGGCACGCACTGCACCGCCAGCCCCAGCCGCGCGGCATCGACGCCACGCAACAAGTCGCCGGTGAGCAGAAGGCGCTTGGCCCACTGCGGACCGACGAGGTAGGTCCACATGTGAGACGGTGGCGATCCCTGGGAACGCGTGGCCGGGAAGCCGATGCGCGCGTCCTCCGCCACGACGACGAGATCGCACGCGAAGGCGAGGTCGGTCCCGCCGGCAAGGCAGTTTCCATGCACCTTGGCAATGACGGGCTTGTGGATGTCCATGATCGTGAAGATGTCGGCCTGGTTGCGCTCCATGCGCCAGACGTCGTTGTCATGGCTGGCGGAGGGGATGCGGTAGTCGGCCGGGTCGTAGCCGAGCGGCTCGCCGCCGCCTGCCGACGGCTCGGCCTTGTAGTCGACCATGTCGTAGCCGGCGCAGAAATCCGGGCCCGCACCTTGCAGGACCACGCAGTGCACCGACTGGCGGTCGTCTGCCTCCAGCAAGGCTTGCCGCAGCTCCGTCATCAGCTGCCGGTTCATGGCATTGCGCTTGTTGGGCCGGTTCAGCGTGATGGTGGCGATGCCGGCGCAGACATCGAAGGTGATGAGCTCTGTACTCTTAAGCCATTTCATGCGTTTCTCCTCGGGCCGCGCAAGCCGTTGATTCCACACGCCGCACCACCAGTGCGTCTACGGCGTGCACCTGACCGTCGCGGCCGCAGATGATGGGGTTGACGTCGAGTTCCATCAGGTCATCGCCCATGTCGGCCACCATGCGCGAGATGCGCGAAACAACGTCCGACAGACGGTCCAGATCCACGCGCGGCAGCCCGCGAGCGCCATCGAACACCTTCGCGCCCTTGAGACTCGCCAGCATGGCCCGCGCGGATTCCCGCGACACTGGCACCGGAGCCACGGCCACGTCGGCCAAGATCTCGACGAAGATGCCGCCGAGCCCGACGACGAGTAGCGCGCCGAACTGCGGGTCGCGGCGAGCACCAACGAGCACTTCGACGCCCCCCTGCACCATGGGCTGCACCAAGACGCCAGCAATCCGCGCGGAGGGCTCGGCCGCCGCCACACGCGCAACGATGTCCCGATACGCCTCCTGCGCCTCGTCGGGCCCGCGCACGCCCAGCCGTACGCCGCCGATGTCGGTCTTGTGCAGGACATCGGGCGAGTCAATCTTCATCGCCACTGGGAAGCCAACCGACCGCCCTGCGTTGGCCGCCTCGATAGCACTGGCGGCCCTGCGGTCGTCGACCACGGGCACGCCGTAGAGGGCAAGCAGTTGCTTGGCCTCGCGTTCACCCAAGGTCGGCGAATCGCAAGCCGAGAGCAACTGCCGCGCCTGCCGGCGCGCACTCTCCGCCACGGCGGGGTGGCCATGTCGCCTGCGCCTCCAGGCGTCATGGGTGTGCCACGCGCGGATGGCCGCGAAACAGTTGTCCATGGAGTGAAACACCGCGACATGCGACGACCGCTCGAACTCGATCGCTCCCGGCCCTTCATGCCACTGGCTGACCCACACCGTGCAGACCGGCTTTCCACTGCGCCGAGCCGTCTCTTCGTACACACCCACGCGAGTGGCCAGCGCGGGTGCGGCCCAGGATTGAGACGTCACGATCACGCCGTACTGGGGATCGGCCGCGAACGCGTCGCAGCAAGCCGCCAACGAAGCGGGATTGCCCAGCACCTGCGCGGTGAGGTCGCAGGGGTTACGCGCCGAGCCGTAGCTTGGGATGTGCTGGTTGAGCACGGCCAGCGCCGGCTCTCCGGGCTGCGGCATCGGCAGGCCGTGTTCCTCGGCCTTGTCCGTGCACATGATGCCGGTGCCCCCCGACGCGGAGACAATGGCCACAGCGCTCGCACGCGGCGCGGGGGCCTTCGAGAAGAAGCTCGCGGTTTCCACAAGCGCCTCCAGCGAATCCACCAGGACCACGCCCGCCTCGCGCAACACAGCGCGATAGGCGCTGTCAGAACCGGCGAGCGAGCCAGTGTGAGACATCGCCGCACGGGCCCCATGCTCGCCGGTGGCGGTCTTGTACATCACGACGACCTTGCCGCGTTCCGCCGCGAGGGCAGCGGCTTGCACGATGCGCATCGGCTGCACCGCGCCCTCGAACACGCAGGCGATGGTGGCACAGGCCGGTTCGTCGGCCAGGTAGGCAATCAGGTCCGCGGTGTCCACATCGCTGCCGTTACCGAAGGTCAGTACATGGCTCACCGACACGCCTCGCCGCCGGGCCTGCGACAGCGAAATGCCGATCGCGCCCGACTGGCTGATCACACCGATGCCCCGCGTCACCCGGCCCAGGCCACCGGTGAAATCGGCGAACGACAACACCAGGTCCATCGTGTGGTTGGCCACGCCGAGGCAATTGGGACCGAACAACGCCACACCGCCTCGCCGGGCCATTTCGCCCAGCGCATGCTGACGGGCTTGATCCCCCACCTCGCCGAAGCCGGACGCGTAGAGGATCACGCCCCCCACACCCGCCGCAACGCACTCCTGCAGCCGCGCCTCCGCCTGATCGCCTGGCGTGGCCAGCACCACACAATCCGGCACCTCCGGCAACTCGGCAATCGAGGCGTAGGTGCAACCCTGGCTCAGCACGCTGTTGCTGCGGCTGACCATCAGCACGCGGCCGAGGTAACCAGCCAGGTTTTCAAGCGTGCGCGCACCGAAGGAGCCGGGCCGGTTGGATGCGCCCACCACCGCAACCGACCGGGGCGCCAGCGCGCGCACCAGTGCCTCGCGCGGCTTAAAGGCGGCCGCGCCTGGACCTGCGTGAGTCATTGCCTCACTCCATCTTGAGATTCATGCGCTTGACGAGTTCGCCATAGCGGCGGGTCTCGTCGCCCACGCGCGTGGCGAACTCGGCGGGCGTGAGCGTCCAGATCCGCCCCTGCGCCGTGAGAGCGGCGCGGTGCTTCGGATCGGCTGTGATCGCGCGAACGTGCGCCCCGATCGCCTCGAGGATGTCATCCGGTGTGCCCGCCGGCGCCAGAATGCCCGTCCACGCCACGATACCCATCTCCGGCATGTTCAGATCGGTCACAGCGGGCGTGTTCGGAAGCTCTGGCCATTTCTCTGAGTCAGTGACCAACAGCGCGCGCAGACGCCCTTCCTTGATCAGTGGCACATTCGAAATCGGCCCGACCGTGTAGTCGATGTCTCCCGAGAGCAGTGCCAAGTCCGCAGGGGCTGAACCGCGAAACGGCACGTGCAAGGAATCTATGCCCAAAGACGTCGCCAATTGTGCGGCGGCCAGATGCGTGAGGTTGCCGTTCCCGGCCGATCCGTAACTCAGACCGTTCGGCTTGTTGGCGGCGGCCTTCTTGAGATCATCCAGCGTGTACACGCCTTTCATCAGCGGCTGGTTGGGATTGACCGCCACCACCAGCGGCACCGAGACAATCGGTGTGATGAACTTGAAATCCTTCTGCGGCACATAGCCCGCATTGCTGTAGAGGTGCGGATTGACCGTGAGCGGACTGGAGGTCGAGATGAGCAAAGTGGTGCCATCCGCCTTGGAGCGCGCCACTGCCGCCGCGGCCAGCATGCCATTCGCGCCCGTGCGGTTCTCCACCACGAACGTGCCGCCCGTGCGCTGCGCCAGTGCGTTGGCCACGGTGCGCGAAACGAGGTCGGCCGTGCTGCCGGTCGCGAAACCGACGATGATCGTCACCGGCTTCTGTGGCCACGGATGGGTTTGAGCGCCGGCGCTTGCAGCGGTCAGCGGAAGCGCGCACAACAGCGCGCGGGCAACTACAGAAAAGGTCTTCTTCACGCTTGTCTCCTAGTGTTGTCGTCGTCGGGGAAAAAGGTCGTCACCACACGTCGAGCGAGGCCGAGCCCGCTTCGCCCGCAGGACGGGTGCGAGCCGCGCGCAAACCATCCACCAGCCAATCCCGCGTGTGGGCTGGGTCGATCACGTCATCGATGCTCAGGTATGGTGCAATGTTCACGGCCTTGTTGCGCTCGTAGAGGCGGTCCACGTGACCCTTGAGCCGGCGGTTGCGCTCCTGCACATCGTCGATGGCCTCGAGTTCGCGCCGATGCGCAAGCCGCGATTGCCCTTCCAGGCCCATCGAGCCAAACTCGCCCGTGGGCCAGGCGACAGCAAACAGCGAACCGGCAAAGCAACCTGCGCCCATGGCCATGCCGCCCAGCCCGTACGCTTTGCGCAGCACCACCGTGAATAACGGGACGCGCAATTTCGGTCCGGCCACGAAGATGCGCGCCACATGACGCACGAGCGCAGTCTTCTCGGCCTCGGCGCCCACCATGAACCCGGGCGTGTCACACAGCGACACGACCGCGAAGCCGAAGGCATCGCACAGCTTGAGGAACCGGGTGAGCTTGTCAGCCTCGTCGGCACCGATCGCGCCTCCATTGGTGTGCGAGTCGTTGGCAATGACTCCGACTGTCCGGCCTTCCACACGCGCCAGCGCCGTCACCACACCGCGGCCGAAGCCTGCGCGCAACTCCATCACCGATCCCTCGTCCATCAGACGATGGATCACGTCACGCACTTCGTAGGCTCGGGTGCGGCGCTCGGGTATCACGTCGCGCAGCGGCTCCTGATCTGCCACCGACCAGTCCGCCAGCGTTCCCTGGAAGAAAGCCAGGTATCGCTTGGCGGCCGCAACGGCCTGCACCTCGTCATCCACCAGGAGATCGACCACGCCGTTGCGTGCATGCATGGGCGCAGGCCCGAGGTCCGCGGTGGCGATGCGCCCCAACCCGGCCGCCTCGACCATCACCGGCCCGCCCATCCCGATGGACGCGTTACGCGTCGCGATGGTCACATCGCAACATCCCAGCATGGCCGCGCTGGCCGCAAAGCATGGACCCGCCACGACACCGACCATCGGAACGACGCCCGACAGCCGACCGAGTTTCCAGAACGTCGGGTTGGCGAGGTTCACGCCCGCAAAGTTGTCGGTGTCGAGCGCTCGGCCACCCCCGCCGTCCGTGAAGAGAACCAGCGGCAACCGGTGTTGCTCGGTCAGCTCAAACAGTCGGTCAAGCTTCTTGTGTCCGATGAAGCCTTGCGTCCCGCTGAATACCGTGTAGTCGGGCATGCCGACGAAGCATCGGCTGCGCTGCGGCCCGAACAATGCCGAGTTGATGGAGGCGAGTCCGTAGATGAACCCGTCCGCGGGGCTGATGCGTTGCAGCTCATCGTAGCTGCGCGTGCTGCGCTGTGCCGCAACTGCCAGTGCGCCGTACTCGCGGAAACTGCCCGGGTCGCACAGGTCGGCGAGGTTCTCCCGCGCGGTGCGCTGCCCCGTGGCCCGCCGGCGGGCCACGGCGTCGGGCCGAGCGGCATCCAGCGTCAACGCGTGCCGGGCTCGGACATCTTCCAGGTCAGACCGCGGGCCCTGCGGGCCGGCCGACTCGGTGTGCACCGCCTGCTCCGGTGCGAGATCGTCGGGCTCATAGAACAGCACGGCACGCCCGGCCTGCACATGTTCGCCCACTGTGGCCAGCACCTCCCGCACCCAGCCCGCGCCGGGCGCGCACAGCACATGCTCCATCTTCATCGCTTCCAGCACCGCCATGGTCTGGCCGCGCTCGATGCGATCGCCTGGCGCCACCGACAGTTCCGCGACATTGGCGCTCATCTCGGAAAGGAGCGAACGCAGCCCCTGAGGCACATCGTGTGGTGACGGTTCCGGCGAATCACCGTCCGACACGCCCCCGGTCGCCACCGCTTGCGCCTTGCGCCGCACCCAGTGGGCGTGGTCACGACGCTTCAGTGCCGCCGCGTGCTCATCGACGAAAGCCGTCGAAGCTGGCTTCTCCCGGAACGCTGGCAACAACAGCAGATTGCGCAGGAACTCCAGATTGTTCTCGACGCCTTCGATACCGAACTCTCCAACGGCGCGGTAGGCTCGTTCGACGACCGCGTCGAAGCGCGGCGACCGGCTGGTGACAATCACTTTGGCCAGCAGCGAATCAAAGTTGCGGCTCGGAGCGTATCCCGCGTAGCAATGCGTGTCCACGCGCACGCCCGGGCCCGACGGTGGGTCAAACGCGCGCAGCACGCCGCCGCTGTCTTGCGTCCCTGCGCCCATCGACTCCATCAGCACGCGGAGCTGGACAGCGTGTCCAGGCAGGAAGTGCACCGCCGATGGCGCAGTGAGCCCGAGGTCAGACAAGGTTTCACCGGCTGCCAGCCGGATCTGGGTCGCCACGAGATCGATGCCGGTGATTTCTTCGGTGACGGTGTGCTCCACCTGCAGCCTCGGGTTGGCCTCGATGAAGAAGAACGCCGGCTCTCCCGCAACTGGCGAAAGGGGCACGAGGAACTCGAACGTTCCGATGGTGGCGTAGCCGCAGGCTTTGGCCAGCCGCAGTGCGGCCTCACACAGGCGCGCTCGAAGGTCGGGTTCCAGCCACGGGCTCGGGGCGATCTCCAGCACCTTCTGATGGCGCCGCTGCACACTGCAGTCGCGCTCACCGAGATGGATCGCGTGGCTCCCATCGCCGACGACCTGCACTTCGATGTGGCGCGCGCCCGGCACGATACGCTCCACGTAGAGCGAACCGTCGCCGAACGCCTTGCGCGCCTCGGACGCACAGGTGCTGAACGCGCTGTCGAGATCGGACAACACCTCCACGCAGCGCATGCCGCGTCCGCCACCGCCGGACAGTGCCTTCACCATCACCCGCGAACCCGGTGGGAGCGACTGCATGAAGGCATGCGCCGCGTCCCGGGTCGTGGCACCTTGGGTGCCTTCCGGCACCGGAACACCGTGTTCGATCGCAAACGCCCTGGCACGCGCCTTGTCGCCAAACAGGCTCAGCGCCGCTTCGGAGGGTCCGATGAATGCGATGCCTGCCTCGCGAGCCATCCGCGCAAACTCCGCGTTCTCAGAAAGAAATCCATAGCCCGGATGGATGGCATCGCAGCCGGTTTGAAGTGCCGCGCCCACAACCGCCTTGCCATCGAGATAGGCGGCAGGACCAGCTTTCTCGAACACGACCAGGTCGTCGGCCATGCGCGTGTGCATCGCGCCCGCATCGTCTCGCGAGGCCACCGCCACCGTCTCAATGCCCAACTCCTGGGCAGCGCGCGCGATGCGCACTGCGATCTCGCCCCGGTTGGCGATCAGAATCCGCTTGAACGCCAGGCCCATCACGCCACTGCCAGCTGGGCCTTCGCCTGGGCCGCGGCCTCCAACGCGGCCACCTCCACCGAATCCACCGACACCGCACGCAGCGTGCGTGGTTGCGCGGCATCGAAGGTGGTACGCGCATGCTGAAGCATCACGTTGTCCCAGAGGATGACGTCGTGAGGCTTCCAGACGTGCGTGTAGATGAACTCCTCGCGTTCGATCTGGGCCCAGAGCTGCTTAAGTAGCGTACGGAACTCGGGGCGCTCCATGCCGGGAATATCTTTGGTGACTGCGCGGCTAACCATCAACACCGGTTTGCCCGTGGCTGTGTGATGTCCCACGATGGGACGGGTGTGCTCGTCCACCCACATCTGCCCGTCGCGCTCATACGTCACGGCATGCCGCGCGCACAGGTTGTCGATCCGCGCTCGCGTCTCGGCCGGCAGCGTGAGGTACGCCTGATGCACGTTGGAAAAGAGCGTGTTGCCTCCCCCGGTCGGCAGGATCAACGCATGCAGCGACCGCGCTTTCAACGGCCATTCCAGGAAGGTCAGGTCCGAATGGAATGACAGCTCGCCGTCGCCGAAAATCACATCGCCGTTCCTGTTCGACACGAGCGCCGAACTGCGGCCCGCTTTCGCGTAACCCTTGCCGCCCCGCCCGGAAACTTCACCCACCAGCTTGCACAGTGCCACTTGCTGGGCTTCGCTCAGTTCATGCCCGCGAACCAGGACAAGGTGGTAACGCTCGTACGTGTCGAGAATCGCCCGTGCGGTCTCCGGGTCCCCGACATCTCGGGGGTTCAGGCCCACGAGTTCGGCGCCAACGTGACGTGAGAGCGGGCGGATGGTGAAACGATCCGTCATGGCGTGTCTCCTGCGATGTCCTTGTTCGAGATGCAGACGATGCTAGGCAGCAGGTCGCGCCCTCACAATGCGCAGCGCCGCGCATATTCCGCATTTCGGAACGGCCAGTGCTAGCATGGTCCGATGCCACGCCGCGCCGCCGCCCCCAAGAACCCCGCCACCGGCACCCAGTCGCTCGAACGCGGCGTGCGCATCCTGATGGAACTCGCGACACGACCGCGCGTAGGCTGGGGCATATCTGAACTGGCGCAGCGGTGCGAACTGGAGAAGACCACGACGCACCGCATCCTCAGCGGTCTGGTGAGGCAACGCATGGCGGTCAGGCACCCCAGCGCGACACGCTACCTGCCCGGACCACTCTTGTTCGAGTTGGGCATCTCGATCGTCGGCCATGTGCGCATGCGCGACGCGGCCCAGCAAGCCGTGGAGCGCATTGCAAGGCGCCTCGGCGGCATTTCAGCCTTCACGCTGGCCAGCGGACACGATGCCGTTTGCTGTGCGCATGCGGGCAAGGTGGCCACCAAGGCCGTGTCGTTCACCGTGGGTGATCGCCGACCCCTGGTGATGAACTCCGCGGGGGCTGCGATGCTCACGCAACTGCCGCGCGAAGAAGTCCAGGCGGCTTCCGCCTATGGGCTCGAACGCGCCCAACACCTCGGCGCGTCACGCGTTCAACGCATCGCCGAGATGATCGAGCAGTCGGCGCGCCTGGGGTATGGACTGAACCAGAATCACACGGTGACGGGCATCACCGGCGTGGCGGTGGCGATCCTGGACGCCGACCGCCGGCCGCTGGCCGCGCTGAGTGTCTCCGGCACCAGCGATCAGTTTCCACCGCGCGCGGTCGACGACCTCGTCGCAGTGCTGCGGAAGGAAGCCCAAGCGCTGACGCTCCCCTGATGCGTGCCAGCCGACAGGTGGCAATCGAAGCCCGAGTTCGCGCCGCGGCGCTCCACTCTTGGCCACACTTCGATCCTTCCGTTAGTCGGCGACGACAGTCATGAGGGCGAACGCCGGCACGGTGCTCGCAAGCATGCCACGCTTGTTCTGGCTGGCATGCTGACTGGCGGAGCGCGCTGCGGCCGCCAAGGCTGACGAAGCCCAAGCGCTCACGCTGCGCGAGGTCATGCAGGCATACCTGCGCGCCCCGCCACGACGAGGTCCTAGGAGAGGAGAAGAACGATGACACCTGGTCAGTTGTGGAAAACTCGACCGCGTGTCCACGCGGTGACCCGTTCAGGGAGCAACGGGCCACAGGCCAAACTCAATCCTGCCCCGTTTCGCGGCTCACCGACGTACATAAGGGATTCCGGGGCCAAGCAAAACGCGGAAATGATCTGAGGCGCCGCTCTAGTCTTGGGTTACCACGATCGTCCGCGAAAAGACGCGCGGCTAGTAACTGAGCTGGTAACCGTCGAGCCGTCCGTCTCAGCTAGCCCTGTCCGAGCCTCAGATCCTCCAAGTGGTCAGCCCCTGCAGCATCTCCCGCCTCTGGCCCAAGAAGGTCGTCCGGTCATATGCACGGCCAAGAGGACTACTCACTGCGTGGGGGCAGGTCAGGTGATCGATATGCTGAAAAACGTGCCGCTTCAATCGGGCAAATGTGCGCATGCCATTCATGCGCAACCGTCTCGAACGAGCGACCCGTCACCTCACTCTGGGACGTCTTCCGGCTGCGCCGCTATGCGCTTGGATCGACTCCCCGGCTCAGCTGAACGCGGGCTTCATCGCGAGCAACGCGAGCAGCCCTCAAATTCACTTCTGGCCAAACACCCAGAGGGATCATCTTCTCCGCACCGGAAAACCTGTACTTCAGAGGCCACCATTTCTGCGTCCGTTCACCCGCAGACAGTTTCACGATGAGCATCAACCCGCGTCCGTCATAGAGACGGGATGGCTGTGGGCCGGCGACGACCTTGTCGACTTGCAGTGCGGTCAATGGGCATTCGGGGTAACTCGGGCGCACATAAGGCTGATACCCTGAATGTTCCTTGCACTAGCGCGATGGCGTAACTCGTCACCGGACGCTATAGGACACGTCCACCTGCGAAAACCGGTGAAATCCGAGCGGTGCAGGACCGCAATGAACGGTCCTGCACGTCGATTTGGTGGAGCCGGCGGGAATCGAACCCGCGTCCGCAAGCCATTGCCGGGCAGTTCTACATGCGTAGCTGTCTGATTTGGATTTGAGGCCGAAGGTCGCGCAGCAGCACGCTACCCCCTTCCCGAGTCACTTGATTTGACTCCCGGCTGAGTGACCCAACCGAAAGCGAGCCCATGTGTATGACTTCGCAGCCCTTGGGTTACCCCTCAGGCCCAGCCCATCGGCCAACTGTTGCGAAGCTCACCGGTGTTAAGCGGCGAGAGCGTACGTAGAGTCGTTCGCAGTTACTTTGTTTCCAGATGGATTTACGAGCGAACTGGTGCTCGGCATGCCCTGTTCCAACTCCGTACCCGCGTCGAAGCCAGGTCGGCCCCAGGAACGGAGTAGTTTAGTCCAATGCGAGCAATTGCAAGACCTGGAGGGGCTCGTCGATCACATGATGGGCTCCCCAGCCCGCCACCGGTTCGCCATCGCCCAGGTAGCCCCAGGAAGCGGCCACGGTGACCATGCCCGCAGCGCGCCCCGCCTGCACGTCACGCAGATCGTCCCCCACATACATGCACGATGCCGCCGGCACGCCCAATTGCCGCGCAGCCTCGAGCAGCGGCGCCGGATGCGGCTTGGCGTGCGGCGTGGTGTCTCCGCTGATCACCGTTCCCGCGCGCACGTCGATCCCCAGCGCACGCACCAGCGGCTGCGTGAACCGCTTCGCTTTGTTGGTCACGATTCCCCATGGCACGCCCTTGCGGTCGAGCGCGTCAAGCACAGGCTGAACGCTGTCGAAGATGCGGGTTTCTTGAGTCAAGCGATTCTCGTAGCGAGACAGAAACTCGTCGCGCAATTCGATGAAAGAGGCGTCGCCAGGGCCCACCTCCAGCGCAATGCCCAGCATCCCACGCGCTCCGGCACCGACCATGGGCCTGAAGCGCAGGAACGGAAGAGGCGCCATGCCGCGTGCAGCGCGCATGTCGTTGCCAGCGCCCGCCAGATCGGGCGCACTGTCGATCACGGTGCCATCCAGATCAAACAGCACCGCAAGGATTTCAGTGGTCATTCGGGCTTGCGCAACGCCAATAGGTAGTTCACGCTGACGTCGCCGGACAGCCAGTAGCGCTTCGTGAGAGGGTTGTACTCCAGCCCGCGGGTGGCGTTCAATTCCAGGCCGGCATCGCGGCACCAACTCGCCAGTTCGGACGGCCGGATGAACCGCGCGTACTCATGCGTACCCCGCGGCAACAGCTTCAAAACGTACTCGGCCCCGACGATGGCGAAGAGAAACGACTTCGGGCTGCGGTTCACGGTCGAAAAGAACACCCAGCCGCCGGGGCGAACCAACGCCGCGCAGGCGCGAACGATGGACGAGGGGTCGGGCACGTGCTCCAGCATCTCCATGCAGGTCACCGAGTCGAAGGCGCCCGCTTGCTCGGCCGCAAGATCCTCTGCCGACACCAGTCGGTATTCGATCGACGGCGTTTGCGCCTCCACCGCATGGAGTTGCGCCACCTTCAAACCCTTGGCAGCCAGATCGATGCCCAGCACGCGCGCGCCTTTTCGGGCCATCGAATCGGCCAGAATCCCGCCGCCACAGCCGACATCCACCACCCGCCGACCTGCCAAAGGGGCGAGCCCATTGATCCAGTCGAGGCGCAAGGGATTGATCTGATGCAGCGGCCTGAATTCGCTCTCCGGGTCCCACCAGCGGTGGGCCAGATCGCCGAACTTCGCCAGCTCTTGGGGGTCGGCATTCGTCATGCTGCGATCGTAACCAACACATTCACGGGATCGATCGCATGACGGCATAAAAAAACCCCGCCGAAGCGGGGTTTTCTCGAGGCACGGAGTGCGAATCAGCGGGTACGGGTACCCACGACTTCGATTTCCACGCGGCGATTCTTCGCCTTGCCTTCGCGGGTCTTGTTGTCAGCCACAGGCTGGCTTTCGCCCTTGCCTTCGGTGTAGACGCGGTTGGCTTCGACGCCCTTGCCCACCAAGTAGGTCTTCACCGATTCAGCACGAGCAACCGACAGGCGCTGGTTGTAAGCATCGGAGCCGTCGCTGTCGGTGTGGCCGACGGCGATGATGACTTCCAGGTTGATCCCCGCAGTCTTGGCAACGAGGTCATCGAGCTTGGCCTTGGCATCCGTCTTCAGAACCGACTTGCCCGTGTCATAGAACGCATCGGCTGCAAAGGTGACCTTCTCGCTGACCGGCGCGGGAGGGGGAGCGATGGATACGCGGCCACTCAAGGACAACGCGATTGAACGCCAGGCCCTGGCGTGGATGGACGATCC
>CAZBOF010000014.1:748-1497 GCA_964493285.1 uncultured Rhizobacter sp. | reverse complement strand
TCTCGCTGACCGGCGCGGGAGGAGGAGGCGGCGGCGGCGGGGTCACAGGCGCCGGGGTGGGCGCAGCAACAGGTGCCGGAGCGGGCGCAGGTGCCGGGGCAGGTGCAGGAGGAGGCGGCGGCTTCAGCGCGCCATCGCAGTTGGCGTTGGCCGTGGCAGGCGTCCAGCCGGCATCGCGCCAGCACAGGTTGTCCGCGCCGCTCTTCCACGGAAGACCCGTGCTACTGACCCAGTTGTCTGCGCCAGTCGGCTGTGCTTGCGCAAAAGCGGACGACATGGATACAGCCAGAGCAGCCGTTGCAAAGAGCGATGCGACCTTATTCAGTTTCTTCATGATTCTCCTCTCGAGGAAGGGGTACAGATGTTCTGACAAAACGTCCAAACCGGCTCGGAAAATGCTGGCAAACCCTATGAAACTAGGCGTTCACCACCGACGCGCGATTGTGCCATAGGGTATTCGAAGCGCCCGAGATGCGCTCGCTCCACGTGATCTTCCAATCTCCTCGTTGTTGCGCGAGAGCTACAGCCGAGGAGAGCAACTAGAATTGTTGATTGCGCTCGCAGCCCCGCCAGTGGCTGACATCTCGCTTCGCTGCACACCACGAATGACCCAATTTGCCAAGGAAACACTGCCGATCAGCCTCGAAGAGGAGATGCGGCGTTCGTACCTCGACTATGCGATGAGCGTGATTGTGGGGCGTGCGCTGCCCGACGCGCGCGACGGCCTGAAGCCGGTGCACCGGCGGATC
>CAZBOF010000014.1:0-738 GCA_964493285.1 uncultured Rhizobacter sp. | reverse complement strand
AAGAAGTCGGCCCGTATCGTGGGTGACGTGATCGGCAAATACCACCCGCACGGCGACCAGTCGGTCTACGACACGGCGGTGCGGATGGCCCAGGATTTCTCGATGCGCCACATGCTCATCGATGGTCAAGGCAACTTCGGCTCCATCGACGGCGACAACGCCGCCGCGATGCGCTACACCGAGATCCGCCTCGCCAAGATCGCGCATGAAATGCTCGCCGATCTCGACAAGGAAACCGTCGACTTCGGCCCGAACTACGACGGTTCGGAGAAAGAACCTCTGGTACTGCCCACTCGGCTGCCGAACCTGCTGGTGAATGGCTCGGGGGGGATTGCGGTCGGCATGGCCACCAACATTCCGCCGCACAACCTGAACGAAGTGGTCGATGCCTGCCTGCATCTGCTGAAGAACCCGCAGGCCACGATTGACGAGCTGATCGAGATCATTCCGGCGCCCGACTTTCCTACCGCCGGCATCATCTACGGCACCAGCGGCGTACGCGACGGCTATCGCACCGGCCGCGGCAAGGTGGTCATGCGCGCGAAATGCCATTTCGAAGACATCGACAAGGGCGCGCGGCAGTCCATCATCGTCGACGAGATTCCCTATCAGGTGAACAAGAAGAACCTCCTCGAGCGCATGGCCGAGCTGGTTCACGAAAAGAAGCTCGAAGGCATCAGCCACAGCCAGGACGAGTCCGACAAATCGGGCATGCGCGTGGTGATCGAACTCAAGCGC
>CAZBOF010000013.1:13110-40630 GCA_964493285.1 uncultured Rhizobacter sp. | reverse complement strand
GTCGCAGCCGTCGCAGCCGACGCAGCCGACGCAGCGGCTCACCTCTGCGGGATCGCTCGCCTCTCTGCGGAAGGACGGTGGCAGGCGAGGGCGCGTTTGGTCAGAGAATGCCCTGAGATTTTAAATGAGAATGATTTGTATTAGCATTATCTGAATTTTCCGCGGGTTCGCGCTTGCAAACCCCGTTCGGGGTTCTCGATGTCTGCTCCAGGTTTGTCTCCGCCTTCCGCGGCTGTCGCCGCGCTGTATGTGAACCACCGCAACTGGCTCTACGGCTGGCTGCGAGGCCGTTTGGGCTGCGCGGAGGATGCGGCAGACATTGCGCAGGATGTTTTCATCCGCGTTCTGCAGAAGACCCGATGGCAAGCGCCGGACGAGCCGCGCGCTTATCTGGTGACGATCGCACGGGGCTTGATGATCAACCTGCATCATCGCCGCGCGCTTGAGCGCGCCTACCAGGAAGTGCTGGCGAGCATGCCTGAAGTACAGGCGCCGTCCGTGGAGCAGCAGCAACTCATTCTGGAAACCCTGACCCAGGTGCAGTCTGCGCTGGCGAGCCTGCCGCCCCATGTGAGGGAGGTGTTCTTGCTGTCGCAGCTCGATGGGTTGACCTACCCGGTGATCGCGCAGCAATGCGGCCTGTCGCTGCGCACGGTCAAGCGCTACATGGTGCAGGGCTTCGCGTGCTGCCTTGCGGCCGCTGTGCCATGAGCGAACGGGTGATGCCCAGCAGCCGGGAGCCGGTGCCGGATGCCCGCACCTTGCGTGAAGCCGCCGTCTGGCTGATGCGCCTGAACACCGGCGCACCCGACGAGCGCACCCGGCGGGCGTGGCAGCGCTGGCGGGCCCGCAGCCCGGCCTGCGAGATGGCGTGGCAGCGCGCAGAACAGTTGCAGCTGCGCTTCGGCAGCTTGCCGCCCGAGATCGCCAAGCCGACGCTGGACAAGGCGCAGTTGCTGCAGGCCAAGAGCCGGCGCGGGGCGCTCAAGGTGCTGGCTGCGCTGCTCATCGCGCCGCCGTTGAGCTATACCGCCTGGCGGCAGGCGCCGCTCTGGAGCGCCGACTACCGGACGGCCAAGGGACAGTGGCGCGCGCACGAACTGCCCGATGGCAGCCGCGTCGTGCTCGACACCGCCAGCGCCATCGACGTTGCGTTCAGCCCGCAGCAACGGCGCATCGTGTTCAAGGCGGGTGCCATCCTCGTCGAGACCGCGCGCCAACCCATCGGGCCGCAGCGGCCGTTCATCGTGCAAACCGCACACGGCGAGTTGCGCGCGCTGGGCACGCGCTTTTCCGTGCGCCAGCAGCGCGATCACATCGAGGTCGCGGTCGATGACGGCGCGGTCGAGATCACACCGGCATTGGCACCGCGTCTTGTCCGAGTCTTGCCGGCGGGACATCGGACTGCTTTTTCTGCGACGGACATGCAGTCGTTTTCGGTGCTGGAGGGCGAGATCGCCACCTGGGCTTCCGGCGTGCTGCAGGCGCGCGACATGCCGCTGGACGAATTCCTCACGGAGCTGGCGCGCTATCGACCGGGCGTCTTGCGCTACAGCCCCGAAGTGGGCCGGCTGCGCATTTCCGGAACGTTCCAGTTGCGCGATACAGACCACGTGCTGGCGCTGTTGCGCGAGAGTCTTCCGATCCGCGTGCAGTTCGCGAGCCGGTACTGGGTGGTCGTGGAGCCGGCGTAGCGCCATCGGCTGAAAAAACTTCGAGAAAAGGTGGCCCTTTTCTCTGGCTCGCCGGGCATACCCAGCAAATCACCTCGATGTTGCTCATGTCCGACGTTTCCTCCGCGCGCTTCGCCAGCCCCATGCCCGGCCGGGTTCGGCCGTGGACGCGCATCGCGTGGGGGCTTGCATGCGGGTGTCTGCTGGCTGGCATGGCTGCGGCTCAGGCCGACCCCCGCGGTGGCGACGCCGCGCTGCGGCAGCCGGCTTCCGAGGCACGCGCAAGCTATGAGATTCCCGGTGGAACACTGGAGCAGGCCTTGTCGCGCTTCGCGCTTCAGTCCGGCATATCGCTGATCTTCGAGCCCGCTCTGGTGCTGGGATTGCGAAGCACCGGCCTGTCCGGCCGCTATTCGGTGCAAGAAGGCTTCGCCGCATTGTTGGCCGGAAGCAGGCTGCTCGTGCTGCGGCGCGCAGAGGGTGGCTACACGCTGATCCGACAGCCGGATGCCGGCGATGGCACGCTGGTGCTCGATGCGATGCGGGTGGAAGGGGTGCTGCAGCCGGATGCGCAGGACCTGCCCTACGCCACAGCGGGCTCGTCCAGCCACATCACGCGTGAAAGGATCGAACGCTTCCGAGGCACTTCGGTCGGTGATATTTTTCAAGGCACACCCGGTGTGCTGGTCGGCGAGAACCGCAACAGCGGCGGGCTGGACGTGAACATCCGCGGCATGCAGGGGCAGGGCCGCGTGCCGGTGCTGGTGGATGGCGCACGGCAGGAAGCGACGGTCTATCGAGGCTATGCCGGCGTGGCTTCGCGCAGCTATGTGGACCCCGACCTGATCGGCAGCATCGAGATCGAAAAGGGCCCGACGATGAACGCCTCGGGCACCGGGGCGGTCGGCGGCTTGGTCAGTGCGCGCACCATCGGGGCCAACGACATCGTCAAGGATGGACGGGACTTCGGCATCCGCCTGCGCGGCAGCCTCGTCGGCAACAACAGCGGTTCGCCGGCGCCGGCGGGCACGCCGGTGGGCTACAACGTGCGCGCGGGTGCGTACCGCACCGACTGCCGGCTGAGCGAAGCGAGTTGCGGCGGCATCTACGACCTCGCGGGCATCACCGCGCCTACCGATACGCTGGACCGTCCCGGCACACTGGACATGCGAGGGTGGGCCGGCAGCCTCGCCGTGGCGCGGCGGCTGGAGTCGATCGATCTGGTGGCGGCCTACGCGACGCGCCGCCAGGGCAACTACTACGCCGGCAAGCACGGGCCCACCCCCTGGATCGATGACTCGGACACCTCGCCCGGCCGGTTCTGGACCGACGTGAGGCCGGTGCTTCACGGCGCCTCGCGCTTTCGGCCGCAGGAGCGAGTGGTCAACAGCAACTATGAGAGCGCGTCGACGCTGCTCAAGAGTACCTTTCACCTGCCGGACGACCATCAACTGGAGGTGAGCTGGCTTCGCTACCACAGCGAGCACGGGGAACTCATGCCCTCCCAGTTGTCCGGCGTGGTGTCGGGCACGGAGGGCACCGGCTTCATCCGCCAGACGGGAAACAGCCGCATCACCGCCAACACCTTCACGGGCCGTTATCGCTGGACGCCGGAGCAGCGCGACTGGATCGACCTGCGCGCGAACCTCTGGCACACCCGCACGGCCGGCATCAACAAGCCCTACCCGGGCGAGGGCACCGCCTTTGCCGCCAACAGCCAGGACCGATACAACCGAACCGGGGCGGACGTCGGCAACACCATGCGGCTGTTCGGCGATCGCGTCCAGCTCGCCTACGGCATGGCCTTGCAGCTCGAGGACCTGGCGTATGTGCCGGATCACAACTACGGCTTCAACCAGCCTCGCGATGGCGAGCGCCGTGAACTCAGCGCCTTCGTGGCGGTGAAGTACGTGCTGCTGCCCGGCCTGACGCTTGATGCCGGGATCCGCCACACGCGCTACACCGCGCAGGACCGCACGCCGATCCGGCTGTGCGAACTCGTCCCCGGAGAAAACGAAGGCACGGTGGAGGTCTGCCGGCTGGTCCAGCCTGGCGAGGAGCAAAACCGAGGCTCGGCCCCGGTGGTCAGCCTGGTCTGGGAGCCGCTGCCGGGTTGGCAGCTCTATGCGCGCCGCGCCGAGGCCTTGCGCATGCCCAGCATGTTCGAGTCCACTTCCGGCTTCTCAGTCAGCCCGATCATCGGGCGCGAACTCAAGCCCGAGCACGCGCGCAACCAGGAGCTGGGAACCAACCTCCTGTTCGATGGCGTGCTGATGCCGCGCGACAAGCTGCGGCTCAAGCTGGCCTTCTTCCACAACAAGACCCGCGACTACCTCACGCGCACCATCGCCAATGTCGATGAGGTCGACGGCGGCTGGCGCATACGCAACATCGACAGCGCCACTTTCCGTGGCTTCGAGCTGGCCGGCACCTACGACCTCGGATTGGCTTACGTTGAACTGGCCGGCACCCGCTACACCCGCATCCAGACCTGCCACCTCGGCAGCTTCCGGCGCAGCAGTTGCACCGACTACGGCATCGCCGCCAGCTACGTCAACAACATGATTCCGCCCAACTGGCACGCCAGCGCCACGTTGGGCGGACGTCTGCTGCAAGGCCGTCTCCAGATGGGCGTGCGCGGCACGTTCATGGGGCAGCGCAATCGCCTGCCTGGCTTCAACGACCAAGGCGTCGACAACGTCTTTGCCCGCCCGGTCGAGTGGCACGCCTACCGGATCTACGACGTCTTTGCCGAGTACCGCATCCGCGACGGGCTGTCGGTTTCTCTCAACGTCGACAACGTGACGGACCGCTACTACCTCGATGCACTGGGCCTGGGGGCCGTACCGGCACCGGGGCGCACCGCCAAGCTTGGCATGACTCTGCAGTTTTGACTCATCAAGAAGGAAGTTCGACTTATGAAGACGATCTCGGCTCGTACGCTGTTACCGGGACTGGCATGTGTCCTGCTCCTGGTCGCCTGTGGTGGTGGAGGAGGAGGCGGCGGCAATGCGCCGCCCGCACGCCCCGCGGCGGTGATTCACGCCACGGTCGGAGACACGCCGGTGTCTGCCGGCGGGTCGGTCGAGGTGGACAGCACGGTCACGCTGGACGCTTCGCGCAGCACCACGCCGGCCGGCACGCTGAGCTACCGTTGGGACCTCACGCAGCAGCCCGAGGGGTCGGAGGCCGTTATCGCCGATCCGACTTCGGCGACGACCAGCTTCGTCCCGGAGCTGCCGGGCCAGTACCTGGTGTCTCTGGTGGCGGACAACGGGACGAGCAATGCGTCGGTCGCGTTGGAGTTCCAAGTCACCAGCGACCGCCCCGTGGCGCGCGTGCTCAGTCCGCAGTTGACGACGCTCGCCGGACAGGTGCAGCTTGACGGACGCGCAAGCTTGCCGCCGACTGGCGGCGATGCATCGCGACTGCGCTACGAATGGCGCCTGGTTGCGGTACCCCCCGGCAGTGCCGTGACGGTCATTTCCGCCGCCGAAGCGTCGCTGTCGCAGCCGCGCTTCAACGCCAGCGTCGTTGGCCGTTACGAAGTCGAACTGCAGGTCAGCCATGACGGCCTCACGAGCCGCTCGCCAGCTCGGGTGGTCGTCGACGTCACGCCGCCGCACACCGTGCCGGTGGCCAAGATCACCGCGGTGGGCAGCGCACCCTACGAGCGTGGCCAGACCATCCGGCTCGACGCCGGCGAAAGCACCGCCGGCAGCGGTACGGCCGGGTTGCAGTACCGCTGGACCATTGCCACGACGCTGGGCGCGACCGTCCAGGCCGACTACATGCCGCCCGAGGTCAGCAACACCGACCAGCGCGAGGTCTCCTTCGTGCCGCGCCGCGCCGGCACCTACCGGGCCACCCTCGTGGTCTACGACGGCATCTCGTTGTCCACGCCGGTCATCCTCAATGTGAATGTCGTTAAACCTGCCGGCGCCGCCAACACTGCGCCTGTGGCTGTGATCGAGCATCTGTTTGGGCAGAACACGTTCGAGGTGGAGTACGGCTCCCTGGCGAACACGCTGACCACCGCTGCCTATGACATCGATGAAGCCAATGCCAACCTGGTGCGGGAATGGACGCTGCTTCGCCCCGCGGGGCGCGAAGCCGACCTGACCATCGTGAGCCCCACCCGCGCCACCTTCGCCGCTGCGGTCGAGCCGCCGCAGGATGGCTTCGTGGAGTACGAGTTCCAGTTGCGCGTGCAGGATGCGGAAGGCGCGTGGTCGGAGCCGGTCAGGCAGGTGTACCGGGTGCTTCGTGGCGCCAACCGCACGCCGACCGCCGTGGGCATGGTCACGACCGGCCTGCCCACCACCATGACGGGGCGTGAAGTGACGCTGTCCGGCGAACGCAGCAGCGATCCCGACAACAACCGCCTGAGCTACGCGTGGACGCTGGTGGACCGTCCCGACGGCAGCCAGGCCGAACTGAGGAACGCCGATCAGATCCGTGCCAGCTTCACGCCGGACCGGCCGGGCAACTACGTGGCGAGGCTGTGGGTCACCGACGAACACGGCTCGCGCAGCATCTCGCCGTTCAACCTCAGCGTCTTCGCCAAGTCGGTGAATCACCCACCGCAGGCCCGGCCCGTCACCGCGACGCGATTCACCGAGGAGCAGCCCTTCCTGGTTGGCGTTCTCAATCCGGATGCCGTGATCTTCGCCATTCCGAATCTCGTGGGAGACGAATGGAAGGCCGTGGAATACAGCAGCAATGCCTACGATCCCGATGGGGACCCCCTGCAGCGGCTCTGGACCATGACCAGTGCGCCGTCGGACACCGCGCTGGGGTGGTACTACGGGCAGCTTGCCCAGTGCCCCGTCGGCGGGGATGCGCTGACGCCTTTGCCCGGTGGCGGCTTCATCCTGAATCCCTGGACCCAGGCTCGGTTCGACGTCCAACTCCCGGCGCGTGAATGGACCGACTGCCGCGATGGCGTGCTCAAGTTCGCTCCCACGGTCGCGGGCCGCTACGACTTCAACCTGCAGGTGTCTGACGGCAGCCTCGACATCGGCCCGTTCAACTTCACGCTGCACGCTGCCACGCGAGACAACTACCCCAGCCTGCTGCTGGAGGAGGACCGCAGGGGCGGGACGATTCCTTCCGGGCAGCATCCGCTCCGTCAAGTCACCTTCCCGGTCGATCCGGTGTCCGGGGACGGGCGAGGGCTCAACAACTACAGCCGTGCCTTGCTGAACCAGAACCGGGGCGCCGTGATGGTCGCCAGAACCTACCAAATGACAGCTGGTGCGCGCGACTACACCCTCACGGATGTGCTGGCCAGCTCGGTGCATCCCGATGTGGCGGTGCGTCTCGTGGGTCTCAGCAGCGGCCAAGTGATCCGGCGTGGAGAAACGGTCGAGTTCCGGCTCGAATTCACCGTGCCGCCCGAATCTGCCGGCGAACTGCCCTCGGACGACGAATTCACCGCCATGGGCCGCGGCATCCGGTGGTCGTTCAACGTGGCCGAGCGGCCCGGATGGAGCTTCGCCCTGTCGCTGGTGCCGCCTGCGCCCTGATCAACCGTCGCTTCGTTTCACCGCCGCCCGCTCAGGCGCAACGCGGTGAAACCCCATCAACATCAATCACAGCCTTATTGCCATGCAAAGAATCCTTCGATGTTTTCCCGTTTTGCTGTTGTCACTGGTCCTGGCCGGTTGCATGTCCACCGCGAACGTCCGCCAAGTGGCCGAGCCCTGGCGGCTGGACCTGATCGAAAGCGCGCCAACCGATTTCGAGAAGGCTCGCCAAGCCATCCTCGCCATGGTGGGCGACTACCAGGTGACGTTCTCATTTGCCGAAACCGAGGCTTTGCAGCCTGGGTATGAACTCCGGCAGGGCCGCGACAGCGATGCCCACGAGATGGTGGTGCTGGCCGAGGACACCAACACCAAGATCGTGTTGCAGCACATCCTGGTTCACCGCGCGAGCGGCTTCGTCATCAAGCACTGGCGACAAGACTGGCGCTACGAAGCCACCCATCGATTGGAGTTCACCGAAGACCAGACCTGGCGGTTGCGCCCCATTCCGGCCGATCTGACCCGGGGCGCGTGGACCCAGTGCGTCTACGAGGTCAGCGACGCACCCCGCTATTGCGGAACCGGCCGGTGGACCTTTCAGGACGGTGCGCCGGTCTGGACGTCGGATGCGGGGTTCCGACCGCTGCCGCGGCGCGAATACTCCAAGCGCAGCGACTACAACGTGCTGGGCGTGGTCAACAGCCACGGCATTCTCGCGAACGGCTGGACGCACGGCCAGGACAACACCAAGCTGGTTCGCGAAGGAGAGACCGTGACCGCAAGCTTGGCGCGTGAGCGGGGCCACAACATCTACCGGCGCATCATCGGCTACAACTTCAAGCCCGGCTACGAGTACTGGGAGAAGACCAGCGGCTACTGGAAGCGCATCCGCGCCGAGTGGGATCGCCGCATCGCGCAGAACAACGGCGTCCGCCTGAAGTACCCCGTGGACGGCATGAAGATGATCATGGACATGTACTGGCAGTCCGAGCGCGCCCACAAGGGCCACCCGGTCAGCGATGAGGAGATCCATCGACTGTTCGAGCCGTGGGTGCAGGGGCCGTGAGCGGCGCCCGGGACCAGGCCTCGCAGGCGATCCGCCCATCGTCTGGTGCCTCTGCGCGTGCGAGGAATGAAATGACGGCTGTTGTGGAAACCCCTGCGCGCAGGGGGCATCCCCTATGACCGTGAACACATCGTTGCCCCACGACCTTTCTCCCTGGGGCATGTTCCTCGCTGCCGACGCGGTGGTGCAGGCGGTGATGATTGGCCTGCTGCTGGCTGCATTGCTGACCTGGATCGTGTGGCTGGCCAAGACGTGGGAGCTGCGCTTGGCCCGGCGGCAAGCGCAATCCGCCCTGGCGGCGCTGCGGCAAAGCGCGACGCTGGACGCCGCAGGTGATGACGATGCCGGCCCGTTGCACTTGCTGTGCGCGACCGCGCGGCAAGAGCGGCAGGCTTCTGACGGCCTCCCCGCGGACGGCACCCGCGACCGCGCCGCTGCCAGCCTGGGCCGCGTGGAAGCCGCGCTGGGGCGGCGCATCAACCGCGGCACCGGCATCCTCGCGACGATCGGCGCCACGGCGCCGTTCGTCGGCCTGTTCGGCACCGTGTGGGGGATCATGAACGCCTTTGTCGGCATCTCGAAGGCACAGACCACCAACCTCGCCGTCGTCGCCCCCGGCATCGCCGAGGCGCTGCTGGCCACGGCGCTGGGGCTGTTCGCCGCGATTCCCGCGGTGATCATCTACAACGCGTTCAGCCGCAGCATCGCCGGCTACCGCGCGCTGCTGGCCGACGCCAGCACGGAAGTGCTGAATCTCCTGGGGCGCGACCTCGACCGCCAGCCATGACCACCCAAGCGTTCTGGCCGCAACGCGTGGCGCGAAGGGCCGGCCAATGAGCGCCAAACCGCAACGTGGCGACGACGGCCTCTGCGAAACCCACGAGATCAACGTCACCCCCTTCATCGATGTGATGCTGGTGCTGCTGATCATCTTCATGGTGGCGGCGCCCTTGGCAACGGTGGACGTGCCGGTGGATCTGCCGGGTTCCACCGCAGAACCCCGGCCACAGCCCGAGCGGCCGGTGTTTCTCACGCTCAAGCAAGACTTGACGCTGGCGCTGGGCGAAGCACCGGTCGAGCGGGGCGCCTTGGGCGGCGCCTTGGAAGCGGCCGGCGCCAAACACGATGAACCGCTGTTCCTGCGCGCCGACCGCAGCGTTGCCTACGGTGAGCTGATGGCATTGATGGACCAGCTGCGGCAGGCCGGGTACTTGAGGGTTGCGTTGGTGGGGCTGGAGCAGGGTGCGCCGTGAGTACGGCGGTGAGGGCGCAACGGCATCGCGAGCCTCTCGCCCCAGCCTCGCCGCCTCGGGAGCGGGGGGTGCCTGTGTTGGTGGTGTGGGAGCTGGCGCAGGTGCAGCAGGAGCGAAGACGCTGGCTGCGCAGTGCGGCAGGCGTGCTGGCGGCTTGCGGGGCGGCCGTCGTGATTGCGCGCTGGAACGAGGGGCCGACGGCGGCGCTGTCTCCGTCTGGCACGCCGCTGGTGATCGAGATGATGGCGTCACCGCAGGCACCGCAGCGGCCGAGCGTGCAGCCACCGGGCCCGAAGCAGGTGGAGGCCCCGCAGCCCAAGCCCGAGCCGCCGTTGAAGCCCGATCCAGAGCCACGCGCTGAACTGGAGACGCCGATGCCGTCGTCGGATGTTGCGTTGTCGGCTTCGCAGCCCGAAGCCAGCGAGCCGTCGCAGGCGCGTCCACCGGCCCCCGAGACGACGGCGCCGACGTCGCAGCGGGAGGCGCCGGCGACGTCGGCAGCGGGCGCGCCCAGCGCAGCGCAGGTGCACACGCAAGCAACGTTCAGCAGCTTGCTGCTGGCGCACTTGGAGCAGTACAAGCGCTACCCGCGAACCGCGCAGACGCGCCGGCAGCAGGGCATGCCCTACATACGCTTCGTCATGGATCGCGAAGGCCGGGTGCTGTCAGCTGCGCTGGAGAAGGCCTCGGGCTTCGCCCTGCTGGACGCTGAAGCACTGGCGGTGCTCGAACGCGCGCAGCCGCTGCCGGCCCTGCCGGATCAGCTCGGTGAGGTGCTGGAGATCGTCGTGCCGATCGAATTCTTTCTGCGGCGATAAGGCGGCCAGGCATCGCGCGAGCGCGTGGCCCGCCGCTGGCCAGCGGTGGGCCGGCCTGTTTTCAGTACGTCACCGTGACGCGCACTTGGTCTGAGTAATCACCGGCCGGCACGTTCTGGCCGCCGGGGACCCGTCCATAGACCTCGTGCGCCTGCGCCAGGCCGTTGCCGGTTCCACCGGTGGTATCGACGCCGATGGTCTCGCCCCACGCCGCGTTGCGCCCGGGATTGCGGTGAAGCTGGTAGTCGACGTACTCCGCCGTGGTGCCGAGGCGCATGCGGCGGGTGCCGCCGCTGAAGTTCAAGCCGTTGTCGAGCCCGAGCGTCCAGGCGGTTCGGTTTCGACAACGCATGGTGATGGTGGACGTGCTGTCGTGGGTGCCCGCGATCGGGCCGGCCAGGCTTCCGAAATCCAGGTCGGAGACCGCGGAGAAGTGGCACAGCGGATCGACGTCTCCCCTGACCTCAAAAGGAAACGTGCTCTCGATGCCGGCGGTGCCGCCCGCGGTGCACGACGCCGGATAGGACGCAGCCAGAATGAGCGAGGTGTTGTACCGGAACTCCAGGATGGTGTGATTGGCCGCATAGCTCTGGCTGTACTGACCGATGGCGGCAGTGGCTTGCGCAGGAACGCGGCCGTACAGCGTGATCACCTTTGTTTCGCTGCCGCCGACGATGAGAGGCACGGCGTAGTCGAAGTCCAGCTGAACCGGCAGGTTCGCGGGCGACGCGCCGAACCTGCTGCCCCAGACCGTGGCGTAGGTGGCGTCCTGGTACATCTGGAAAGACAGCATGTCGTTGAGCGCGTTCGGCATGCTGCGTGGAGACGTGGGCCTGCCGACGTGCAGGCACATGCGCACTTTCGTATTGCCGAGGACGGACAGCGCGGTCGTATGGCAAGTCACCGACAGGCTGGCTGTTGCGTAGGTGGACGTGTCGACGTCGATCTTGTCGAACAAGAGGTCCGTCATGGAGGCGGTGCATGTGGTGGCCGCCTGCGCCGGGGCGACGGCAAGGAGGGCAAGGAGCCACAGTCCGCCGCTGGCGATGGTGGAGTGCGCCATCATGGGCTGGCTTGCGCCTGGCATCGCAGTGGCCCGATGCGGGGGATGCCGCCGGCATCCGGCGGCAGCGTCACGCGGACCTGGCAGGGCGGCCCCTCGGCGGCGTGGACACGCAGGTCGTGGTGCGTGTCGTCCAGCGTGTCCAGATAGGTTTCTCCATCGTGCCCGACCACGGCATCGATGTCGTTGCCGTTCACGCCGTGGACGCGGCTTCCCATTGGCAGCGCGTGGCCGTTCGCGTCATGCAGAACGACCACGGCGGCGCGAACGGTGCGAATCTTGAATCGCAAGAGTGTGCCTGCACGCTCGCTGGGCGTTGCGTTCAGGCTCACATCCGCAATCTGCATGTTGGCGGGCAGGTTCATCGGGTCGATGGAGATTTTGTTGTGTTGCCGGGCGTTCAAGCGTGTGACCAGGAGCAGGCCTCTGTCATCGCTGTTTCCGACGACGCGATTCTCGAGCTTGACCGGCACATCGGCGATGCCGCCGGTGCTGACGAGAGCGAATCCGTCGCCGATGTCTCGTGCGGCAAAGAGGCTGTCGCCCAAGGCCACCAGCGATCCGCTCACGTTGGCATAGCCATGGCTGCTGTTGCCGAAGCTGGCGGCGCCGAGGCTGGCGCGGCCATGGCGGCCGAGCCAGGCCAATTCGGCTTGGCCGCTTGCGTTTCCGTTGTCGTCGCGCAGTTGGGTTCGCCAGCCGAAGCCCCCATCGCCGGAGGATGGATGGGCGACATGCAAGGTTGTGCTGGTGTGGTGGGCGCGGCGTTGCATCGATGTCCCTGCGCTGATGTGTTCTCCCAGGCTGTAGCTCAAGCTGATGAACGCGTTGGTTTCCTTGACGCCGGTCAGCGAACGCACGAGCGAGGCGCTGGCCGACACCCGGTTGCCGAGCTGCCGGGACCATGAGATGCCGGCGTAGCGGCTGTCATGGCCGGGATCGGCGTGGCGCACATAGTTGAATCCCAGGGAGCCGAGAGGCGCGGTGTTGATGCCCAGCATGGCGCGTTCGGTCACGCGCGCAGGAGGTTCTCCGAAGACCGACGCGATGTCGCGATAGGCGCGCTGTGTGCGTTGCGTATGCACGTCCACGAACATGTTCGCGCGATTCCATTGATAGCCCACGCTGTACTGCGTGCCGCCGCGCTTGTCGGCCGTTCCGTAAGCGGACGACGCACTCAGCACGCCGGCCGTGCCCAGCAGCCAGAGCGCCCCCACGCCGCCATTGCGGACGGCGCTGTTCATCTCGGCGTGGGCTTCGATCGTGAACCGGTTGCTGAGGCCGCGCCGAAAGGTCGCATTGCCCATCAGCGAATCGTCGTAGGAGAACGATTCCCGTCCATACTGCATGCGCACGCGGCCCAGAGATGCCGACCAGTGCGTCAATCCTTCGGCCAGCAACCTTTGCGTGCTGTAGAACGGCAAGGCGAGAACGGTGCTGCGGCCGAAGCTGTCGGTCACCACGATCTGTGCCATGCCCATCCCGGTCACGCCGGGATTGCTGTCGAGCTGGAAGGGGCCCATCGGGACGTTGCCCGTGTACTGCTTCAGGCCATTGACATAGAGATCGACCGTGGAGGGCACGGCAACTTCGCCGAAGAATGTCGGCAGTGGCACGGTCATGCGGTAGGGCTGCAATGCGAAGTTGCTGCCGATCCGGACTCCCCCCATGCGTACCGGGCGGCTCCAGTCGAGGCCGCCTGTCACGCTGTCGCCCAGCTCCAGCGTCAGCATGCGTTCGGGCCACGAGTGGTGCCAGGACGTGTCCAGGCGCAAGGATTCTTTGCGCCAGCCGCTGCCGGACAGCCTCTGCGCGGGAGAGAACACACGCGTGATCATGGTGTTGCCGAGCACGCCCGTGCCCACGCCGAAGAAGCGCGACTCGTAGATGCCGCTCCATTGCATCCCGTCGCTGCCGGTGGCGGCGTAGAAGTCGTAGTTCAGCAGCATCCCGGGGACGGTGGGACTGACGGGCGGCGCCAGCACGGTGGACGTGTCGAGGCGCGTCGTCTTGAGCGACAGCAGGGCGAGGGGGGCATCCAGCTCGATACGTTGCATCTGGTGGTCGAACCGGGTCACCAGGCCGGGCAGGTCTGCCAGCGCGATCAGGCGCGAGCCATCCACGCCAGGCAGTGCGAAGCCGAGCGGGCGAAGCTCCGACGCGTGGGCATGCAGCCCTTCTTCTCGCAGGACGAAAGGAACCAGCTTCGCGTGCGGCGTGTGGTTGAGCCTCACCTCGAGATAAAGCGTGGTGCTCTCGTCGGGGGCGGGCTCGATGCGCTGACCGAAGGCCGATGGGGCGATCATGAGCGTGAACCCTGCGAGCAGCCAGGCGATGCGTCGGGCACGCAATTCTCTGGGCCGTTCAGCGTGGGCCAACGGACGGTGTTGCGTCGGCGCCGCGCTGAAGCAGATTGCGTTCAGTGAGTTCGCCATTCACTCGCGCCTTGAAAGAACCTGTCGACACGTGCATGGATTTCAACGCGGGAGGAAGGCTCCAGCGCTTGCGTTGGCTGGGCAGAACATATCCGGCCAAGCCTTCGCGAAGCGTGTGCCTTTGACCGGTGGCGTCGACGAACACCAGGTCGGAGAGATGCGCATGGGCGCTGCCCTCGTTGCCGATCTCCAGTTGCGGCGAGTCACCCTCCCGCACGATCTCGACCCGCAAGAAAGGCCGGGCGCCGTTGTGGATGCCGGCTGGAGGTTGAACGAAAACCGGCAGCGAGTAGCGCATCACGAACTGCAGCCCGGTGCGCTTGCCGCTTTCGTCGGCGGCAGGCGCGGGCAGTTCGTCGACGATCACCCGATAACTGGCTTCCGTGTCGGTGGGCGGCGGCGTGAGACGGATGACGCGGACCAACTGCCGGGTGCCGCCGGGCAGCCTCACCATCGGCGGGCTCACCAAGAGATCGGTGGTGGGCAGAAGCTGATCCTCGCCGTTGACCTGCTCCCAGCGGTAGATGCGCAGTTGCGCCCGCAACGGGTTGCCTCCGGCGTTGATGAGCCAAAGCCCATCGGCCTTGCGTTCGGCCTTCAACGAGAGGGAGGTTGGCGCCACCTGCAGGCTGGACGCGACCGCCGGTGATGCCCAGAACACCAACGCCAGGAAGATCGACTGTGCGGCCCGTTGCAGCATGACGCACCACGTATGTTCGAGCACGGCTCAGTACGTCACGGTTGCCGTGATGATGTCGCTGTAGCTGTCTGCGCTGAAGTTGGCGCTGGGAACCGTCCCATAGATGGGAATGGTCTGCTGGGCGCCAGTGCCGACGTCGCTCACGGTGTCGACGCCGACGGTGTCGCCCCAGTTTGTGGCGCGGCCGATCTCGCGGTAGAGCGAGTACGGCACCTCGTCGGTATTGCCGATGGCCAGGCCTTTCATCTTGCGGCTCGTGACCGTGGAAGAGGTGCCATCCCCCGCACTCAAACCGATGTCGTAGGAGGTGCCCTTCGTGCACGTCACATACAGGTTTCCAAGGTTCTGAAGGTTGGTTGCAGAAGAAGCATGCGAGCCAAAATCCACATCCGCTGCTGCGGTCGTGAAACTGCATGCCTTGGTGATGGTGAGCAGAACGTTGAAGTGGGTCGTCTGGGTGTCGGCCCAGGCGGAAGACGTTGTAGCGACGATTGAAGCGAAAACGAGTTTCTTGAACATACGACCTCCAGTACAGCGATGAGGGATGGCTTCTTATTGCACCTGCAGCATTCTTGTCCTGCCATGCAATACATCGGTTATATCGGAAGAAGTCAGGGATCACTTAGGCTTCATCGTTGGCCCTCGTGAAATAGTGACGCCTTCCGAGATCGAAGCGTCGAAGTTTTCTGCTTTCCCTGATTTATGGATGTGCTAACGGCCATCCAAACTCGGATTGATGAATATCAATCTGTTGAATAACTCGTCATGTGCGTGGGTGGCTGGCCACGCAAACACGTGGTGACTGGTTGTGTGAGTCTCTTTTCGTGGAGATGTTGGCAATCGACGGGCTTCTTCGCCGTCGCCCGAAGGTCGTCAGGCCTGCCGTCTGCGGGTCGAGCGTGATGAACGTCTCAATCGCCCGCAAGATTGTGCAGTCGCACATGGCAGCAGATGCCGCCGGCTGGAATCTCCTCCCAGCCGACCTCGCCACCCAGTTGGCGAATGCGCTTGCGTACGCCGCCCAACCCCAGGCCATGCGACCATGCCGCAGGGTTGCGGCCTTTGCCGTCGTCCGTGACTTTCAGCTCGAGCGTGTCGGTGGCCAGAGAAAGCTGGATGCGCAGGCGGCGTGCCTCGGCGTGCGCGATTGCATTGCTGGCCAGTTCCCGCAGGACGCGCGTCAATGCCGACCATTGCATGACGCTCAGCGTGAACTCGCGGTCCGCGCAGAAGGACCATTCCATCGCGATGTGCGCAGCAGCAAGCCGCTGCGTGAGATCCGCCTTCCACTCCGCGGCGGCGTGCGACAACGGGTGGCTGGAGGCCGCCAGTCCCCGCGTCAGCGTCTTCAGGTCTTGCAGGGTGTGGCGAACGTAGTTCTCGATTTCAGGCGATTGCGCCTTGTACATCAGCGTCAGCAGGCGCGCGCCGATGTCGTCATGCAGATCCTGTGCGAGCCGCAAACGTTCCTCCCTTCGGCCGCGCTCCACCGCCTGATCGAAGGCGACCGCGCGGCTGAGCTGCTCCACGATGCGATTCGCCAGCCTCGCATCGTCGGTGGTGAAGAGTCGGCGGCCTCGGTTGGCGAAGCGTAGTACCAGCGTGCGCGGTGGCGCCGACGCCGTGCGATCGAGGTCGGGGATGGGGACCTGCAACGTCGCGCCGCCGCTGAGCACCCGAGATTTGGAGCTTCTGCGGTCGATGACGGCGTCTTCGAGGGGGGAGAAGAGTTCCCGCAGCAACTGCGTCATGAGGCTGGCGAGGCGCTCCGGGTGAACTTCCACTTCGCGTGCGATCCGGTACAGGTTCTCGAAGGTGCGTTCCGCCGCTGCGACGTTCTGGTGTCGGAACTGGTTGGTCGCCCATTGCCGGATGCCGGAATACAGGCCGAATGACAGGAACAGCGCCAGGACGAGGGACGCGAAGCCGCCCAGGGAGAAGAGGGTGACGAAGAGGAGATCCAGCGAAGTGGCGATCGTGCTCACAGCGGCGAGCAGCAGAAACTCGCGCAGGACCTGTTGTGTCTCGGTCATGAAGGGCAGGGCCAGCAGCAGCAGCGCCACGAAGACATACCAGATCACCGGGCCGACTTCCGTCACCGGGGCTTGCATCTGGGGCGGGCTGCCGGCTGCGACGATGGCCATGGTCAGCAGGCCCCAGGTGCCGACGGCCAGGATGCCGAACCTGCGTACCACCAGCGCAAACGGATGGTGTTCTGCGCGGTAGGACCAGGTGAACAGCCCCACGGCCACCATGCAAAGCGCGGCGACGCCCAACTGGCACCACCACCATGCACCCGGCAGCCAACCGGCCGCGAGCAGCAACGCAAGCGAGGCCACGCAAGCCCACGACGCGCTCGCCCACGGCGCGATGGCGCGCAGCCTGCGCGGGTACAGCGCGGCCGCGTGCGCCGCAGCCGCGGCGGTGACGAGGTCGAAGCTCGCCCGCAGGGGCATGCTCCAGGCCGGGATGGGCGAGGGCAGCGACAAGGCGGTGGTGGATTCGATCGCAGCGAACACCAGGTTGCCCGACTGGCACAGCGCCATCGTCGCGTAGAGCATGTTGCGCATGGACGGCTTCGCCAGCACCACCACCATGGCCATCAGGTAGAGCACGAGCGTCACGGCCGAGAGCAGCCAGAACATCGCTCCGAGGGATCCGACGCCGCGCGGGTGCGTTGCGAGCGTGACCCGTGCATGGTTCGAGAACGTCAGCGTCGCATGGCTTTGGCCGAAGGCCTGCGACAACTGGTCATGCATGAGCCGGTGGCGTTGCCGCTGTGTGTCATCGACCAGCCAGCGGGCAGACCGCTGAAGTACCAGGGCGTCGATCGGGACGGCGCCCTCGCCGGGAACCTCGATGCCGGTCAGCGCCTGGCCCACGAACGGCGCCAGAGCGGGATCATTGGATGCGGCAAGTTCGAGTCGCTGCTGGGCGCCTGTGCGCCATGTCGCGTCGGGCTGAAAGGGCTCGCCGAGCCAGCGCGCCAGCAGGAGAAGCGCAATGCATCCCAGCAGCGCGGAGGCCACCAGAAACCGCAACCGCCAGCCCATCCAGCGCGAGAAGCGGTGCTTGCTGCCGAAGGTGCGGTCGACGAATGTGGAGTCGAGCGCGGAATCGGCGCCTCCCATGAAGCTGGATGGAGGCTCTTCAGCGGGTGGAGCGGGTGCGTTGCTCAAGGGGTGTCTTTGAAGCAGGGAACGCCGCGGGCGCCCACGCCGCTAGACGAGGCCTTGCTTGCTGGCCAGGACGGCAGCTTCCGCGCGGCTGGAGACGTTCAGCTTCTTGTAGATCGACTTGATGTGGTCGTTCACCGTGAACCACTTGATGCTCATCAGGCTGGCGATCTCTTTGATCGTGAAGCCTTTGCTGAGATATGTCAGCACCTCGCTTTCGCGCGGCGTGAGGCGGTCGTGGTCCAGTGGCGCTCCCCGGCCCAGCGGCATGGGCCGGCTGCTCTGAAAGCTGGAGGCACCTTCCAGTGCTCCTTCGGCGTTCGCCCCCATGCCGCCCGGGCCTTGCCGGAAGTGGTTCAACAACCGGCGCGCAATGGCCGGTGACAGCGGTGGTTGGCCTCGGACAATTTTCTGAAGTTCTTCGACCAGAACCTCATAACGGTCTTCTTTGAGCAGGTACCCGTCTGCACCGCATTGGAGCGCGGGGAACAGGTGGTCGTCGTCAGAGTAGAGCGTGGTGACGATCTTGGTGGCCGGATAACGCACCAGTTCGGCCAGGAGTTCCATGCCGTTGCCATCGGGCAGCTCCAGGTCGACCAGCACCAGCTTGAACGGGTCGGCGGGCGCGGCGCCTGTGACGTCGCTCAGCAGGCCCATCAACCGCCGGGCGCTGTCGAGATCGCCGGCCTCCGAAATCAGCAGGTTGTCGCTGAAGCTTTCGCGCACGACTCGGCCAAGGAAGCTGCGTGCAACAGGGTTGTCCTCGACGATCAGTACCTTGATGGTCATGGTGAAGTGCGCTCGGGGGGGCTAGCATCGTAGCGCAATCGAAAAGTGCAGCGCCCCGGCCGTGGATGCACTGCCCGTCAGGCTTCGTTGACGAGCACGAGTTTTCCGCGCACCTGCCGGCTGCCCATGCGGGCGAAGGCCTGTGGCAGCGCATCCATCGGCATGCGCGCGTCGATGACAGGTTTGATCTTCCCTTGCGCATACCAGGTGGCCAGCTCCGCCAGCGCCCGGGCGTTGCGTTGCGGTTCACGCCGGGCGAACTCGCCCCAGAACACGCCCACGATCGAGGCGCCTTTCAGCAAAGCCAGGTTGAGTGGCAAGGAAGGAATGCTGCCCTGCGCAAATCCGATGACGAGATAGCGGCCGCGCCAGCCGATCGAGCGAAACACGGGCTCGGCGACGTCGCCTCCCACCGGGTCGTAGACCACATCCGGGCCTTTGCCGCTGGTCAGCGACTTGATCTCATCGCGCAGGTTCGCCTTGCCGTAGTTGATGGTGGCATCCGCGCCGAGCGATGTGCACACAGCGCATTTGTCGTCAGACGATGCCGCCGCGATCACCCTGGCGCCGGCTGCCTTCGCGATCTGAATGGCCGCCGTGCCCACGCCGCCGGCGGCCCCGAGCACCAGCACCGTCTCGCCCGCCTGCAACGCCCCGCGGTCCATCAAGGCGTGATGGGTGGTGCCGTACGTGCAGAGAAATGCCGCCGCGTCATCGAACGCGAACCCCGGTGGAAGGGCCATCAGCTGCGAGGCCTGGGTGCAGGCGTGGGTTGCGAATCCGCCGCCACCGCCGAATGTGGCCACCGCATCTCCTGCCTTGAACTGCGTGACGCCCTCTCCCACGGCATCGATCACGCCGGCGTACTCGGAGCCCGGAACGAAGGGGAGGTCCGGCTTCACCTGGTATTTGTTCTGAATGATGAGCAGATCGGGAAAGTTCAGGCTCGCGGCACGGATCGCCACGCGGACTTCGCCGGCCCGGGGCTGCGGCGTGGGCAATTCCTTCCATGCCAGTCCGTCGAGGCCGATGGGGTTCTCGCAGAGCCATGCTTTCATACTTGTCTCCTCGTGTTCGCGACGTGTTCGTGAAGCGTCGATGATAGGCAGCGTGCGCGGGAGGTGCCGTCACGCAAGTGACGAGTCCTTACAATCCGGCCATGCGAATTTTGATCGCCAATGACGATGGCTACTTGGCGCCCGGCCTGGCTGCGTTGGTGCAAGCGTGCGAAGGCCTGGGCGAGATCGATGTGATCGCGCCCGAGCAGAACGCCAGCGGAACCTCCAACTCGTTGACCCTGCATCGCCCCCTGTCGGTGTACAAGGCGACGAGCGGGTATACGTACGTCAACGGCACGCCGTCCGATTGCGTGCATGTGGCGCTCACGGGCCTCCTGCCGCACCGCCCCGATCTCGTGCTTTCCGGCATCAACAACGGTGCCAACATGGGAGACGACACGCTGTACTCCGGAACGGTGGCTGCGGCGATGGAGGGTTTTCTTTTTGGCATCCCCGCCATTGCCTTCTCTCAGGTTGAAAAGGGCTGGGCCCACGTGGACGAAGCCGCCCGTGCGGCGCGGGGCATCGTCGAGCAAGTGCTGAAGTCGCCTCCGTCTCGCGAGCCGTGGCTGCTCAATGTGAACATTCCCAATCGCGCCGACGCCACGACGCTGCCGCGCGAGATCACGCGGCTCGGCAGACGCCACGCCAGCCAGCCGGTGATCCGGCAGCAGAACCCCCGCGGCGAGCCGATCTACTGGATCGGCCCCGCGGGCATCGCGCGCGACGCGGGCGAAGGCACAGATTTCCATTGCACGGCGCAGGGCCGGGTGTCGATCACGCCCTTGCAGGTGGACCTGACCCACCACGACGGTCTGGCGGCATGGCGCCAGCGGGTCCAAGCATGAGCGCCGCCGACCGGCCGCGTCCGAAATTTCCGTTGCAGCTCGATCGGCTGACGTCCCCGGCCGCGAAGAGCGCCGTGCTGCGGCCGCAGCAGCCACTGCAGCAAGCGGCCGAAGACTCTGCGCGCCAGGCTCGCCCATCCGGCCTGGGCCTGGATTCGTCCGATGTGCGCCATCGCATGGTCCAGAAGCTGCACGCGGCCGGTTTGCGCGACGAACGCGTGATGGCCGCGTTGGCACAGGTGCCCCGGCATCTCTTTGTCGACAGCGCGTTGGCCACGCAGGCCTACGAAGACACCAGCCTGCCGATCGGTCTCGGCCAGACCATCTCCAAGCCGTCGGTGGTGGGCCGAATGATCGAGTTGCTGATGGCGGGTGCGAGTGCCCGGCGGGCCGGCTCGCTCGGCCGTACCTTGGAGGTCGGCACGGGCTGCGGATACCAGGCGGCCGTCCTGGCGGTGCTTTCGCGCCAGCTGATCAGCGTTGAGCGGCTCAAGCCGCTGCACGACAAATCGCGAACTTTGCTCGCGCCAATGCGTCAGAGCCACCTGCGGCTGGTGTATGGTGACGGGATGCGAGGCCACCCGCCCAACGCACCCTACGACAGCATCATCGCCGCCGCTGGCGGCGAGGCCATACCCGATGCGTGGCTCGAGCAACTGGCAGTCGGCGGGCGGTTGGTGGCCCCGGTGCATGAAGCCAGCGGCCGCCAGCAAGTGCTGGTCGTGGTCGATCGGACAGATGAAGGTTACGTGCGCACAGCCCATGAGCCCGTGAGCTTCGTCCCTTTAAAATCAGGAACGGATTCATGACATTGGTGACTTCCATGGGAAGCCAACCCCACCGGCCGCTCCGCGGCAACGCGTCCGCCGGACGGTGGCTTTTCAGCGTCTTGCTGATGGCGGCGTTCTTGGCTGGATGTGCCTCCTCCAAGCATCGCGCCCCGGTCGAAGACCGATCGGTGTTCAACCGCGCGGCTGTTCCCTCGCCAGCTCCCACCGCGGCGCCCGCCACCCTGGCGCAACCGAGCGAACCCGGCAAGGTGCCCATGGGTTCGGAAGATGCCGGCAAGCCTGGCTTCTACATGGTCAAGCCCGGCGACACCTTGATCCGCATCGGGTTGGAGTCAGGTCAAAGCTGGAAAGACATCATTCGCTGGAACAACCTCGAGAACCCGAACGTCATCGAGGTGGGCCAGGTTCTGCGGGTGGTGCCTCCGGGGGCCGATCCGAACGCCGTCGCCACCCGGCCCGTTGCATCCAGCCGGATCGAATCACGGCCATTGGATGCTCCGCGGCCGCCGGCCGCCGCCTCGACACCGACTCCGCCGCCGGTCGTCGCTTCAATTCCGCCAGCACAGCTGCCGTCGCCGTCGCCTGCACCCGCCACACGCGAAAGCGGTGATGACGAATTGAACTGGCTCTGGCCTGCGGCGGGGGCGGTGGTGGTGCCGTTCGATGAAGCCCGCAGCAAAGGGTTGTCGATTGCCGGCAAGGCGGGCGATCCTGTCATGGCTGCGGCGGACGGGCGAGTGGTCTATGCCGGCTCGGGCTTGCGAGGCTATGGAAACCTGGTGATCTTGAAGCACAACAACACCTACCTCACCGCTTACGCCCACAACCAGGCGTTGTTGGTGAAGGAAGAACAATCGGTCAAGCGCGGCCAGAAGATCGCCGAAATGGGCGCTACCGATGCCGACCGCATCAAGCTGCATTTCGAGATTCGCAAGCTGGGCAAGCCGATCGACCCGGCCAAGGTGCTTCCGCCTCGGTGACCTGAGCCTGGCGCAAGCGATCGGCGCAACTTCAAGCGTGCAGCACCATGAGCAAGAAGGGGCACGCAGACAAGGGCGCGGAATCGAACGGCGCCGCGGGCGCCGGGGCCGGGCCGGCCCCGTATCTTCGGCCCAGTTTCCAGGCGTTGTGGCAAGGTGACTTGTCCCCCGACCGGCAGCCGGGCCGTGATCTCGCGCCGGCAGAACCTGAGGTCGGGAGCACACTCCAGCTTTATCTCCGGGATATCCGCCGAGCCCCTCTGCTGACACCGGAAGAGGAGTTCGAGACCGCCACCCGTGCGCACGCTGGAGAGTTCGCCGCGCGGCAGGCGATGATCCAGCGCAACCTGCGGCTCGTGGTCAGCATCGCCAAGAATTATCTTGGGCGCGGCCTTCCAATGACCGACCTGATCGAGGAAGGGAATCTGGGCTTGATGCATGCGACTGCCAAGTTCGAGCCGCAACGCGGATTTCGCTTCTCGACTTATGCATCTTGGTGGATTCGACAGGGCATTGAGCGGGCGATCCAGCACCAGGCGCGCCTGGTCAGGCTGCCGGTGCACGTGCTGCGCGAACTGAATCAGGTGCTCAAGGCGCGTCGCTTCTTGGAAGGGCAGTCCGCTTCGTCCGGTGAGACGCACCCAAAAGTGCGGGTGGAAGACATTGCGGCACATCTTGGCTGCGCAGTGAAGCATGTGAGCGATTTGCTGAAGCTCTCCGAGCTGCCCGCTTCTCTGGATGCCCCTCTGGGTCCCGATGGCTCCCAGCCCCTGTCTGACATCGTGGCCGACGAGGGCGCCGGCGACCCCGCTCATCTCATGCTCCACCACGAGGCACAGGCATTGCTGCAGGCTGGGCTGGGAGCCTTGAGCGCGCGCGAGCGAGAGGTGCTGGCGGGGCGTTACGGGCTGAGTGATCGGGAACCGGAAACCTTGGAGGTGCTGGCCGCGCGCTTGAACCTCACTCGCGAGCGCATCCGCCAAATCCAGCAAGAGGCTCTGGCCAAGCTGCGCCGCACCCTGTTGAATCAGGGTGTGAACTGGGATTCGTTGTACTGAACCTCGGCGCGAGGCTGAGACAATCGGCCGCATGACAGCAGCAGATGAATGGTTGAAGGTCGAGTCACTCGACCTGGATGCGCAAGGGGTGGCCCACAACGCCGAAGGCAAGGTCGTGTTCATCGACGGTGCCTTGCCGGGCGAGGAGGTTTTGGTCAACGTTCAGCGCCGCAAGAACAACTGGGAACGGGCGACGATGTCGGCCTTGCGCAAGGAGAGCCCGCAACGCGTGACCCCTCGGTGCCGGCATTTCGGCACATGCGGCGGTTGCAAGATGCAGCACTTCCACATGGGCGCTCAGGTCGCGACGAAGCAACGCGCGCTTGAAGATGCCTTGTGGCATCTCGGCAAGGTGAAGGCTGACCGCCTGCTGCGTCCGATCGAGGGCCCCGCGTGGGGCTATCGCTACCGTGCCCGCCTGTCGGTGCGCCACGTGCTCAAGAAGGAGCGGGTGCTGATCGGATTTCACGAGCGCAAGTCGAGCTACGTGGCCGACATGGACAGCTGCGAGGTGCTGCCGCCGCACATGAGCGCGATGCTGATTCCGTTGCGCGACCTCGTGGCGCAGATGGACCAGCGCGACCGCCTTCCGCAAATCGAGGTCGCGATCGGTGAGGATGTCACTGCGCTCGTTCTCCGTCATCTGGAGCCGTTGACTGAACCGGACCAGGCGCGGCTGCGCGCCTTCGCTCGCGCACATGACGTTCAGTGGTGGCTGCAGCCCAAAGGCCCCGACACCGTTCATTTGCTGGACACCGGCGGCAAGCCGCTCACCTATTGGCTCCCCGAGTTCAACGTGTCGATGCCGTTCAAGCCGACGGATTTCACGCAGGTCAACCCGTACATCAACCAAGTGCTGGTGGCGCGCGCGTTGCGCCTGCTGGACACTCAGCCGCACGAGCAGGTGATCGACTGGTTTTGCGGACTCGGGAATTTCACGCTTCCCATCGCGACCCGGGCGGCCCGGGTTCTGGGGGTGGAAGGAAGCGAAACACTGGTTGCGCGCTCCCGTGAGAACGCCGCATTCAATCAGCTGGAGGCGAAAACCACGTTCGAGGCGCGCAACCTGTTTGATCTCGCCCCGGCAGACCTTGCAAGCTATGGCGTCGCTGATAAATGGCTCGTCGATCCGCCGCGCGAAGGCGCGTTTGCGCTGGTCAAGGCGCTGGTGGACTTGTTGGCGCAGGAGGCACCGGGATACGTTCCGCCCACACGCATTGTCTACGTCAGTTGCAACCCGGCAACCCTCGCAAGGGATGCAGGATTGCTGGTTCATCAGGCCGGGTATCGGTGCACTGCAGCCGGGGTGGTCAACATGTTCCCCCACACGGCGCATGTGGAGAGCATGGCGGTGTTCGAGCGCGCATCTTGACCGGCCATTGAAAAGGGCCCCTTCGGGGCCCTTTGAATCGGATGCGGGACGCGGAATTCTGTCAGTCGCGATCGCCGCCGAAGATGCCCAGCAAGTTCAGCAGGTGAACGAACACGTTGTACACGCTGAGATAGATCGCCAGCGTTGCGGTCACGTAGTTCGTTTCGCCGCCGTCCACGACGCGTTTCAGGCTGTACAGCATGAAGGCCGAGAAGATGACCACGGCCAGGACCGACAAGGTCATCATCAGGGCGGGCAATTGGAGCCAGATGTTCGCAACCATGGCAACGATCAGGCCGATCACCCCCACCATCAACCACTTGCCCATGCCCGACAGATCACGTTTGATGGTGGTGGCCAGCGAGGCCATGCCGAAGAACACCACGGCGGTACCGCCGAACGCCATCATGATCAACTGACTGCCGTTGGTGAAGTTGCCCAGGATTCCCCCGATCATCAGGGACAGCATCAACCCCATGAAGAAGGTGAATGCCAGCAGCAGCACGACCCCCATGCCGGAGTTCTTGGTCTTCTCGATCGCATAGAAGAAGCCGAACGCGACGCCCATGAACAGGAGGAAGCCAATGAACGGGCTGGCGGAGAACCACGCGAAGCCCATTTGCAACCCCACCCAAGACCCGAGCACGGTGGGCACCATCGACAAGGCGAGAAGCCAGTAGGTGTTGCGCAGGACGCGATTACGCGTGTCGGCTGACGGGACGGACCTGTCGAAGCCGTATGCGGTTTGCAGGTTTTCGCTCATGGAACCTCCTGAATGTGGGGGGACTCCCGGCTCGGATCCGGGCGCCTGATTCTAGTTCCGTTCCCCAGCGCGGCCGCGGAAGTCGGCGGCCGAGCACAAAAGGGGTCGTAGGAGCACCAGATGGCGCCGCCCCGGCTCAAATCAAGCCGTCAGTACCTGCAGCATGATGGCGCCACCGTGGGGGTGGCGCTGGGCGGAGCGGGCGGATTCGAAGACTTCCCGGGCGCAATCGGTGCAGCGGCCGCAGCAGGATGAAACGCCGCTGTCGATCTGCAGATCGTCGAATGTCGCGCAGCCATTGTGCGCATGGCGCTCGATGTCGCGATCAGAAACCCGGCGGCAAACACAGACGATCATCGGAACTCGCTCCACGCCCCGGACTGGGGACATGGAACGAGATCTTAAATAGGAATGATTCGTAATTCAATAGCATTCGTCTGGAATGCAGGGTTACTCCGAGCGAATGGCCCTGAATGCGACTTTCAGGAGCTGGGATCCCCCATCTGGGATTGCAGGTAATTCTGGATCCCGACCTTGTTCACCAGCTCAAGCTGCGTCTCGAGGAAGTCGATGTGCTCTTCGGTGTCGTCCAGGATCTCTTGAAGCAGGTCTCGGGAGACATAGTCCCGGACGGATTCGCTGTGCGCGATGCCTTCTTTGATGGTGACCTGCGCCGCCAGCTCGGAGGTGAGATCGCAATTGAGGATCTCGACCGTATCTTCGCCAACCAGCAATTTGCCGAGGTCTTGCAGGTTGGGCAATCCATCCAGCGTGAAAATACGGTCCATCAACCGGTCGGCATGTTTCATCTCGCCGATGGATTCCGAGTATTCCTTGGCCGCAAGCTTGTCCAGTCCCCAATGCTTCAGCATCCTGTAGTGCAGGAAGTATTGATTGATCGCTGTGAGTTCGTTCTTCAGTTGCGCGTTCAGCAACTCGATGACTTTGGGGTCGCCCTTCATGGTGGTCCTCTTTTTATGGAATGCACAAGGCCTGATTATGGAAGGGGCATCGTCGTTATCGATGCTTGCCCGGCGCTGGGGCAGGGCTCTAGAAACGATACGCGTTCTTACTCGCAGGAGCATCTGCGTCGAGGGGAAACGCCGCGCTCAGATACAATCTGAAGGTTTACCTGCAACCTACAACGCCCAGCGATTCGCTCGCTGCACCCGTCGAAAACTCCCCCCAGTTTTCTCACCGGACTTCGCTCGCATGAGCAGAGCTGGGCGCGCACAGAAATCGGAGAATCGTGTGCCCCCGCCATTGATGCCAACCCAAGGTCACGCTCTTCTAGCGCTTGCGGACGGAACGCTCTTTCACGGTTTCTCCATCGGCGCGGCAGGTCATACCGTCGGCGAGGTGGTCTTCAATACAGCACTCACCGGCTATCAAGAAATCCTCACGGATCCGAGCTACTTCCGCCAGATCGTCACGCTCACATATCCCCATATCGGCAACTACGGTGTGAACGAAGAGGATGTCGAGGCGTCGAAGGTTTTTGCCTCCGGCCTGATTGTCAAAGACGTCCCCGTCCTGTCCTCCAATTTCCGCAAGACCGCCACACTGGGCGAGTACCTTCAACGAGAGGGGACGGTGGCCATTGCCAACGTCGACACGCGGCGCCTGACGCGCGTTCTGCGCACCGGGGGTGCCCAGAACGGTTGCATCTTCACCCTGCCTGCGGGGGAAGCGATCACGCCGACACACGTGGACAAGGCCGTGTCCCTTGCGCGCGCAGCGCCGCCCATGGCCGGTCTGGATTTGGCCAAAGTGGTCAGCCAGACGGAAGTTTCGGAATGGGCGCAAACCGAGTGGGTGCTGGGCAGCGGATACGGCACACAGTCGTCGCCCCAGTTCCACGTCGTGGCCTATGATTTCGGCGTCAAGCGCAACATTCTGCGCATGCTGGCCACCAGGGGCTGCCGGGTGACTGTGGTGCCTGCTCAAACGCCTGCGGCCGATGTGCTGGCACTTCGCCCTGATGGTGTTTTCCTGAGCAACGGCCCGGGCGATCCCGAGCCCTGCGACTATGCGGTTGCGGCCACGCGCGCGCTGGTCGAGTCTGGTGTGCCGACATTCGGCATCTGCCTGGGCCACCAGATCCTGGCGCTGGCCTCCGGCGCCAAGACCTTCAAGATGAAGTTCGGGC
>CAZBOF010000013.1:0-13100 GCA_964493285.1 uncultured Rhizobacter sp. | reverse complement strand
GTGAGCATCACCAGCCAGAACCACGGTTTTGCCGTGGATGAGAAGACGTTGCCGTCGAATCTTCGCGCAACGCACGTGAGCCTGTTCGATGGCACCTTGCAGGGCTTGGCGCGCACCGACAAGCCCGCCTTCTGCTTTCAAGGCCACCCCGAGGCCTCCCCAGGACCCCATGACATTGGCTATCTGTTCGACCGCTTCACAGCGCTGATGGGCAAGGAGAAACAAAATGCCTAAGCGCACAGATCTGAAAAGCATCCTGATCATCGGGGCCGGTCCCATCATCATCGGGCAGGCGTGCGAGTTCGACTATTCCGGCGCGCAGGCTTGCAAGGCGCTGCGCGAAGAGGGCTACCGGGTCATTCTCGTCAACAGCAATCCGGCGACGATCATGACCGACCCCAACATGGCGGATGCCACTTACATCGAGCCGATCACGTGGCAGGTGCTCGAGAAAATCATCGCCAAGGAGCGACCGGATGCCGTGCTGCCCACCATGGGCGGCCAGACGGCGCTGAACTGCGCGCTCGATTTGCACAAGCATGGCGTGCTGTCCAAGTACGGCGTCGAGATGATCGGGGCCAACGAGAAGGCGATCGAGAAGGCGGAAGACCGCTTGAAGTTCAAGGATGCGATGACAGGCATCGGCCTGCATTCGGCCAAGAGCGGCATTGCGCATTCCATGGAGGAAGCGCTTGCCGTGCAGCGGCGCATCGTCCAGGACATCGGTGGCAACGGGTTTCCCATGGTGATTCGGCCCAGCTTCACACTGGGCGGCACAGGAGGCGGCATCGCCTACAACCCGGAAGAGTTCGAAGAGATCTGCAAGCGCGGGCTGGATCTGTCGCCGACCAAGGAACTGCTGATCGAGGAACGCCTCATCGGGTGGAAAGAGTTCGAGATGGAGGTCGTGCGCGACCGTGCCGACAACTGCATCATCGTCTGCTCGATCGAGAACCTCGACCCGATGGGTATCCACACTGGCGACTCGATCACCGTCGCGCCTGCGCAGACGCTGACCGACAAGGAGTATCAGCTCCTGCGCAACGCCAGCATCGCGATCCTGCGCGAGATCGGGGTGGACACGGGCGGGTCCAACGTGCAGTTTTCCATCAACCCGGATAACGGGCGGATGGTCGTCATCGAGATGAATCCGCGTGTCTCGCGGTCGTCGGCGCTGGCCTCCAAGGCGACGGGATTCCCGATTGCGAAGGTGGCGGCCAAGTTGGCGGTGGGCTATACCCTCGATGAACTGCGGAACGACATCACCGGGGGCGCCACGCCGGCATCGTTCGAGCCGAGCATCGACTACGTGGTGACCAAGATCCCGCGTTTTGCATTCGAGAAATTCCCCGCGGCGGATTCTCACCTCACCACCCAGATGAAATCCGTGGGCGAGGTGATGGCCATGGGCCGCACCTTCCAGGAAAGCTTCCAGAAGGCGCTGCGTGGCTTGGAAACCGGGATTGACGGGCTCACCGAGCGCAGCACGGACCGCGACGAGATCATCGAAGAGATCGGCGAAGCGGGCCCCGAGCGCATCCTGTATGTCGGCGATGCTTTCCGCATCGGGCTCAGCTTGCAAGAAGTGTTCGAAGAAACCGCCATCGATCCCTGGTTCCTGGCGCAGATCGAGCAGCTCGTCCAGTGCGAAAAGGCGTTGGAAGGGCGAAGCATTGAAAGCCTGTCGACCCAGGAGTTGCGCTTTCTGAAGCAGAAGGGTTTTTCCGACAGGCGCCTGGCCAAGTTGCTCGGAACGCACCAGCATGCCGTGCGCGAGGCCCGTTGGGCTCATAACGTGCGCCCCGTGTACAAGCGTGTCGACACCTGCGCTGCGGAGTTCTCCACGCAGACGGCCTACATGTACTCCACGTACGACGAGGAGTGCGAAGCCGAGCCGACGCAGAACAAGAAGATCATGGTGCTGGGCGGAGGCCCGAACCGGATCGGACAGGGCATCGAGTTCGACTACTGCTGCGTTCATGCCGCGCTCGCCATGCGCGAAGATGGGTACGAGACCATCATGGTCAATTGCAACCCGGAGACCGTCTCGACCGACTACGACACGTCCGACCGTCTCTACTTTGAGCCGGTGACGCTTGAAGACGTGCTCGAGATCGTCGACAAAGAAAAGCCGGTGGGTGTGATCGTGCAGTACGGTGGCCAAACTCCGCTGAAGCTGGCGTTGGATCTCGAGCGGGCGGGCGTGCCGATTGTCGGCACCACGCCCGACAGCATCGACATCGCGGAAGACCGCGAGCGGTTCCAGGCACTGCTGCATCAGCTCGGTCTCAGGCAGCCTCCCAACCGCACGGCGCGCACCGAAGAGCAGGCGCTTCAGTTGGCGCAGGAGATCGGCTACCCGCTGGTGGTTCGCCCCAGCTACGTGCTGGGCGGGCGTGCGATGGAGATCGTGCATGGCGACAAGGATCTCGAGCGTTACATGCGCGAAGCGGTGAAGGTCAGCGAGAAGTCGCCTGTCCTGCTCGATCGTTTCCTGGATGACGCGGTGGAAGTCGACGTCGACTGCATCAGCGACGGCAACGACACCATGATCGGCGGGATCATGGAGCACGTCGAGCAGGCGGGCATCCACTCGGGTGACTCTGCGTGCTCGTTGCCTCCGTATTCTTTGCCCCGTGAGTTGCAGGATGAACTGCGTCGCCAGACGGAGGCCATGGCCAAGGCACTCAAAGTCAAAGGCCTGATGAACGTTCAGTTTGCGATTCAGGGCGAAGGCAGCGACGCGGTGGTCTATGTGCTCGAAGTGAACCCGCGCGCCTCCCGCACTGTGCCGTTCGTCTCGAAGGCGACCGGCCAACTGCTGGCCAAGATCGCGGCGCGCTGCATGGTCGGGCAGAAGTTGTCCGAGCAAAAAGATGCGAATGGCCGTTCGCCCCGTGAAGTCGTGCCCGCCTACTTTGCGGTGAAGGAAGCCGTATTCCCCTTCAACAAGTTCCCGGGTGTGGATCCGATCCTCGGCCCGGAAATGCGCTCGACCGGTGAAGTCATGGGCGTGGGTCGAACCTTCGGCGAGGCGATGCTGAAAAGCCAGCTCGGCGCCGGCTCGCGATTGCCGACCAAGGGCACGGTCTGTGTCACCGTCAAGAACGGGGACAAGGCGCGTGCCGTGATGGTCGCGCGCGATCTGCATGCACTGGGCTTCCAGGTCGTTGCCACCAAAGGCACGGCGGCCGCCATTGCCGAAGGCGGCGTGCCGGTGCGTGCGGTCAACAAGGTCAAGGATGGCCGGCCCAATATCGTCGACATGGTGAAAGCGGGGGAGATCCAACTGGTGTTCACGACCGTGGATGAAACCCGCACGGCGATTGCCGATTCCCGCCACATCCGGCAGGCAGCGCTGGCCAATCGCATCACGTACTACACCAGCATGGCTGGATGCGAGGCAGCGGTCGAAGGTATGAAGCACCAGGACGATCTGGTGGTGCTATCCCTGCAGGAATTGCACTCGGAACTGCACTAGACTTCGCGCAATCGACTTTCTTTCTATCGGCCGCCGCTGAAACTCCTGCGAAGGAGGGGGCGGCGGTTCCATTTTCAGGTTCAAGGTTTCACTATGGCCACCATTCCCGTCACCGTTCGCGGCGCAGAGAAGCTGAAGGAAGAACTGCATCGGCTCAAGACCGTTGAGCGCCATGCGGTGATCCAGGCAATCGCAGAGGCTCGCGCGCAGGGCGATCTTTCCGAGAACGCCGAATACGAAGCGGCGAAAGACAAGCAAGGTTTCATCGAAGGGCGCATCCTGGAAATCGAAGGCAAGCTCGCCGCCGCGCAGATCATCGACCCGGCTTCGCTGAATGCGGGTGGGCGCGTCGTGTTCGGCGCCACGGTGGACCTGGAAGACGAAGATACCGGCGTGGCCGTCACGTACCAGATCGTCGGAGAAGACGAGGCCGACTTGAAGCTTGGGCGCATCTCTATCGGTTCGCCCATTGCGCGGGCCTTGATCGGCAAGGAGGCGGGCGCAGTGGCCGAGGTGCAGACGCCTGGAGGGGTCAAGAGCTACGAAATCGTCGGCGTCCGGTACGTTTGAGCCGACTGGGCATGGCACGTCTGGACGTTCGCCGCGCGGGCGCCCTGGTTTCGGGCGTTTGGACAGGCGTGATCGTTGGTATCGCGTTCATCGGCGCGCCATCCGCCTTCGAAGGGGTGGGGCGTGCCTTGGGCGGCAAGGTGGTCGCCGGGCTTTTCTCGAAAGAGGCCTATGCAAGCCTTGCCGTATTGATGCTGTTGCTGATGATCGTGCGCAAGCGGTCCGACGACGCCGCGCAAGCGGGCCGTGGCTCCGTACTCAGTACCGACATCCTGCTGGTGTTCGGGGCGCTCTTTTGCACCCTGTTTGGCTACTTTGCGATTCAGCCGATGCTGGACGCCGCGCGCGCAGGCCAGGGCATGTTGTCATTTGGCGCCTTGCACGGGATCTCAGTCGCGTTCTTCGGGCTGAAAGCCTTGCTGTTGCTGTGCCTCACTTGGCGATTGACGAAGCCTTGAGCTTTTCCGGGGCTACTCGGGTGCGGTGCGCTTCACGCTGGTCAGGCGCTTCTTGGCGCGCTTGACCTCTCCACCGGCGGCGATACGCTGGTTGCCCAGCACCTTGATCTTCTTCACCTGGGGGCGGTGATTGCCGCTCTTGGAAAACTTGAGGATCTTCACCACTTTGGGGCCGGGCTTGCGGTCTTCGCGTTCCGGCTTTTCCTTGGCCGGCATGGCGCGCCAGAGGACCAAGAGCTTTCCGATGTGCTGGATGGGCGCGGCGTTGAGTTCGTCGCTCAACTGCGCGAGCATGGCTTCGCGCGCCTCGCGGTCGTCTGAGAACACGCGCACCTTGATCAGGCCGTGGGCGTTGAGCGCGGCGTCGGTTTCCTTGATCACTGCGGGGGTGAGGCCATCGCCGCCGATCAGCACGACGGGGTCCAGATGGTGGGCTTCAGCGCGTTTGGCTTTGCGCTGGGTCGGACGGAGTTCAATGGCAGGCATGACGGCTATTATCCGCGCAGCAAGGCGCATGCAATGAAGATCCAGACGAAGAGCAAGAAGGTCAACAAAGCGTGGCTCAACGACCACGTCAACGACACCTACGTCAAGTTGGCGGAGAAAGAGGGCTATCGGGCGCGCGCGGCCTACAAGCTGAAGGAAATCGACGAGACGCTTCAATTGATCCGGCCGGGTCAGCTGGTGGTCGATCTGGGGGCCGTTCCAGGTGCGTGGAGCCAGTATGTCCGTCGCAAGTTCGCCCCCAAGGACGCCGGCTCGGGTGGAGCGGCGGCAGGTCAGCTGAACGGGACGATCATCGCGCTCGACCTGCTGCCGCTGGAGCCTATCGAGGGGGTGCAGTTCGTTCAGGGGGACTTTCGGGAAGCCGAGGTTCTTGACGAACTGGAGGCGCTGGTCGCCGGCCGGGATGTCGATGTCGTCGTCTCCGACATGGCGCCGAACCTGTCAGGCATTGGCAGTGCCGACACGGCGCGGGTGCAGCATCTCGTGGAACTGGCCGTTCAGTTCGCACAAGATCACCTGGCGCGCAACGGTGCCTTGGTCGCCAAGGTCTTTCATGGCCGTGGCTACGAGGAACTCGCCAAGCTCTTCAAAGACACCTTTCATGTGGTCAAGTCGATCAAGCCCAAGGCGTCTCGGAGCAAATCGGCGGAAACTTTCCTGATCGGAATTGGACTGAAGCAAGTGGAACGCCTGCCGAGTGGAAGTTCGTGACGCTTTGGGTTGCGTGCCGTGCGATCCACCTGCTTCCTCAGAGTGGGCGACCCACCCCGGGGACGCTACTTGACTGAACTAGAATTGACCCCATATGCCGTGGATGCAGGGCGCGTCTTGCGCCCGCGCGGAGTTTTGATCGCATAAGGAGCCGCGGTGAACAATCAATGGTTCTCTAAAGTCGCTGTTTGGATGGTGATCGCCCTGGTGCTTTTCACCCTGTTCAAGCAGTTTGACAAGAGCACAGTACGCGCTGGCGAAATCGGCTACTCGGAGTTTCTCGAGGACGTTCGCAGCAACCGCATCAGAAGCGTTCAGCTGCAAGACGGCGCCAGCGGCACGGAGATTCGTGCACGCACCACCGATGAAAAGGAAGTCCGGACCACCGCGCCCTACATGGATCGTGGCCTGATCGGCGATCTCATCAACAACAACGTCAAGTTCGACGTCAAACCGCGGGAGGAGCAATCCATCCTCATGAGCATCCTCGTCTCCTGGGGGCCGATGCTGTTGCTGATCTTCGTGTGGATCTATTTCATGAGGCAGATGCAAGGCGGTGGCAAGGGGGGGGCGTTCAGCTTCGGGAAATCAAAGGCCCGCATGCTGGATGAAGCCAACAACTCCACGACCTTTGCCGATGTGGCCGGTTGCGACGAGGCCAAGGAAGAAGTCAAAGAACTGGTCGACTTTCTGAAGGACCCCCAGAAATTCCAGAAGCTTGGCGGGCGCATCCCGCGGGGCGTGCTGCTTGTCGGGCCTCCGGGGACCGGCAAGACGCTGCTTGCCAAGGCGATCGCCGGTGAAGCCAAAGTGCCGTTCTTCAGCATCTCGGGCTCCGATTTCGTGGAGATGTTCGTCGGCGTCGGCGCAGCCCGTGTCCGAGACATGTTCGAGCAGGCGAAGAAAAGCGCGCCTTGCATCATCTTCGTGGACGAAATCGACGCGGTCGGCCGCCACCGTGGCGCTGGCCTGGGCGGCGGCAACGACGAGCGCGAGCAGACGCTGAACCAGATGCTCGTCGAGATGGATGGCTTCGAGACGAACCTGGGTGTCATCGTGATGGCCGCCACCAACCGGCCCGACATCCTAGACCCCGCGCTGCTGCGCCCGGGGCGCTTCGATCGCCAGGTCTACGTGACGCTGCCCGACGTGCGTGGCCGCGAGCAGATTCTCAATGTGCACATGCGCAAGGTGCCGGTCGGCCAGGACATCCGCGCCGACATCCTGGCGCGCGGTACGCCCGGTTTTTCGGGCGCCGACTTGGCGAATCTCGTGAATGAGGCCGCACTCTTCGCCGCACGCCGGAATGGCCGTGTTGTCGAAATGGGCGACTTCGAGAAAGCCAAAGACAAGATCATGATGGGCCCTGAGCGCAAATCCATGGTCATGGCCGAGGACGAGCGTCGAAACACCGCCTATCACGAAGCCGGCCACGCCTTGGTGGCGCGCCTGATGCCCAAGACTGACCCGGTGCACAAGGTCACCGTCATTCCGCGCGGGCGTGCCCTGGGTGTGACGATGCAGTTGCCCGAAGGTGACCGCTACAGCACCGACAAGGTGCGCATGCTGAGCACCATCTCGATCCTCTTCGGTGGCCGCATTGCCGAAGAAGTGTTCATCGGGGAGATGACCACGGGGGCCAGCAACGACTTCGAACGCGCCACAGCCATCGCTCGCGATATGGTGATGCGCTACGGGATGAGCGAGGCGATGGGCCCGATGGTGTACGCCGAGAACGAGGGTGAAGTGTTCCTGGGGCGCTCGGTCACCAAGACCACCAGCGTTTCCGAGGAGACGATGCAACGGGTGGACGTTGAAGTGCGCCGCATCATCGACGAGCAATATGCTGCGGCGCGCAAGCTGATCGAAGGCAATCAGGACAAGATGCACGCGATGGCGAAGGCCCTGCTCGAATGGGAAACCATCGACAGCGAACAGATCGATGACATCATGAATGGCCTGCCTCCGAGGCCGCCGAAGGATTGGTCGGCGCCTGCCGCCAAGCCGGGCGGCGGTACGCCTCCGCCGGTGAATCCGGACGGTGCACCGGCGACGGCCGCATCGCCGTAATTCGACTGGCAATCTCTTGATGCAACGGGGCTTCGGCCCCGTTTCTACGTTGATGGAGCCGATGAGCATTTGGCAAACCACCCGCTTTCGCATCGACTTGTCCCGCCCGCGGGTGATGGGCATCGTCAACGCGACACCGGATTCGTTCTCAGACGGCGGCCTGCATGCCGGGACGCGGGAAGCCCTGTTGCACTGCGAGCGCCTGGTTGCAGAAGGCGCCGACATTCTCGATGTGGGCGGCGAATCCAGCCGCCCCGGGGCGGCGTCGCTGCCGCTGGAGGAGGAACTCGCCCGCGTGCTGCCGGTGTTGCGGGGTGCGTTGTCGATGGGCGTGCCGGTCTCCATCGACACCTACAAGCCTGAGGTGATGCGCGCCGTACTGGATCTGGGCGCCGACATCGTGAACGACATCTACGCTTTGCGATGGCCCGGGGCCATCGCCGCGGTGGCGGCTCACCCCACGTGCGGAGTCTGCCTCATGCACATGCAGGGCGAACCCGCATCGATGCAGCAACGCCCCCTTTATGGCGACGTATTGAGCGAGGTGCGCCAATTCTTGACGCAGCGCCTGCACATCGTCCAAGCGGCTGGGGTGGCGGGTGAGCGCGTGGTCCTGGACCCGGGCATCGGGTTCGGCAAATCGGTGGCACACAACGTGGCGCTGCTGGCGCGCCAGCGCGAATTGCTGGCGCTGAACCGTCCGCTGCTACTGGGCTGGTCGCGCAAGAACACCTTGGGGGCGTTGACCGGCAGGCCGGTGGGCGATCGCGTGCATGCGAGCGTGGCGGCCGCGCTCGCGGCCGTGCTCCACGGTGCCAGCGTGGTCCGCGTGCACGATGTCGGCGCAACCGTGGACGCCCTCAAGGTATGGGGGGCCGCGCAGGGGGCGGTCGATCCCGCTGCGGCGCTGCTGCACAATTCGGGCGTTCAAGACCCGTCGAACCGGAATCCTTCACCATGACCAGAACCTATTTCGGCACCGACGGCATTCGAGGCGTCGTGGGCCAGGCCCCCATCACCCCGAACTTCATGCTGAGCCTCGGTCATGCGGTCGGGACGGTATTGCGGCGATCGACGCCGAAACCGACCGTGCTGATCGGCAAGGACACCCGCATCTCCGGCTACATGATCGAGTCTGCGTTGGAAGCCGGCTTCGCCTCGGCTGGCGTGGATGTGGTGCTTAGCGGGCCGCTGCCCACCCCTGGCGTCGCCTATCTGACGCGCGCATTGCGGCTCGATCTGGGCGTTGTGATCAGCGCCTCGCACAACGCCTATCCGGACAATGGCATCAAGTTTTTCTCCGCCGGTGGAGAAAAACTCACCGATGGGTGGGAACAAGATGTCGAGGCAGAGCTGGCCGAGACGCCCCGTTGGGTCAATGCGTCGGAGCTTGGAAAGGCGCGCCGCCTCGAAGACGCGCGGGGGCGCTATGTCGAATACTGCAAGAGCACCTTTGGCAACGATCTGTCGCTCAAGGGCCTGAAGATCGTCGTCGATGCGGCGCACGGTGCGGGCTATCAGGTGGCGCCCGATGTGTTTCACGAACTGGGCGCGGAGGTGGTGTGCATCGGCTGCGCCCCCGATGGGCTCAATATCAATGACGGCTGCGGGGCGACGGCGCCGGGCGCGCTGATCTCGGCCGTGCGCGAACACGGCGCCGATTACGGGGTGGCGCTGGATGGCGATGCCGATCGGCTTCAACTCGTCGATGCCGGCGGGCGTCTCTTCAACGGCGACGAGTTGCTGTACGTCATGGTGGACGACCGTCTCCGGCAAGGCCAGCGCATCGCCGGCGCGGTGGGGACCCTCATGACCAACATGGCGGTCGAGGTCGCCCTGAAAGCACGGGATGTCGAGTTCGTGCGGGCGAAGGTGGGTGACCGGTACGTCTTGGAAGAACTGGCTGCTCGAGGGTGGTTGCTGGGCGGCGAGGGGTCGGGCCATCTGCTCGCGCTCGACAAGCAGACCACCGGAGACGGGATCGTCAGCGCCTTGCAGATCTTGCAGGCCATCAAGCGCAGTGGCCGGTCGCTGTCGCAACTGCTGTGCGATGTCAGCCTGTTCCCGCAGGTCTTGATCAACGTCCAGCTCACGCCGGGCCAAGACTGGAAGTCCGCGCCCAAACTCGCCGAGGAACAGGCCCGTGTGCTGGAGGAATTGGGGGCCGACGGGCGGTTGCTGATTCGGCCATCCGGTACCGAGCCGCTGGTCCGGGTGATGGTGGAAGCGCGTGATGCGGCACAGGCGCAACACTGTGCACAGCGGCTGGCAGCAGCGCTCAGGGCGTAGTCACACGTTCGAGGCGGTTTTGTGACAGTCGAATGACAGCGTGCGTGCTGTCATTTTTGTCACGCGGGTGTCATATCGGGTTTCTAAAGTCTGGTCATTCCTCAGCAGCCGTTGGAAAGACGACCGACATGAACACACGCATGATCCAAACAACCCTGGCAACCCTCGCCATGGGCTTGACCTCCAGTGCCGCCTTCGCGCAAGACGTGACCGGTGCGGGTGCATCGTTCCCCGCGCCTCTGTACGCCAAATGGGCCGACTCGTACAACAAGGCGAGCGGTGCGCGCATCAACTACCAATCGGTGGGATCGGGCGCGGGCCTGCGCCAGATCCGTGGCAAGACCGTCGATTTCGGCGCGTCGGACATGCCGCTGACGGATGACGAGTTGGCCAAGGATGGCCTGATCCAGTTTCCCACCGTCATCGGGGGCGTCGTGCCGGTGGTCAACATCACCGGCATCGCCTCCGGCCAGATCAAGTTGACGGGTGCCGTGCTCGCCGACATCTATCTCGGCAAGGTCACACGCTGGAACGACGCTGCGCTGACGGCCTTGAACCCTGGTGTCCCCCTTCCGAACGCCGCGATCGCCGTGGTGCGCCGTGCCGACGCCTCCGGCACCAGCTTCATCTTCACGAACTACCTCTCCAAGGTGAACGAAGAGTGGAAGGCCAAGGTGGGCGAGGGCACGGCCGTGAACTGGCCGACCGGCGCGGGTGGCAAGGGCAACGAAGGCGTGGCAGCGTTCGTGGGCCGTCTTCCGAACTCCATCGGCTATGTCGAGTACGCCTACGTGAAGCAGAACAAGATGACCTACACCTTGTTGAGGAACAAGGAAGGCGCCTTCGTTGCGCCTGATGAGGCCAACTTCAAGGCGGCAGCCGCCGGAGCCGACTGGAACAAGTCGTTCTATCAACTCCTGACCGAGCAGCCGGGCAAGGAATCCTGGCCGCTCACGGGCGCGACCTTCATCCTGATGCACAAGGCGCAGGACAAGCCCGCGCAAGCCTCTGCTGCCCTGAAGTTCTTTGAGTGGGCCTTCGTGAACGGCGATGCCGCCGCCTCCGATCTGGAATACGTGGCGCTGCCCGAGACGGTGAAGAACCTCGTGCGCAAGCAATGGGGTGATGTCAAGGATGCCGCGGGCAAAGCGGTTGCGTTCAAGTAAGGCTTAACCGAACCCGTCAGCCTGAAAATCCCGGAGAGGTCATGGCCGCTACACTCCCTGCAACTCATTACGATCAGGACAAGATGCAGCGTTCTGACCCTCTGGGAAAGCCGCCAGCGCGGCGGCGTTCCTTGCCCTGGGCCGATGCCCTGTTTGCGGCACTCGCGCACGGCGCGGCGATCCTGACCCTTCTTCTTCTGGCCGGCATCATTCTGTCGCTGGTCATCGGTGCGGCTCCGGCGATCAAGGAATACGGTCTCAGCTTCCTCTGGACCAGCGAATGGGATCCCGTCCGCGAGAAGTTCGGCGGCCTGGTGATGATCTACGGCACGCTGATGACCTCGTTCATCGCGCTGGTGATCGCGGTGCCGGTGAGTTTTGGCATTGCCCTGTTCCTCACGGAATTGGCGCCGGGCTGGCTGCGCCGCCCGCTGGGCATCGCGGTTGAACTCCTGGCCGCGGTGCCTTCGATCGTTTACGGCATGTGGGGTCTGCTGGTGTTCAGCCCCGTGCTTTCCACCTACGTCCAGCAGCCGCTGCAGGCGTTGTTCGGCGACACCCCCGTGCTGGGCGCGCTGGTGTCCGGCGCGCCGGTGGGCATCGGTATCTTGTCGGCCGGCATCATCCTCGCGATCATGATCATCCCGTTCATCGCATCGGTCATGCGCGACGTGTTCGAGGTGACGCCGGCCATGCTCAAGGAGTCGGCCTACGCACTCGGCTCGACCACCTGGGAAGTCGTTTTCAAGGTGGTTTTGCCTTACACCAAGGCCGGCGTCATCGGTGGAATCATGCTCGGACTCGGGCGTGCACTTGGCGAGACCATGGCGGTCACGTTCGTCATCGGCAACTTCAATCAACTGAACAGCCTGTCGCTGTTCGAAGCGGCGAACAGCATTTCGTCGGCTTTGGCCAACGAGTTCGCCGAAGCCAGCGCCGGCCTGCATCAGGCCTCGCTCATTTACCTGGGGTTGGTGCTGTTCTTCATCACCTTCGTGGTCCTGGCCTTGTCAAGACTGCTGCTGGCCCGCCTGAAGAAGGGCGAAGGAGCCCATACATGAGCACCCCGAGCCCCTTCATTACGCTGGATGCGGTGCGCCTGGGCAAGCACCGCCGCCGCAAGACGATCAACGCGATCGCGCTGACCCTGTCGCTCGGCGCCATGGCGTTCGGCCTGTTCTGGCTGTTCTGGATCCTGTTCGAGACCGTGCGGCTGGGCGTCGGCGGCCTGTCCCTGGACACCTTCACGCAAATGACACCGCCGCCGCTGGCCGAACGCGGCGGGTTGGCGAATGCGATCTTCGGATCGCTCGTGATGGTGGGCCTGGCCACCGCGCTGGGCACGCCGATCGGCGTTCTGGCGGGCATTTACCTCGGTGAATACGGGCAGAAAACCTGGCTTGGCAACGCGACCCGCTTCATCAACGATATCTTGCTCTCGGCGCCGAGCATCGTGATCGGGCTGTTCATCTACGCCGTGGTGGTGGCCCAGGCAAGGACGTTCTCGGCCATAGCGGGCGTGCTCGCATTGGCGCTGATTGTCATCCCGGTGGTGATTCGCACCACGGAGAACATGCTCACCCTCATCCCCAACTCGCTGCGCGAGGCGGCCTACGCCTTGGGCACGCCAAAGTGGCGCGTCATCCTCACCATCACACTGAAGGCTGCACGGGCCGGCGTCATCACCGGTGTGCTGCTTGCGCTCGCCCGCATCGCCGGTGAAACGGCGCCGCTGCTGTTCACGGCACTATCGAACCAGTTCTGGACCAGCAATCTGAATGCACCCATGGCCAGCTTGCCGGTGACGATCTTCAAGTTCGCGATGAGCCCCTACGAGAACTGGCAGAA
>CAZBOF010000012.1:1927-41352 GCA_964493285.1 uncultured Rhizobacter sp. | reverse complement strand
CGCTGCTCTACGGCGTGACCGGCACCCTGAACATGGCCGACATCGCGCAGAAGCTCCCGCTGGTGCCCGACAGCGACCGCGGCCTGCTGCACGCGGGCGCGGCCATCCTCGCGATCGCCTTCCTCGCCAAGGCCGCGCAGTGGCCGCTGAACTTCTGGCTCACACCCGCCTACTCCGCGGCCAGCGCACCCGTGTCCGCCTTGTTCGCCATCCTCACCAAGGTGGGCGTGTATGCGGTGCTGCGCCTGTGGACGCTGTGCTTCCCCGCCTCGGCCGGCGACTCCGCCCTCTTCGGCGGCGAGGTGCTCACCTGGGGCGGCCTGCTCACCCTCGGCTTCGGCGCCATCGGGATGTTCGCCTCACAGAACCTGGCGCGGCTGGCGGCGTTCAGCGTCATCGCATCGGCAGGCACCTTGATGGCCGCCATCGGCTTCGGTGAGGTCGAGGTGACGAGCGGCGCACTCTACTACCTGGCCAGCTCCACGCTGGCCGGCTGCGCGCTGTTCCTGCTGGTGGAGCTGATGGAACGCTCCCGCGAGTTCGAGGTCGACCCGCCGATGCGCGACGACCGCGACGATCACCTGCCTTTCTTCCTGGAGGCCGAACCGCCGCCCGATGCCAACCTGGACGACCAGGAAGAAGCGCTCATCGGGCGTGCGATTCCCGCCGCCCTTGCGTTTCTCGGCCTCGCGTTCATGCTCTGCACGCTGGTGATCGCGGGGCTGCCACCCCTGTCGGGCTTCGTCGGCAAGGTGGCGATGCTGTCGGCACTGCTGGCCACGCAGCTCGACTCGGCCACGGCGTCTTCCTTCATCGGCGCCGTGCTGTTCGCCCTGCTGATCGCCTCCGGCCTGCTGGCCGCCGTGGCCCTCACCCGGGTGGGTATCCGCCACTTCTGGGCGCCGCAAGACCGCCCTGCGCCAGTGCTGCGCATCGTCGAGTGCCTGCCGATCGGGTTGCTGCTGGCGGCCTGCGTCGCCCTCGTCACCGAGGGCGACCTGGCGCTGCGCTACATGCACCAGACCGCGACCGCGCTGCATCAGCCCGACCGCTACATCAGCGCCGTGATGGCCGCGCGTCCCGTGGCCAAGCCACCCGCCGCCGAGCGCACGCCAGGAGCCCCGCCATGATGAAACGCCTGTTCCCGTCTCCGTTGCTGTCGGGGTCGCTGTTCGTTCTGTGGCTGGTGCTGAACCACTCGGTCAGCCCGGGCCACCTTTTGCTGGGAGCCATCGTGGGCATCTTGGCGCCGTGGCTGATGTCGCCGCTGCGACCCACCAGCGCCAGCCCGCGCCGCCCGCTGGTACTGGCGCGGCTGATCATGCATGTCGGCGCCGATGTCGTTCTCTCGGCCCTGCAGCTCACGCGCGGCGTGATGGGGTTCGAGCTGAAAAGCGCCTTCGTCGTGATCCCCCTCGAGATCCGCGATGCCAACGCGATCGCCTCACTGGCCATGATCACCACCGTCGTGCCCGGCACCGTCTGGACCGAACTCGCGCCCGACCGCAGCAGCCTGATGCTGCATGTGTTCGAACTCGATGATTCCGATGCCTACGTCCGTTACTTCAAGGCACGCTACGAGCAGCCATTGAAGCTGATCTTCGAAGGAGGACGCCGCCCATGAGCCCCTTTTTCTCCCTCGCACTCAGCATCACGCTGGTGCTCTACGGCGCGGCACTCGCCCTCGCCCTGGTGCGCGTCATGCGCGGCCCGCGCGCCCAGGACCGGATCCTCGCGCTCGACTTCATGTTCGTGGTGGCCATGCTGGGCATGCTGGTGCTGGCGATCCGCTACGACAGCAGCATGTACTTCGAGCCTGCGCTGCTGATGGCGCTGTTCGGCTTCGTCAGCTCGATGGCGCTGGCCAAGTTCCTGCTGCGCGGCGAGGTGATCGAATGAGGGTGCGCGGTCCCGAAGGAGAATTGCCGTGATCACGGAAATCATTGTCGGCACCTTGCTGGTCGCCAGCGGCCTGGTGGTGCTGGTCGCCGGCCTGGGCCTGGTGCGCCTGCCCGACTTCTTTCAGCGCATGCATGCACCAGCGCTGGCTTACACCCTGGCGAGCTGGGCGGTGACGCTCGCGTCGATCGTGCATTTCTCGGTGCGCGAAGAACGGCTGTCGCTGCACGTGTGGGTCATCATCATCCTGCTGTCGATCACGGCACCCATTGCCACGGTCCTGCTGGCCCGCGCGGCCCTGTTCAGACGCCGCCAGGAAGGCGATTCCAGGCTGCCGCCGCCCCTGGCCAGCCGGGCCGCGGGCAGCAGCCCCGCCGCAGGGAACGCCGAGCCGCACTGACCCCCGGCCGCGCTCTCGAACGCTGGAGGCGGGGCCTCTACATCGGCCGCGGTGCGCGAATCACCGACTTGCGGTGCACATGCTCCAGCAGCCCTTCAAGACCCATCTCGCCGCCCATGCCGCTGTGCTTGATGCCGCAGAACGGCAACTCGGGCGGCGTGATCGCAAACGTGTTGATGCTGAGGTTGCCGGCCTCGATGGCGCCTTGCACGCGCAGCACGGTGTCCATCGAATCGGAGAACAGGTAGGAGCCGAGGCCCAGGTCCACGGAATTGGCAAGCGCCAGCGCGTCGTCCAGATCGTCGAACGGCGTGACGAGGCCGATCGGCCCGAACACTTCTTCGCGCATGGCGAGCGCATCGCGCGGCACATCGGCGATCACCGTGGGAAGCCAGAAGTTGCCCGAGGCGGCGTCGGCAGGCGCCCGTCCGCCGCTGAGCAGCTTGCCGCCGCGCGAGACGGCATCGTCGGTGAAGCGCTGCATCGCCTGCACGCGCCGGGCATGGATCAGCGGGCCCATCTGCGTGCCGGGTTCCATGCCATTGCCGACCCGCAGCGCCCGGGCGCGCTCGCTGAAGCGTGTGCAGAAGCGGTCGTACACACTGGTGTGGACGATGAAGCGCGTGGGTCCATGGCAGGCCTGCCCGGCCCCGCGAAAGCGCGCGGCCGCGGCAAGCTCGGCCACGTGCTCTGCGTCCACGCCACGGTCCACCAGCACCGGCGAATGGCCGCCGAGTTCGAGCGTGATCTTCTTCATCTGCTCGCTGGCGAGCATCAGCAGGTGGCGGCCGACCGCCACCGAGCCGGTGAACGACAGCTTGCGGATCTGCGGCGCGGCGATCACCTGGCGCGAGATCGCGTCGGGGTGTCCGAAGACGAGGTTGAGCGCGCCCGGTGGAACGCCGGCTTCCTCGCACACGCGCGCCAGCGCCACGCAGATGCCGGGCGTTTCTTCCGCCCCCTTGAGCACGATGGTGCAGCCCGCCGCCAGCGCCGTGGCGATCTTGCGCGCGGCCAGCACCACGGGTGAATTCCAAGGGGTGAAGCCGCCGACCGGGCCCACGGGTTCGTGCAACACCAACTGCTCGGTGCCGGCGATGCGCGAGGGCACCACGCGCCCGTACAAGCGCTTGCCTTCCTCGGCCATCCACTCGAAGGTGTCGGCCGCACCAAGGATCTCTGCGGTGGACTCCGCCAGCGGCTTGCCTTGCTCCTGCGTGAGGATCGGCGCCAACGCGGCCGCGCGTTCGCGCAGCAAGCCGCCCGCGCGCGCCAGGATGCGCCCCCGCTCCAGCGCCGTGCGCGCCGCCCAGGGACGAAAGGCATCGTGCGCGGCAGCCACCGCGCGGGCGATGTCGTCGCTCGTGGCCACCGGCAGCCGGGCGATCACGGCATCGGTGGCCGGATTGGTCACGGCCAGGGTTTCACGCTGGCCATCGTCGAGATGCCATTGGCCAGCGATCAGCAGGCCGAGAGGGGGAGTCGGAGTCATCGACTGGAAGTCCGTTCGAATCACAGCAAAGGGAGCGGTTGGCCCGCAGCGGATGCAGCGCGGGCAAGCCGCGTCCCGGATCATGTGCAGCGCCGGGCGCAGGGTCAAGCGCGCGGGCCGGACGTCTTGCTATGTTGAACAAGGCTCGCTGCCTCTGTGAACAGGCAGCGCACGGTTCGTGAGGGCAATGGGTTGCCAGAGATGAGTGTTAGGTTATAACATTCATCTCTGGCTGATTTCGCTGTCACGCCCCTTGCACACCCACCCCTCGTCTCCCCAGGAAGGACTTCTCATGACCCACGGCCTGCGCCGCGCATCGCGGCTCGTTCTGCTCGCCACCACCGTTGCTGCGCTCGCCGCTTGCGGCGGCGGCGGCGATGCCGCACCTCCCCCGCACGATCATCCGCACCTTGAAACCGCAGGCCGTCTGGCCGTGCTGGCCGACGGCGCGAACGCAGTCCACATGGTCGATCTCGACGACAAAAGCATCGCGCAGACCTTCGCGCTCGGCGGCACGCCTTCGGCCGTGTATGCCAGCCCGGGCCAGCGCTATGCGGTGGTGCTCCAGCGCACCGACGATCTCACGCGCTTCATCGATGGCGGCATCTACCAGGAAGACCATGTCGACCACCTGCACGACTACAAGGTCGCACCGCGCCTGCTGAACTTCAGCGTCGCCGGCTCGCGCCCGACGCATTATGAGACGCACGACGACGGCGCCGCGCTCTTCCTCGACGGCCAGGATGCCACCGCCGAGAACGCCGAAGCCGTGCTGCTGTCGGACGCCGGCATCGGCGCGGGGCGCATCGATGCCCGTCTCTCACTCGAGCGATCGATGCATGGCACCGCCGAGCCGCGCGGCAACTACCTGCTCACCACCTGGCGCGCCGCCGATGCGGCGAGCACACTCCCGAGCCACGTGGAACTCTACCGACGCAACGGCACAGGCTACGACTTCGTACAGCGGTTCGCGCAGGAATGCCCCGGTCTTCACGGCAGCTATTCGAACGAAGACCACAGCGCCTTCGGCTGCACCGACGGCGTGCTCGTGATCACGCAGGCCGGTGACACCTTCACCGCCAGCAAGATCGCCAACCCGGCCGACATCGGCACCGGTGTGCGCATCGGCACGCTGGCGGGCCACCACCATGTGGGCAACTTCATCGGCATCGCCGCCCCGGGTCACCTGTTCGACATCGACCCGGTCGCCGGCACCATCGCCCGCATCACATGGGCCGATGGCCGCACGCAACGCGCGCACAGCTTCGACGCCGCCGGTGAGAACTTTCTGGTACTTGATGACCTCGGCGTACTGCACCTGCTGGATGCCGAAGACCACTGGAACGTGCGGGCCACCTTGAACGTGATCGACACCATGCCCACCGCGGCGCCCTTTCCGGCCATTGCAGTCAGCAGCGCGCAAGAACAAGCTTTCGTCTCTGACCCGCTGGGCCGCCGCATCGCCGTGGTCGACCTGCACGGCGCCTCCGTCGTCGAACGGATCACGCTGACCTTCGCCCCGACCAGCCTCGCCTGGCTGGGCATTGCGGAGCACCACGCCCATGACTGAGCGCACCTGGCTCGCCCTGGCCGCCGCGTGCCTGGCGATCGCCCCGACGTGGGCGGCAGCACAGGCCTCGGCCCCTGCACCGGCACGTCCGCTGCTGGAGCCCGGCGCGGTGCTCGACGGCGCCTACGTGTCGCGCGCACTGGCGCTGGGCAGCCGCGAAGAAGGCCTCGGCCTGGGCCACACCGAGTTCACCCTGGGCGCCGCGATCGACGACCTCTGGAACGGCCGCCTCACCGCCGTGGCGCACAACCACGACGGCTCGCTGGAGACCGAACTCGAAGAAGCCTTTGTCGAAACCAGCGCTTTGCCGGGCGGCCTGCAACTGCGCGCCGGGCGCTTTCTGTCGCAGATCGGCTACCTCAACGAGCTGCACACCCACGGCGACGACTTCACCGAACGCCCGCTGCTGTACCGCGCGTTCCTTGGCAGCCACTACTTCGACAATGGCGCGCGCATCGCCTGGGTCGCCCCCACTCCGTTCTACTGGCGCTTCGGAGCCGAAGTGTTCAGCGGCAAGCAGCTGGTGCAAGAAGCCTCCAACAACCCGCGCGTGGGCGTGTTCACCGTGAACACCCGCATCGGCGGCGACCTCGGCTTGTCGCACAGCTGGCAGCTCGGCGCCTCCTACCTGCGCAACAGCCGCCAGGCCGCGCCGCACGAAGACGACGGCAGCGGCTCGCACGACCATGACCATGATCACGCCCACGCGCACGGCGCGGCGTACAGTGGACGGCACCTCGCGCTGATCGACGCGGTGTGGAAATGGGCGCCCGATGGCAACAACCGCGAACGCCAGTTGCGCGTGTCCACCGAGTACGCACGCGTCACCGGCCTCAACGCCTTCGCCCGCAGCAGCGACAGGCACGAGGCCTGGTACGGCGCAGTGGCCTACCGCTTCGCCCCGCAGTGGGAAGCGGCCGTGCGGGTGGATGACCTGCGCGTGCGCGAGCCGCATGGCGATCACTTCCACAGCGGCCACCTGCGCGAGGCCAGCACCTCGCTGACCTGGAAGCGTTCCCATTTCTCGGCGCTTCGCCTGCAATGGACCGGGCAGCGCGACCGCGGCGGCTTCGACAACGCCGTGCGGTCATCGGTGCAACTGCAATACGTCATGAGTCTGGGGGCCCACGGTGCGCATCCGTTCTGACCATCTCACCCGCGGCGCGGCCGCCCTGGTGCTGGTATTCGCCAGCCTGTCGGCCCATGCGCTCGACATCTTCGCCTGCGAGCCCGAGTGGGCCGCGCTCGCCCGCGCGCTCGCACCCGACGCGCGCATCACGTCGGCCACCCACGCACGGCAAGACCCGCACCACATCGAAGCCCGCCCGGCGCTGATCGGCAACCTGCGCCGCGCGCAGCTGGCGGTGTGCACCGGCGCCTCGCTGGAAATCGGGTGGCTGCCGATGCTGCAGCAGCGCGCCGGCAACCGCGAGGTGCAGGACGGGCGCGACGGCATGTTCTACGCCGCCCAGGCCGTGACGTTGATGGACCGCCGCGAACGCGTGGACCGCAGCATGGGCGACGTGCACGCCGAAGGCAACCCGCACTTCCATCTCGACCCGCGCCGACTCGACGCGGTGGCCGCCGCGCTGGCCGAACGGCTGGCGCGCATCGACCCGCCCCATGCCGCCGCCTACCGCAGCCGCTACACGAGCTGGTCGCAGGACTGGCAGCAGCGCATCGTCGCCTGGGAAACTCGCGCCGCGCCGCTGCGCGGGCGCGCCATCGTCGCGCAGCACAGCAGCTTTGCGTACGCATGGACATGGCTTGGGCTTCAGCAGGTGGCCGACCTTGAACCGAAGCCAGGGCTGCCACCCACCGTCTCGCACCTGAACCGCGTGCTGCAGCAGGTGGCGGGTACGCCGCCGATGGCCGTGGTGCATGCGCTGTACCAGGACCCGCAAGCGGCGCAGTGGCTCTCGCAGCACACCCGACGACCCACGCTCGCACTGCCCACCACGGTGATGTCGGACGGCCCCGCGGCCGAGCTTGCCGGGCTGTTCGACACGCTGATCGACGAGCTGCTGCGCACCGCCTCAGCCACGCCATGACCGAGTGGAGCGTGTTGGCCATCCCGCTGGTCGCGGGGCTGCTGGTGCTGCTGTCGCATGCGCCGCTGGGTGCGCAGGTGCTCCGGCGCGGCATCGTCTTCATCGACCTGGCCATCGCCCAGGTCGCCGCACTCGGCGTGCTGATGGCCGGCAGCCTGAGCCACGACGCGGAAGCGGCCTGGTGGCCCGGCACGCTCGCCGCGCTGGGCGGTGCCGCATTCGTCGCCTGGCTCAGCAAGCGCTGGCCCGCGCAGCGCGAGGCGCTGATCGGGCTGGTGTACGTGACGGCCGCGGCGATGACGATCCTGTGGGTCAGCGCCGACCCACACGGCGCGCACAAGCTGAAGGTGATGCTCTCGGGCGACGTGCTGTGGGTCACCGCCCCGTCGCTGCTGCCGCTGGCCGTGGCGACGGCCGCGTTCTTCGCGATCACCCGCTGGCTGGGCCCGGACAGCCTGGCCCGCAGCACGGTGTTCTATCCGTGCTTCGCCGTGCTGGTGAGCCTGTCGGTGCCGCTGCTCGGCCTCTACCTGGTGTTTTCCACGCTGATCGTGCCCGCGCTCGCGGCCCGCAGCAGCCGCCACCCAGGCTGGCATGCGGCCGCCGTCGGCGGGACCGGCTACGCACTCGGGCTGGCCGCATCGTTGGCCGCCGACCTGCCCAGCGGGCCGTGCATCGTCGTCGGGCTGCTGCTGGCGGCCGGTCTCGGTGCGGCACTGCGCCGCCATCGCCCTCGTACCCGTCAGGCGCCCCCCGGATAAACTGCAGCCATGCGCGCCGAACGTCCCCACACCCACGCCCCCAAGGGCAAGGCCGGGGCTCGCGAAGCCTCCGCAGCCACGATCCAGCGCAAGCTCGCCAGCGCGCAGCAGCACTGCGAGACCCACGGCGGCCAACTCACCGACCTGCGGCGCGACGTCTTCGAGCTGTTGCTGCGCCGCAATGGCGTGGCCAAAGCCTACGACCTGCAAGAAGACCTCGCCGCGCGACGCGGCCGCGTCGCGCCCATGACCGTGTACCGCGCGCTCGACTTCCTGGTCGACCAAGGCCTGGTGCACCGCGTCGACGCCAACAACTCCTTCGTCGCCTGCGATGGCGAGCACGACCACCATGCGAGCGTGATGCTGGTGTGCACCCAGTGCGGGCAAGTCACCGAATGGCACGACGACGCCACGTTTGCCGGGCTGCAGCAGCAACTGGCCGGCCAGGCCCACGGCTTCGCGGCACAAAGCATCGAGATCAAAGGCGTCTGCCGCACCTGCCGCGAAGCGGCCTGAGCCGCCGGCACGCGCCCTCGCACATGCCGGTGTGTAGGACATGCCTGCGGGCGCGAAAGCGGCTTGTCCGCTGTTCACCGCCCCCGCACTGCACGTATGTTGTCCTTCACCGCAGCGCACCGCCCGCTGCGCCCGCACACCGGAAGGAAACGCCATGACCCTGCTCGCCTCCACCGCCACCCGCGTCACCGCCAACACGGCGCCCGAGATCAACGCGCGCATCCGCGCCGAGATGGAAGCCCGCGTGGACCGGCTGCACGCCGAAGGCCCGTTGTCCGTCGAGTCGCGCCTGCGCGAACTCGACCACGAGTGGGACGTCGAGCGCTGCCTCGAAACCGGCGCGGCGTCGCTCGTTCTGCTGGGCACCACGCTGGGCATCACGCGCAACCGCGCGTGGCTGGTGCTGCCACTGGGCGTGGCGGCGTTCCTGATGCAGCACAGCATGCAAGGCTGGTGCCCGCCGCTGCCGGTTCTGCGCCGGATGGGCGTGCGCACCGCCGATGAAATCAACACCGAACGCGCGAAGTTGAAGGCCCTGTTGACGGCGTAGGGCCCGCCTCCACTCGGGCCCGAGACTTGCGACGGGAAAGCCCCCCATCGGCCGTGGCATCACTTCACCGCCGCACCGTTTCCGCACCACATCGGCATCCACCGGGCCACCTGCCCGGCGGGTGCTCTTTGCCATGCGCCATCCACCTGCATCGGCAAAGCGCGAAGGCACCAATCCGACTATCCTTGCACCCAACTATTCAGACCGTCACTGGCGGCGCCACACCATGGAGATCAAGCAGCTTCGCGCTTTGCAGGCGATTGCGGAGACAGGCAGCTTCAGCGAAGCGGCAGAACGGCTCGGCATCACCCAGTCGGCGTTGAGCCATCAGGTGCGCCACCTCGAAGAACATCTGGAAGAAACGCTCATCATCCGTGCGCGGCCGAAGGTCTACCCCTCGCCGGCAGGTGCTGCGCTACTGAAGTCTGCCGTGCGCATCTTTGCCGAACTCGATGCACTGGAAGCTCGCTTTCTCAAGGCCAAGACCGGCCCGGTGACCGGCATGCTGCGCGTGGCCGCCAGCAACATGGCCATCATCTACCTGCTCGGCGACCTGTGCGAAGCGTTCATGACGCGCTACCCCGAGATCGAACTGATCATCCGCGCCACCGAGACGGCTGAAGAAGCAGTGCGCCGCGTACTGGCCGGCACCGCCGACGTGGCATTCACGCCTTTCGGCGAAGAACACCCTCAGCTCACCCGCCTCATGCTCGGCAGCACCGAGCATGCGTTCATCGTCGCCCGCTCGCACCCGCTGGCCGCGCAGTCGGTGGTGACGCTGGACGAACTGCGCAACTACCCCTTCGTGCTGTTCGCACCCGGCAGCGGCACGCGCAAGATCACCGACGACCTGTTCCTGCCCAGCGGCGGCTACCCGCTGGTGCAGACCGAATCGAACGATGCGCAGTTCATCAAGCGCATCGTGGCATTGGGCAACGCCGCGGCGCTGATGCCGGTCTACGCACTCGCGGAAGAGGCGCGCGCCAACCGGCTTGCGCTGCTGCGGCACGACGAGCAACCCCTGATGGTCGACATCGGGCTGGTGCACAAGCGCACGATCAAGATGAACGCGATCGAGCTGTTCAAGGCCGCCTGCCTCGATGCCCGCGGACCGGGCCGCACACGCATCCTGATCCAGAACGCCGCCGAGCCGGCGTTCAATGCGGGCGCGATCGGACGCTGAACGAGACAGGCCCGCCTGGCGCGGGCCGGCGCGCAAGGCGACTTGTGCGCCAGGTCAGCCCGCGGCGCCGCCTCCCCGCAACGTGCGGTCTTCGGCCAGCATGCGCTGCAAGGCCTGGTCGGCCCGCACGCGGGCGGCGTCGTGCTTGGTGGCCGTCAGCGGGCCCGGCACTTCCAGAATGCGGCGCTGCTGGGCTTCCAGGATGACTTCGTCTTCCTGGAAGGTCGACTGGATCTGCTCGAACATCCACTGCGTGACCTGCGGGTCGTCCTGGCGGAAGCCATGGCAGGCGCCCCAGAAGTAGTGGCAGGTGGTCTCGGTGGCAGGGGTGATGTTGTGCATGATGCGCAGCGCCCAGCCGCCTTCGCGCTCGCCGGTGCCGCGGGCATCGCGCGCCACCGGCAGGCCGCCGACGAACTGCAACACCGAGCACGGCCCGACGAACTCGAACTCGGCCCAGCGGTCCACGCGCGTGTCGGCCGTGATGCCGATGTCGGCCATCACATAAGCCGGCGGCGGCGGCGCATTGGCCAGCCAGCGCATGAAGCGCATGCCGCGCGGCGTCGCGACGATCTCCATGTCGGCCACCGCATGGCCCGCGGCATTGCCACCGATCGTCTTGCCGTGCACGTAGGCCACGTGCGTCTGGTCGAGCAGGTTGTCGATGATGAGCTGGTAGCCGCAGGCCACCGGCTGCGTGTAGGGAATGAACGGCCACTTCGGATCGTCGTGATAAGGAAAGGACGGAATCCGGGACACGTCGGCGCGCTCGGCGTCGCCCGTCCAGATCCAGATCAGACGGTCTTGCTCGGCCACCGGATAGCTGCGCACCTTCATGTGCTCGGGCACGCGGTCCTGGCCCGGGATGCGGACACAGCGCCCGGCAACGTCGAACTCCAGCCCGTGGTAGCTGCACTGCAGCCGATCGCCATCCACCCGCCCCATCGACAGCGGCAGCCCGCGGTGGCAACAGCGGTCTTCCAGCGCACCCACCTGCCCCGATGCGGTGCGATACAGCACCACCGGCCGGCCCAGGATCCGGCGTGACAACGGCTGCTCGATCGTCACGTCGCCGGACCAGGCCGCGACATACCAGGCGTTATAGACAAACATACCCCCTCCTTCTGCCAAATACCGGGCGCCGCGCCCGCATGCCTAGGGCCTAAATGTGCAGATAGCACTCCACCGCACTCGCGTCGGCCCGCAGCTGCGACGCCGTCAAGCATTGCACGACCCGCCCCTTCTCCAGAACGTAGCAGCGGTCCGACACCGCTGACACCTGCTCCACCGACTGGTCGATGATCAGGATGCCGATCGCGTTCTTGCGCAACTCGCCAATGGCCCGCCAGATGTCCTCGCGAACCAGCGGCGCCAAGCCTTCGGTGGCCTCGTCGAGCACCAGCAGGCGCGGGTTGGTCATCAGCGCGCGGCCGATCGCCAGCATCTGCTGCTCGCCCCCGGAGAGCTGGCTCGCGTTCTGCGCGCGTCGCTCCTGCAACCGGGGGAACAGGCCGAACACCTGCTGCAGCGTCCAGCCGCTGCCCCGCTTGTTCACCGGCGTGCGGGCGGTGGCCACCAGGTTCTCCTCCACCGACAGCAGGCTGAACACCTGCCGGCCTTCGGGCACGAGCCCGATGCCTTGCTGCGCCACGCGATAGCTGGGCCAGCCGGACACCTCTTCGCCACCGAAGCGGATGCTGCCGCGCCCGCGCGTGATCGGCGGCATGCCCAGCAGCGTGCGCACAAGCGAGGTCTTGCCCATGCCGTTGCGCCCCATCAGCGCCACGACCTCGCCTTCGGCGATCTCGAAGTCGATGTCGAACAGCACCTGCGAGCCCCCATAGGCGGACGACACGCCTTTCATCTCAAGCATGCTGCTTCTCCTTGCCGAGGTAGACGCGCCGCACCTCGGCGTCGTTGCGGACCGCCTCCGGCAAGCCGGAGGCGATCGGCCGCCCATGCGCCAGCACGGTCACGCGGTCAGAGAGGGAGAACACGACATCCATGTCGTGCTCGATCAGCAGCATCGTCACCTGCCGGCGCAGCTTGCCGAGCAACTGCGTCATGCGCCGCGAATCGGCCTGGCCCATGCCGGCCATGGGTTCGTCGAGCAGCAACAGCTTCGGCTGCAAGGCCAGGCTCATCGCGATCTCCAGCTGCCGGATCTCGCCATGCGACAGATCCGAGACGCGCACGTTCGCGCGGTGATCCAGCTCGATGCTGGCCAGGCACGCCATGGCCGGGTCCACCAGCGACCGGTCTCCCGCAGCGCGGCGCACGAAACGGAAGCTGTGGCGGTCACGGCCCTGCACCGCGATCGACACGTTCTCCAGCACCGTCCACTCGCGAAACACCAGCGGAATCTGGAACGAGCGCACCAACCCCCGCTCAACCCGGTGCTGCACCGTGCTGCGGGTGATGTCTTCGCCGTCGAATCGCAGCGTACCGGCATCGGGTTGCAACTCGCCGGAGATCTGCGCCACCAGCGTCGTCTTGCCCGCACCGTTCGGCCCGATGAAGGCATGGATCTCGCCTTCGGCCACCAACAGCGAACATTGGTCGGTCGCGACCAGGGCGCCGAAGGTCTTGTGCAGGCGGTCCACTTCGAGCAACGGCCTACTCACGGGTGGCCCTCCGGGTGAACAGGCCGTCGATGCCATGCTTGGCGAACAGCACCAGCAGCAGCAGCGGCACACCGAGGAACAGCTGCCAGTCCTGGAACCAGCCCGACAGGACCTGCTCCAGCAGAATGAAGACCGCCGCGCCGATGAGGCCGCCATGCAAGGTGCCCAGCCCGCCGATCAGCACCATGATCAGGAAATCGCCCGACTGGATCCATGACAACGCGCTCGGGCTGGCAAAGCGGTTCTGGTTCGCCAGCAACATGCCGGCCAGGCCGGCCACCAGCGCCGCAAGCACGAAAGCGCACAGAAGATAGCGCTGGGTGCGGTAGCCGAGGAACGACATCCGCCGCTCGTTCTGGCGGATGCCCTTGAGCACCGTGCCATAGCGTGAATCCGCCAGCATGTAGGCCAGCGCCAGCACGCCGGCCACCACGATCAGGCAGACGCAATAGAAACCGGTCGCGTCGGCCAGCGACAGGCCGGCCAGCTCCTGGCGCAAAGGCATGCGGAACCCTTCGTCCCCGCCGAACGCTGCCGTGGAGGTGACGATCAGATAGAACATCTGCGCGAAAGCCAGCGTGATCATGATGAACTGGAATCCCCGCGCACGCAGGCACAGGTAGCCCAGCACGGTGGCCACCGCGCCCACGATCAGCAGCGTGATCGGCCACGCGAGCAAGGCCTCGCGGCCGATCACTTGCCAGGCGGGATGGTCGGCGCCGATGGTGTTGAACATCACGGTGAGGTAGGCGCCCAGGCCGAAAAACAGGGCGTGGCCGAGGCTGGCCAACCCGCCCAGCCCCACCAGCAGGTCAATGCCGATGGCCGCCGTGCCGATGATCAGGATGCGCGTGGCGATCGAGATGAGAAAGGGCTCGTCCAGCACCATCGCCACCAGCGGCAGCAGCGCGAGGATGGCGAGCGCAATGAGTTGATAACGGTAGCGGCGCATCAGACTTTGCCTCCCATCAGGCCGGTAGGCTTGAACAGCAGCACCAGCGCCATCAGGATGTAGATCGCGGCCGGGCCCAGAATGGATGAAAAGGTCGACGCGAGCGACGCATCGAGCACCGACTGCAGGAACATCGGCATCAACGAACGCGCGAGCGTGTCGATGATGCCCACCAGCAGCCCGGCGACGAAGGCACCACGCACCGAGCCGACGCCCCCGACCACGATCACCACGAACGCCAGCACCACGGCGTACTCGCCCATGCCGGCATCCACCGCCTGGATGGGGCCGACCAGCGCACCGGCAATGCCGGCGAGCACCGCGCCCAGCCCGAAGATGAACGCGAACAGGCGTGCCAGGTTCGCGCCCAGCGCCGACACGATGATGGGATGGGTGGACCCCGCGCGCACCAGCATGCCGACGCGCGTCTTCGTGAGAATCATGTACAAGCTCAGCGCCAGCGCCGCACCCATGAGGATGAAGACGAGCCGGTAGACCGGGTACACCAGATCGCCCACCTCGATGATCCCGCTCAGGTACGACGGCATGTCGATCTGAAACGGCTGGCGCCCGAACAGCATGCGCGCCAGCCCGTTGAAGATCAGCGTGAGCGCAAACGTGGCGAGCACCTGGTCCAGGTGTCCGCGCCCATAGAGGCGGCGGAACACCGTGAACTCCAGCAGCACGCCCAGCACCGCGGAGACCACAATGGCCGCCAGCAGGCCCAGCACGAAAGACCCCGTGGCCATCACCGTCGCGCCTGCGGCGTACGCGCCCATCATGTACAGCGAACCATGGGCCAGGTTGATGATGCCCATCACGCCGAAGACCAGCGTGAGGCCCGCGGCCATGAGAAACAGCATCATCCCCAGCTGGATGCCGTTCAGAAGTTGCTCAATGACGAGGATTGACATGACTCTCTGAGAAGCGGCCGCGCGTCAGCGCGCTGCGGTTTCCATCTTGCACAGCGACGCCAGCGGCGGGCGTTGCGCCGTCAGCACCTTGCGCACCGTGCGCATGACCGGCTTGCCATCGGCACCCCGCACGATCTCGGTCTCGTACCAGTCCTGCACCGGGTGCTGGTTCTGGGCGAGCGAGAAGTTGCCGCGCAGCGACTCGAACTTGGCGGTGCGCAAGGCATTGCGGAACGCGTCGCCCTCGGCCTTGCCGCCGCTGGCCTTGAGCGCGGCACCGATGAGGAGCGCGGATTCGTACCCCTGGGCCGCGTAGGTCGTGGGCTCGCGCTTGTACTTGCGCACGAAGTCGACCACGAACTTCTTGGTCGCGGCATTGTCGAGGTCGGTGTGCCAGAACGTGCTGCCGACCGAGCCGATGGCCGCATCGCCCACGGCCTGCATCAGCCGCGTGTCCACCGTCATGCCGGAATAGAACTTGATGTTGCGCATGCCAGCCTGGTGCATCTGCCGCAGGAAGCTCACGCCCATGCCGCCGGGCAGGAAGGTGAAGATCGCATCGGGCTGCACAGCGCGGATCTGCGACACCTCGGCGGCATAGTCGGTCTGGTTCATCTTGACCATCATCTCGCCGACGATATTGCCCTTGTAGTGCTCTCGGAAGGACGCGATCGCCTCGCGCCCCCCGTTGAAGTTGGCCACCACCAGCATCATGCGGTTGGGCTGCGTATGGTTGGCCGCAGCAGCGGCGGCCTCGAACTGCCCGGTGTTGTGCCAGCTGGCCACGAAGTAGTTGGGCTTGCAGTTGGCGCCGTCCAGGGCGAGCGGTGCGGTATTCGAACTGACGAAGAACGCGCCGGCCCGCATGATTTCCGGCTGGATCGACAAGGTGGTCTGCGAGAACACTGCGCCGGTGAAGACATTGATGCGCTCGCGCTCCAGCATGCGCGTGACCTGCTCCTTCGAGATGTTCGGGTTCAGCGCATCATCGGCCACGCTCAACTGCACCGGCACCCCGCCGAGCGCCCCGTTGCCTTGGTCGAGCGCAATCTGGAAGCCATCGCGGATGTCTTCGCCGAGATAGCCGGCCGCAGTGGACAAGGTGGTGATCATGCCGATCTTCACCGGCGGAGCGCTCTGCGCGTGCGCACCCGCGATCATCAACATGCCTACGGTCATCGAGATCAGTTTTTTCATGAATGTCTCCATCAGATGCCAGGTGGGGATTCAGGGATATCGGGCCGTCCCGCCTGTCACGCGGCACGGCCCGTTGCCGTGGCGAGCACGGCGCTTGCGTCAAGATCGTCGTCGCCGCGCCAGGCGATGTGCTGGTCGGGGCGGACCAGCGTGTAGCGGCGCGGGTACAGCGCCTGCGTATCGGTGCCGTCGATCGGCACCAAGGCCAGCGGCACGCCTTGTGCGCGGGCCGCGGCTTCGAAGCGGGCCACATCGGCGCCGAGCCGGTGCAGCAACGTGAACTCGGGGCCGAAGCGGTCGTACAGGCATTCGGTGTCCGACAGCCAACAGTGCGGCGCGCGCGCGCCCGGCACGCTGTTCGGCGTGTAGACATAAGGGTCGTCCACCGGTGGCGGGCTGCCATCACCTGCCACCACCGGCGAGTCGCCATAGAACACGCCGAACTGGATGCCGGGGATGTTGAACTCCTTGCGCGCATGCTCGTTCAGCTTGGCGCCCAGGTCGGCGCGCAACGCATCGCCTTCCGGGCCCGGCGCTTCGTGCTCGGGCGTCACGTCGATCAGCCCAAGCGTATCGGCCGAACGGCGCGCGAACGTGGTGTTGCGTTGCGCGGTGGGGCGCCGTTCGGTTTCATAGCTTTGAAGCAATGGCGGTCCGCCCCAGCCCTTGCACACGGCAGCCAGTTTCCAGCCGAGGTTGCAGGCATCGTCGACCGAGGTGTTGTAGCCCAGGCCGCCGGTGGGCGTGAACAGGTGCGCCGCGTCGCCGAGCAGGAAGGCACGCCCGCACGCCATCTGCTTGGCCACGAGGGTGAAGCCGGCCGTCCACTCGGCCATCGCGACGATGTTGAACGGAATCTCCTTGCCGATGGTCAGTCGCAGCGACTCCTCCACCCAGGCCTGCGTGCCGGTTCCGGCCTCCGGCAACTGGGTGTGGAAGGTGAAGCGGCTGTGGCCGTCGATCGCAATGACGAGCCCTCGGCGCTCGGCGTTCACCGCCACGTACTGCCACGCGCGGTCCTGCCCCACGGCATCGTAGAAGGTGGGCATGTCCACCAGCGAGGCCAGCATGGTGCCGCCCATGAACTTGCGCTTCTCGCCCGAGACGCCCTCGTACTCGATGCCCAGCGATTTGCGCACCATGCTGCGCGGGCCGTCGCAGCCGGCGAGGTACTGGCAGCGCACGCGGCGCTCTTCGCCGGTGCCCACATCGGCGGCGAGCACGTCGACATGCGTGTCGCAGGCGTCGATCGACAGCACGCGCCAGCCAAAGCACAAGTCGATGCTGGCGTGGCGTTCCGCGTGCGTTTTCAGCACCGACTCGATGAAGATCTGGTTGGTGCGGTGCAACGGCTCCGGCGTCGGCCAGGCGGGGTCGTCGCGCGCGGCGCCCTGCGCGACATCGCTGCGCGTCATGCCGTGCAGGCGCGCCACTTCCCACCCGCCGGTGTAGCGGGTGACGTAGCTCACGTCCTGCGGATAGTCGAGCGGCAGGCCGGAGGCGCGGATCTCGTCGGCGATGCCGAGCCGGCGGTAATGCTCCATCGTGCGCGCGGTGGAGGAGTTGGCCTTCGGGAACCACGGCGGCGCCACGTCTTCCTCGAAGAGCACGCAGCCGACGCCGCGGCGCCCGAGTTCCAGCGCGAGCGTCAGACCCGCGGGGCCGCCGCCGACGATGACGACAGGCACCTCGCCCGAAGACTTGGCGGTGTGAGCGGCGGACGAGGACGAATCAGTCATGGCATGGAAAGCAAGTGGTGGCCTGGTGGTTCGGTTGCGCAGAGTGCAGTTCGGACACGTGAACAGGCCCTAGTGCGCCGTGCCGGAGAAGTCTTGCGGGATGCTGCAACGCACCACCCTCACGCTGCGGATCGGCGCGGGGGTATTGCGGCTCTTGCCGACGAAGCGCGGCACGCCATCGGTGACGACCGCGGCCACGGCCGCGATGTCGCCGTTCCTCAACGCGTCGAGCGGGTCGGACGTGGAGCCGCCCACGCAGGCGTCGAGCAGCACGACGTCGGCATCCTTGCCGGCCGCGATGAATCCGTTGTTGAGCCCGTACACGCGGGCATTGTTGCCGGTGGCCGCCGCGATCGCCCATTCCACCGGCATGCCGGTCAGGCTCGCGAGGTGGGTGATCGTGTACATCATGCCCAGCGGCATGATGCCGCTGCCGGTGGGCGTGTCGGTGGCGATGAGGAAGCGGTCGAACGCATCGGCCTCGCGCACCATGTCGCCGAGCATCAGCGCGGTGCGCAGGTTGCCCGCCGTGCACACCTGCAAGGCGATGTCGGACTCGTGCACCAGCTTCGGAAAATCTTCGTCGGGCATGGCCACCGGGCCACCGTTCACGTGGAACGAGACGTGCGGCTTCATCGCGATGAGATGGTCGGCCCAGATGCCCGACGACCCGGGGATCGATGACCCGCCGGTGTGCACCGTGGTGACCATGCCATGCTGGCGCGCCCAGCCCACCATCTCTGCGTACTCGTAAGGCGAGCGCACCGCACCGAACCCCGCCTTGGCCAGCCAGACGCCCTTGGCGGCGACCTCGGCGAAATCGGCCTCGCGCAAGCCGGGTTCCAGGATGATGGAACCCGCATGCACACGCATGCCGCCGGGGCGGTAGGTCTCGAAGCATTTCAGCGCGGCCACGGCCAGCGCCTTCACGCCTTCCGGGTCCTTCGGGCGGCCCGGCACATGCACCTCGGAAGCGCTGATCGCCGTGGTGACGCCGCCGTGCACGTAACTTTCCAGAAAGCCCACCGTCTTTTGCCGCGGCGTGTAGTCGCCGAAGGTGTTGTGCACCTGCGAGTCGATCAAGCCGGGAATCGCGGTCACGCCGCCGGCGTCGATGACCACGTCGGCACGCTCGACTTCGGACGCGCTCAGATGCCCCACCTGCGTGATCTGGCCGCCCTCCATGAAGAGGGCGTCACCGGCGACGATGGGCTCGCGCCAGTCGCCGGTCACGATGCGGCCGATGTTGACGATGGCAAGTTTCATGGGAACCTTTCGAGTCGCGTCAGAGTGGCGTTACGCACACTTGCAGGATGGCCGAGCGGCCATTGCGAACTTCTTGCACGGCGCGTGCCATCGCCTCGGGCAGCGCCTCGGGTGAATCGATCTTTTCGCCGTGCGCGCCGGCGCACGCGGCGAGTTTGCTCAAGTCCATCGGCGGCGCAAACTTCGCGCCGTACTCGTCGGCGTCGAAGGCTTCGCCCTTCGGGTACACCGACAACGTGGAATCCTTCACCGCCTTCCAACCCCCGTTGTCCACGATGACGGTGAGCAGCGGCAGGTCGTATCGCGCCGCCACAGCCAGCGCAGACAGTGGGCTGTTGAAGTAGAAACCGCCGTCGCCGACGAAGCACACCACCATGCGGTCTCGCGCGGCCAGCTTGGCGCCCAGCGCGGCCCCGCCCGAGAAGCCCAGGCCGGCGCCGGTCAACCCGACGAACGAGCCCGGCTCGGTGCGCGGCACCTGCTCCATGATCTCGAACGCGTAGCGCACCGCGTCGGCGACCACGATGTCTTTCGGCTCGACGTGGCGGGCCACTTCGGCAAACAAGTGGTTCACGTCGATCGCGCCGGCCACGCCGGGGTTCGCCGCACGGCGGGCCAGCGTCTCCTGCCGCTGGCCATGCGCGGCCTGGAGCGCTTTCATGCGGCGGGCAAAACGGGTCTGCGTGGCGGGGTCGGCCAAGGCCTTCACACGCTCGATCACCTGCTTGAGAACCGTGGTGCCATCGGCCTGGATGCGCAGCTGCGCGGGGAAGTTCCAGATCGGCGTGCCGGTCTTGAGCGGATCGACATCCACATGCGCCCAGAACGACCCGGCAGAAGGCGTGTTCAGGCACGGCAGGTAGGGCACGTCCACATCCACCAGCAGGCCCACGTCCACTTGCTCCACCTGCTCGGTATCGAAGAACCCGGCACAACACGGCGACGTGGTCGGGATGTTGACGTAGCGGGCATGGGTGGAGAACACCCGCATGCCCACCAGGCGCGCCAGTTCGTCGGCCACCGCGGCGAACGCCGGGTTGCGCCCGCCGTAGGTGGTGTACAGCGCCGGACGCTCAGCCGCCAGCAGCCGCTGCGCGATGGCATCCACCAGCGCCGGGTCCACACCGTGCGGCGTCGTGCGCCCGTGGTCGATCGCCGCGTAGCTTTTCACCTGCTCGGGCGTCCAGCGTTCCGTCAGCGTCTCACGGGCGAACATCAGGTAGACCGGCCCGGGTGGATCGGAGTGCATCAGCGTGTCGGCGCGGCGCAGCACCTCCTTGGTCGTGACGCCCGACGGCAAGGTGTAGTCCCATTTGGCATAGGGCCGCACCAGCGCGGCTTGGTCGAACGGCTCTTGAATGAAGTGCACCAGCGTGTCGCGCGTGCCGGGCAATTCGCCGCGCGAGGTGTACGGTGCCTTGCCCGCCATCAACAGCACCGGCACGCGGCCGCGGCAGGCGTTGTGCATGCCCATTGCCGCGTTGGCAGTGCCCGCATCCACATGCACGAACACGCCCTGGCCTCGCCCGGTCACCATCGCGTAGCCGATCGCCATGTGGATCGCGGTGCTCTCGTGCGGGCACAGAATCAGTTCCGGGAAAGACCGGCCTTCGCGCCGCCAGCGCGCCATCTCCTCGATGAGCGGCGCGTGGTCGGTGCCGAGGTTGGAGAACAGGTACTCGATCCCCAGTTCGTTCAAGCCCTCGAGGAAGTAGTGCGCCGTCGAATGATCAACCGGCAGTTCAAATGAGGTGTTCATTGGCAACTTCAAATAAAGAACTGGCGCTGGCCCATCTGCAGCGTGATCCACTTGACCTCGCTCATCTCGTCCAGCGACCACCGGCCGCCTTCGCGTCCGACCCCGCTGTTCTTGATACCGCCGAAGGGCACGTGGGGTTCGTCGAGCACCGTGGTGTCGTTGATGTGCACCATGCCGGCATCCAGGCGCAGCGCGATGTCGAAGGCTTTCTGCATGTCGTTGGTGATGACGCCCGATGACAGGCCGTAGCTGGTCTCGTTCGCCAGCCGAAGTGCCTCTTCCGAGTCCGCCGCGCCGATCACCGAGGTGATGGGGCCGAAGCTTTCATCGTGGAAGATGCCCATCGATTCGTTCACCGCCGTGAGCACGGTGGGCTGGTAGAAGCTGCCCTCGTGGCGGCCGCCCGTCAGCAGCTGGGCGCCGCCGGCGCGCGCCGCCTCGATCTGCTGGTCGATCACATCGCACTGCGAGGCGCGGATCAGCGGGCCGATGACGGTGTCGTGCTCGCGCGGGCTGCCGACCTTGATGCTCTGCGCAATGCGGGCGAGGCGCTCGCTGAAGGCCTCGCGCACCGGCTCTTCCACGATCACGCGGGAGGTCGCCATGCAGACCTGCCCTTGGTGGAAGAAGATGCCGAAGGCCGCGGCGCGCGCCGCGTAGTCGAGGTCGGCGTCCTTGAGCACGATCAGCGGGCTCTTGCCGCCAAGCTCCAGCGTGATGCGCTTCATGTGCCTGGCGGCCTCCACCGCCAGCAACTTGCCAACACGCGTGGAACCCGTGAACGTGATCATGCGCACGCGCGGGTCGGCCATCAGCGCCTCGCCGATCTCCTTGGCGGGGCCGGTGACCACGCTCAGCAGGCCGGCCGGCAAGCCGGCTTCCTGAAAAAGCTGGCCAATCATCAGGCCGATCACCGGCGTTTCTTCCGAGGGCTTGAGCACGAAACCGTTGCCGGCGGCCAGCGCGAACACCACTTTCTTCATCGCCAGCAGGAACGGCGCGTTGAAGGGCGAGATGCCGGCGATCACCCCCAAGGGGCGGCGCACCGACATGCCGAACTGCCCGGGCTGCGTGAGCGGCAGCACGTCGCCGCGCTCGCGCCGCACGAGGCCGGCCGCGCTGCGCAGCAGGTCCATCACATAGGCGGTCTCGAACATGGCCTTGCCGAACACCGAGCCCGATTCGTCCACCAGAACGCTCACGAACTCCTGGCGGCGCGTTTCCAGGATGGTGGCGGCGCGCAGGAACACCGCCTCCTTGTCGGCTGCGACCATCGCGTCCCACTCGCGCTGCACGCGGGCGGCCGCATCCACCGCAGCGCGGACCTCTGCGGCGCCGCATTGGCCGACCCGTGCGAACACCTCGCCGGTGGCGGGATTGCGGTCGTCGATGAAGCCGCCGGGCGGCGTTTCGAGCCAGCGGCCCGCGACGAACGGCACGTGGTGCGGGATGTCGGATGGCAGTCCCGGCTTGGAAGTGGTGACTTCGTGCATCGTGTCTCCTTGTCCGCGGCTCAGGCCGCGAGTCGTTGCTTCATCCAGTCCGCACAGCGCTGCAGCGCGGGCAGGTGGTTGTCGAACTGGGTGTGCGCTGCGCCGCCGTTCTCGCCGTCGAAGACGATCATGTCCTTGTCTTCCGATGCGATCGCCTCCAGCATGGCGTGCGCATCGCTCATCGGCACCTGCAAGTCTTCGCTGCCGTGCATGATCAGGAACGGCGCGGTGATGCGCGCCGCGAAGGGTGCGATACGGAAATCGCGCACATGGTCGATCGCGGCCTCCATCGTGTCCTTGCCGGTGATGTACATCAGCTGGAAGCGCGGTGCGGCGATCGACCCGCCCTGGGTGACGCGGTCCACCCACACCTTGTGGTAGTCGTAGATCGCGCCCCACGCCACGGTGGCGCGGATACGCGGCTCGAACGCGGTGGCCCGCGCCACGTAGTAGCCGCCCAGGCTCGACCCGACGAGGCCGATGCGCTTCGGGTCGACGGCGTCCTTGCGCCCGGCCAGCCAGTCCACCGCCGCGCCCACCGGCTTCTCGTAGTCGTGCCGCGTCACCAGGTGGCGCAGGCGCAGCGCCTCGCCGATGCCCGGGGTGTCGATGAACAGTGCCGAGATGCCGCGTTGCGCGAACTGCGTGCGCGCCCGCAGGTACCAAAGCTCCTTCGTGGTGTCGAGGCCGCAGATGAAGATCGCCACCGGGCGCGGACCGTCCCCTTCGCCGGGCATGAAGTACGCGGGCAGCGACCCGCCTTCGAATGGCACTTCCACGCGCTCGACCGTGTGCGGCGCGCTCTCGCGCCCCTGGTCGAAGGTGCGCAGCACCTCCCGGTAGGAGGCCAGGCGCAGCGGGTCTTGCGGCGCGACGAAGTGCTCGGAGATGGTGTGATACAGCGCCGAGAGGAACATGTTCTCGGAGCGCGTTTGCGCCGACCCGGCGTTGGCGCGCTGCTCCAGCACGCCGGCCAGCCACGCCCAGTGGCGATGCCATTGCGCGTCGTCGCCATTGGCCTCGAGCAGGCGCGGATAGATCAGCGTGAAATCGCCCAGCTGGCAGCCGGCCGAGAAGGACAGCAGCGTGTTGTACGACCAGCGGTAGTTCCCCGGAAAGAAATGGTGCATGGCCATGGCTCACTCCACGTCGTCGTCAAGGGACAGCGGCGGCATGACGGGCACGCCCTCCCGCAACCGCATGCGCTCGCGCGCCTTCTCCGCGTCCAGCGGCGCGAGGCGCTTGAGCGTCTTGCGCGCGTAGATGGTGATCTCGATGTTGGGGCCGTGGCCGACGTTCTTGTGCGCCACGCCGCGCGGGATGACCGACATCTCGCCCTCGTTGATCGTGCAGCCGCCGGTCTCGCTTTCGATGGTGCGGCTGCCGCGGTACTGGAACACCCACTCGTCGGCGCCCAGGTTGCGGTGCCAGCCGCCTTGCTCGCGGTCGCAGTTGGCCACTTCGATGATGACGTCCTCGTTCGCGTAGAGGGCGAGCGGCATGTAGCCGTTGACCATGTCCACGCCTGTGACCACGCCTTCGGCAAACACCTCGTCCAGCGAGATCTTGTCCATCTTGCGGCCGCCCTTGGCGGCAGCGCGCAGCAGATCTTCATCGCGTTCGGTGGTCCAGCGCCGTTCGCCTTCCGACCAATCGTTGATCGACGGCCCCCAGTGGGTGACGAACTCGTTGACTTTCTTTCCCATCGGTTCTCCAGGATGTGTTGGAACTTGCTTGCTGCGGTGCCGCAATCAGCCGGCGCTCAAAGGCCAGGACGGCCGGGGCATCGCGTCGATCTCGCCCAGCCGCCCGTAGTCGAGGTATCCGAGCCGCGCCAGCGGGTCGCAGCGCAGGGCATCCACGCGCCCGTCCACCAGCAGGCCGCGCGAGATGTGCACCGCCACCACGACGCCGAACACCGCGGTGTTCTTGTCGGGGCTGCGCTCATCCACCGTGAGGTCGACGATCTTCAGCACCTTGCATTCCAGGTGCGCCGGCGCCTCGGCCACGCGCGGCACGGCCACACGGCGGGATGCCAGCTTCGTGAGGCCCGCGAGTTCGAACTCATCCACCGAACGCGGCGCGGTGGCCGAACTGGTATTGAGCTTGTCGCGCAAGGCCCAGGTGGCCAGGTTGACGACGAACTCACCGGTGTCACGCGCGTTCTGCAGCGAATCCTTGCAGCCACCGTCGGCGTGCCGCGCATTCGGGCAGTACATGACGATCGGCGGCGACTGGCAGGCGGCATTGAAGAACGAGAACGGCGCGAGGTTGGCAACGCCGGCGGCCGACACAGTGCTGATCCACCCGATCGGGCGCGGCACCACGAGCGCGGTGAACGGGTTGTGGTCCAGGCCCAGGGCACGCAGGTCCTCGGGGGTGGCCGTCTCCACGTCGTAGAAGATCGCGTCGTCGTTCGTCATGCTGGGGTGGGTCGGGATGTCGTGCTGTGAATCAGTGGCGGCAAGTATGGAAGTCACACCCCGCTTCGCCAAATCGAAATGACTCATGCTGGACATGACGACATCTCATTTGTGCTCTGCAGCGCGCTCGCCAGAATCGGCGCTCTCTTCACACGGAGCCGAATCCCATGGACCTTCACGTTCGCCGCTGGCAATCCTTCGTCGAGCACCGGCTGGAAGAAGCCGGCCGCCCCAGTGACACGCCCTTGCGCAAAGCCGCCATCGCCGCATTCGTCGCGAACCCGTATGCCGGCCGCTATGTCGAGGACCTCCAACCCATGATCGATGCGAGCCCCGCGCTCGGCGCAAAGATGGCCGAGCGGCTGATGGAAGCCTGGGGAGACGACTCGGTCATGTCGTACGGCAAGGCCGGCGTCGTGGGCCTGGGCGGCGAGCAGGAACATGCCAATGCGCTGCTCACCACGCCCGCTGCGGAGCCGCTGCGCCGGGCCATCGGCGGCGGCAAGGCATGGATCTCTTCAGTCACCAAGATCGGCGGGCCCGGCACACTGCTCGATGTGCCAATGGCCTCGAAGGACGCTCTGTATGTGCGCTCGCTCTACAACGCCATGACGCTGCATTTCGCTGATGGCCCGATGCCCGACGAAATCGTGCTCGTTTTCGCCATCAGCAACCGCGGGCGCATCAACGCGCGCGTCGGCGGGCTCACGCCGCAGGACATGAAAGGCCTGGACGGCCTGGTTTGATCGCCTCCATGCCAGCCCACACCATGCTTGCGCTTCAAGATCCCTCTCTGCTGCGCCAGCAGGCGTTCATCGCCGGCGCCTGGGCCGAAGCCGACAGCGGCGTCACCGTGGCCGTCACCAACCCGGCCACCGGCGACATCCTGGGCACCGTGCCGATGTGCGGCACCGCGGAGACCGTTCGCGCCATCGACGCGGCCGAGACGGCGCAAGGCCCCTGGGCACGCCGGCCGGCCCAGGAACGCGCGGCGGTCCTGCGTCGCCTCAACGACCTGATGCTGGCGAACATCGACGACCTCGCGCGCATCCTGACCGCCGAGCAAGGCAAGCCACTGGTCGAAGCCCAAGGCGAGATCGCCTATGCCGCCTCGTTCATCGAGTGGTTTGCGGAGGAGGCTCGGCGCGTATATGGCGAAGCGATTCCCGCGCCATCGGGCGACCGGCGACTGCTCGCGCTGAAGCAGCCGATTGGCGTCACGGCCGCCATCACGCCGTGGAACTTTCCCACCGCCATGCTCACCCGCAAGGCAGGCCCCGCACTCGCGGCCGGTTGCGCCATGGTGGTGAAGCCCGCCACGCAGACGCCCTTTTCAGCCCTGGCGTTCGCCGAACTCACCGTGCGCGCCGGCGTGCCGGCGGGGCTGCTGTCGGTCATCACCGGATCGGCCGCGCACATCGGCGCGGAGATGGCCCGCTCGCCCACCGTGCGCAAGCTCACCTTCACCGGCTCCACCGAAGTCGGCCGCACGCTGATGCGGCAATCGGCCGACACGATCAAGAAGCTGTCGCTCGAACTCGGCGGCAATGCGCCCTTCATCGTGTTCGACGATGCAGACATCGACGCCGCCGTCGAGGGCGCGATGATCTCCAAGTACCGCAACGCCGGCCAGACCTGCGTGTGCGCCAATCGGCTGTACGTGCAGCGCGGCGTGCTCGATGCCTTCACCTGCCAGTTGGTCGCGAAGGTCAACGCGTTGAAGATCGGCCCCGGCACCGACGCCGGCGTGACCCAGGGCCCGCTCATCGATGCCAAGGCGGTGGCCAAAATGGAAGAGCATGTGGCCGACGCAATCGCCAAGGGCGGCCGGGTGTTGGCCGGCGGCAAGTGCCACGCGCTCGGCGGCCTCTTCTTCGAGCCCACCGTGATCGCAGGCGCCCGCGCCGACATGCTGTTCGCCAAGGAAGAAACCTTCGAGCCGCTCGCACCGATCTTCCCGTTCGACACCGAAGACGAGGTGCTGCGACTCGCCAACGACACCGAGTTCGGGCTCGCCGCCTACTTCTTCAGTCGCGACATCGGCCGCATCTGGCGCGTGGCCGAACGGCTCGAAGCCGGCATGGTCGGCGTCAACACCGGCCTCATCTCCACGGCCGAAGCGCCCTTCGGCGGCATCAAGCAATCCGGCCTCGGGCGCGAGGGTTCGCGCCACGGGTTGGAGGAGTTCCTGGAGATCAAGTATGTGTGCCTGGGCGGCATGGCGCCTGAGGCATCGCGTTGAGATATCACCCAAGGCACGGCCGGCACCGACAAGCGCCTGCCGAGCCGTTGCCTGCAAATCAGGCTACTTCGAAGATCTTCTCGGGGAGTTCATGGATGCGCTGCAACTTGCCTTCGGTGTCCACCACGTAGTTGTCACAGATCCAGCTCAGGGTGGTGCGGGTGAGATACGTGGGATGGCAAACGATGTTCATGCCGGCCCGAATGGGCATGTCCTCGTCGAACCGCACCAAAGGCCGCTCCACCATGTCATAGCCCTGTCCATGACAGAACAGACGGTCTTCCGCGGGCCGCCCATGACTGACCATGAAAGCGTTGTAGTCATTCCATAGATCGGCACATCTCGCGTCCGGGCGCAGCCGGTCAAGCACAAACTGTCGTGCATGCTTCGTGAACTCAAACTCCTCCAGCATGTCACCGGGAGCCTTCCCCAACACAAACGTGCGGCCCAACTCCGTGTAGAAGCCTCCCGGCCCGGAACTCTCGATGAGCAGGCTGAAGTAGTCACCTTCCCGTATGACACGGTTCTGGATATGGCGGTTGCCAAAAGGCGTTGCCTGGCCGACCGGCGAAGATCCGCACAGAAAGATGCCCTGTTCACTGCCCAGCGCGCGACCGCACTGCTCGGCAATACCCGCCGCCTCCAGGTCGCGGATCCCGGGCTCGATCCGCGCGAGAACCGCCTCCATGCAGCGGTCTTGCATCGCAGCGGTGCCGCGAATGAGCGCCAGCTCTTCTTCGCTCTTCAGCACCTTGATCCGATCGACCATGTCGGTCGCATCGACAACCCGAGCCGCGCCCAGCGGGCCGTCCATCAGCGCCTGCATCGTCCCGTAGGGCAGCGTATTCAATCCGACGAGGCCCACCTTGGCATGGGCATACGGCTGCATGACCTTGCCGAGCAAGTCGAGGTCGTACCTTGCCGTATACCCCGCCGAAACAAAGCTGGGAGTCGTCAGAAGCCGGCGTGTCCCACGGCGAAGCGGATCCGACTCCGCAATGGCGCGATCGTTGTCGAACGGCCCCTGCATCAGAATCGTCATCAGATCATCGATCGGGAACACGACCGTGACGGGGTAGCCGAATGTCGCCGGTATTCCAGATAGCTACGGCCGATGCGGGGAAGTGGATGCGGGGAAAGTGGGCCAGATTCGGAATGCCCGTGGCGCGCAATTCAGCCAACAGGACATCAAACGCAAAGGCTGCATCTGCCTCGGCCAAGAGCACCTCGATCAAGTCCAGCCGCTTCAGAAAGCTCGCGGTCAGCTCGACCCGATGAGCCTGCTCAGCCACGCTTCTTGGCAGCCTTCGCAGTGACGGCTTGGCGGCGTGCGCCCTTCGCCGTTGCGCCAGGCCGGCGTTGCTGAAGCTGGGAGATGGCCGCGTCCGCTTCGCAAGTGCGCCCGGCCGCGATGTCGGCCAGGCCACGCTTCGCGTCATCAATCAACAAAAGAGGCAGCAAATGCCGCTTTTCACTGGAGTTTGGTAGGCCGTGCTGGGCTCGAACCAGCGACCAAAGGATTATGAGTCCTCTGCTCTAACCGACTGAGCTAACGGCCCGAAGGGTCGCATTGTAGGCAGCGGGCGCGACCCGAATGCGCCGCCCTACTTCACGCTCAAGGCATTGCTGACGAGCCGGGACGTGATGTCGACGATCTGGATCATGCGGTCGTAGGCCATGCGGGTGGGGCCGATGACGCCCAGCGTGCCGACGATCTGGCCGTTGACTTCATACGGCGACGAGACGACCGACAGCTCCTCGAACGGCACCACCGTGCCTTCGCCGCCGATGTAAATGCGCACGCCGACCGCGCGGCTGCTGACGTCGAGCAGCCGCATGAGCTGCGTCTTGTGCTCGAAAAGATCGAACAGCTTGCGCAGGCTGCCCATGTCGCTTGAAAAATCCTGCACGGTGAGCAGGTTGCGTTCGCCGGAGACGACCACCTGCTCCTGGCTGTCTTCCATCGCGTCGGTGCCGGCCTGCACCGCAGCTTGCATCAGCGTGGAGATTTCGCCGCGCAAGGCGTCGACTTCGCCTTTGAGGCGCTCGCGCACGGCTTCGATGGTCAGGCCGGCGTACTGGGCGGTGAGATAGTTGCTGGCCTCGACCAGTTCGCTCTGGGTGTAGTCGTGCTGCGTGACGATGACGCGGTTCTGCACGTCGCCGTCGGGCGCGACCAGGATCACCAGCACCCGGCGCTCTGACAGGCGCAAGAACTCGATGTGGCGGAACACGCTGGTCTTGCGCGGCGCAGTGACCACGCCCACGAAGTTCGACAGGCTGGACAGCATCTGCGCGGCGTTGGCGATCACGCGCTGCGGCTGGTCCGGCTGGAGCTGGTTCTCCAGGGGCTGCTGAGCCGCGTGGCGCAGGTCGAGCGGCTGCGCGGTGAGCATGGTGTCGACGAACAAGCGGTATCCCCGTGCCGTGGGAATGCGCCCGGCGCTGGTGTGGGGGCTGACGATCAGGCCCAGCTCTTCCAGGTCGGCCATCACGTTGCGGATGGTGGCGGGCGACAGGTCGAGGCCCGAGGCGCGCGAGAGCGTGCGCGAGCCCACCGGCTGGCCGTCGGCGATGTAGCGCTCAACCAGCGCTTTCAGCAGGGTTCTGGCTCGCTCGTCCAACATCGTTTCATTGTAGGCCGGCGCGCGGTTCCAGCCCCTGCAAAACAGGGGCCCTGTGGTGTAATCGATCGCATGCCGACACGCTTTCGACATGCTGCGCTCATAGGCAAATACCAGGCCCAGGGCATCCGCGGGGTGCTGCAAGAGATTGCCGACTTTCTCGTGCGCCAAGGGATGGATGTCTCGCTGGAACGCGAGACGGCGCTGAACACCGGCATCTCCGACTTCAACGCACTGACGATCGACGAACTCGGCCACCAGTGCGACATGGCCGTGGTGGTCGGCGGCGACGGCACCATGCTCGGCATTGCGCGCCAGCTGGCACGCTTCAACCTGCCGATGGTGGGCATCAACCAAGGCCGCCTGGGTTTCATCACCGACATCCCGGTCGATCATTTCGCCGAGGCGCTGGCCCCCGTGGTCGCCGGCGACTATGAAGAAGAACGGCGCACCATGCTCGAAGGCGGCGTGTGCCGCGATGGTGAACGCATCTTCGACGGCTTTGCCATGAACGACGTGGTGGTCAGCCGCAGCGCCACGTCGAGCATGCTGGAAGTGAAGGTCAGCGTGGGCGCGGAGTTCGTGGCGAATCTGCGGGCCGACGGCGTGATCGTCGCCTCACCCACCGGATCCACCGCGTACGCGCTGTCGGCCGGCGGGCCGATCCTGCACCCGGGCATCGGCGGCTGGCTGCTGGTGCCGATCGCGCCGCACGACCTGTCCAACCGCCCCATCGTGCTGCCCGACACGCAAGACATCACCATCGAGCTGGTGAGCGGGCGCGATGCCAGTGTCAACTTCGACATGCAAAGCCTGGCGAGCCTCTTGCCCGGCGACCAGATCGTGGTACGGCGCTCCGGCCACCAGGTCCGGTTCCTCCATCCCTTGGGATGGAACTACTACGCCACGCTGCGCCGCAAGCTGCGCTGGAACGCGGGAGTGAGCTGATGGTGCTCCGGCGCACGTCCTGCACCCGTTCGGCGGCCTGCTGACATGCTGCGCCGCCTCGCCCTGCGCGACTTCGTCATCGTCACCTCGCTGGAGGTCGATCTGGCCGGCGGCTTCACGGTCCTCACCGGCGAGACTGGCGCCGGCAAATCCATCCTGGTCGACGCGCTCCAGCTCGCGCTGGGCAACCGGGCCGATGCGGGTGTGGTGCGCGAAGGCGCGGCCCGCGCCGACATCACCGCCGAGTTCGACTCCCCTGCCAGCCTCTGGCCCTGGCTGGAAGACGCCGGCTTCGAGCCCGCCGACACGGTGCTGCTGCGCCGCGTCATCGACGCACAAGGCAAAAGCCGTGCGTGGGTCAACGGCAACCCGGCCACCGTGGCGCAGTTGCGCACCGCCGCCGATCACCTGATCGACATCCACGGTCAGCACGCTTGGCAAAGCCTCACCCGCCCGGCCTCCGTGCGGACCTTGCTCGACGCCCACGCGGGCGTGGATGCGGCGCCACTGGCTGCGGCATGGTCACGCTGGAAAGCCGCCACCGAAGCACTGGACCGCGCCCGCAGCCAGCAGGCCGACCTCGAACGCGAACGCGAACGCCTCGCCTGGCAGGTGGGCGAGGTCGAAAAACTCGCCCCCGGCGACGACGAATGGGAGACGCTGAACGCCGACCACACGCGCCTGTCGAACGCGCAGTCCCTGCTCGACGCCGCCAGCCTCGCGCGTGACGCCCTCAGCGAGGCCGAACCCAGCGCCGACAGCCTCACCGGCCGCGCCCTCGATGCCTTGAACGACGTGGCCGGCTTCGATCCACAACTGGCCGCGGTGGCCGAAGTGCTGCAAAGTGCGCAGGCCCAGCTGCAAGACGCAGCCCACACGCTCAGCGGCTATCTCCACCACGCCGAACTCGACCCCGAACGCCTCCAGTCGCTCGATGAACGCCTGTCGGCCTGGCTGGGTCTGGCCAAGCGCTATCGGCGCCCGGCGCCCGAACTGCCGGCGCTGCTGGCCCAGTGGCGAACGGAGCTGAAAGCGCTGGACGCCGCCGCCGATCTCGCCAGCCTGGAGCGCGCACTCGGCGACGCACGCAACGCGTACACCACCGAGGCGCGCCGGGTGTCGAAGCTGCGCAGCGCCGCCGCACCACAGCTGGCCACCGCCGTCACGCAAGCGATGCAGCAGCTCGGCATGGCCGGCGGCCGGTTCGACGTCGCACTGCACAAGCAAGAGGCTCCTCAATCCTTCGGTCACGAATCCGCCGAATTCCTCGTCGCCGGGCATGCGGGCAGCACGCCGCGCCCGCTCGCGAAGGTGGCTTCGGGGGGTGAGTTGTCACGCATCGCACTCGCCATTGCCGTCACCACCAGCCAACTCGCGCGCGGGGGCGAATCGGCGGGCACCCTGATCTTCGACGAGGTCGACGCCGGCGTCGGCGGCACCGTGGCCGACACGGTGGGACGCCTGATGAAGCAACTGGGTCGCGACCGCCAAGTGCTGGCCGTCACCCACCTGCCCCAGGTGGCGGCCTGCGCCGACCATCATTTCGTCGTCAGCAAGGCACTGCACGACGGCATCACCCGCAGCGACGTGATGCCGGTGGCTGGCGAGGCCCGGGTGGGCGAGGTCGCCCGCATGCTCGGCGGCGAGCGCCTTTCCGGCACCACGCTGGCGCATGCGCAAGCGCTGCTCACCGTGGCGGCCGATGCGGCCGAACGCACGCCGCCGCGCAGCCGGAAAAAGCCATGAACCACACCCCGTCGCTCGCGGAAGGAGGCCCTGTCTCATGACCACCGAACCCGGGACGCTGTCCGCGCCGAAGGAAGTGGTGCTCGTGACCGGCATTTCCGGTTCGGGCAAATCGGTGGCGCTGCACGCCCTCGAGGATGCAGGCTACTTTTGCGTGGACAACCTGCCGCCCGAATTGCTGCGGGAGTTCCTGCGCCTGGAACATGAGCGCATGCAGCGTCGCGTGGCCATTGCGGTGGACGTGCGCAGCGCGGGCTCGCTGCCGCATCTGCTGCCGCTGATCGACGAGCTGCGCGGCGAAGGCATCGTGATCCGTTCGCTGTTCCTTGACGCGAGCAGTGATGCGCTGGTGCGCCGCTTCTCCGAATCGCGCCGCCCCCACCCGCTGACCCAGCACTCGGTGATGCGGACCCCGGCGCGCCGGCGCGAAGACGACGCCTCCAGCGAGCAGCATGCCCTGAACGACGCCATCAATCTCGAACGCGAGTTGCTCGCCGAGTTGCGCGAGGTATCCACGGTGATCGACACCAGCCAGTTGCGCCCCGCGCAGTTGCGCATCTGGGTGCGAGACCTCGTGCATGCCAAGGCGCGCGCCATCACGCTCGTGTTCGAGTCCTTCGCCTTCAAGCACGGGGTGCCGCTGGACGCCGACTTCGTGTTCGACGTGCGCATCCTGCCGAACCCGTACTACATCCGCGAATTGCGTGCCCAGACGGGACGCGACCTCGATGTCGCCAACTACCTGGCAGCGCAACCCGAGGTCGGGGAAATGACCTCGCAGATCGAGTCCTTCATTGCCCGGTGGCTGCCTGCGTTCCAGAACGACCAACGCAGCTATCTGACGGTCGCCATCGGCTGCACCGGGGGCCAGCATCGCTCCGTGTATATGGTGGAGCTGCTGGCGCAGCGATTTGTGCACGGAGGCGGCGCCCTGGTTCGTCATCGAGAACTTGATGCCAAAGATTGACGAACCGCTGCCACTGTTCCCGCTGCATTCGGTGCTGTTTCCCGGCGGGCTGCTGAGCCTGAAGGTGTTCGAGGCGCGCTATCTGGACCTGATCAGCACCTGCCTGCGCGAGAAAAATCCCTTCGGCGTCGTGGCCCTGCGCCAGGGCGGCGACGTGCACCGGGCCGGCGAAACCGTGACGATGGAAAGCGTGGGCACGCTGGCCGAACTGCTCGACGTGGACAGCGCCATGTCCGGCATCCTGCAGGTGCGCTGCCACGGCACGCAGCGCTTCGAGGTCCGGCACAGCGAACAGCAGGCCAACGGCCTGTGGATGGCCACCGTGCGCCGGATCGACGACGATGAAGCCTTGCTGCCAACCGAGCCGCTGCTGGAGACGGTTCGGGGCCTCGCCAATGCCATCAACACACTCAGGCGCCAAGGCGCCGAGCCGTTTCTGAAGCCGTTCCAGTTCGAGCAGGCGGGCTGGGTGGCGAACCGCTGGTGCGAGATCCTGCCGATCTCGCTGGCGGCCAAGCAAAAGCTGATGGAACTCGACGACCCGCTGGTGCGCCTGCAACTCGTCGACGACTACCTGCGCGCCAAAGGCGTGGTCAAGTAGCGCGGGACTGAAGCAGCTTGCGCACCGGCGCGGGAAGCCCCAGCGCCAACGCCTCGTCCAGCCCGAACCACCGGCCCTGCGGCCATCCGGCAACCAGTTGCGCCACGGTGCGCTGCGGCGTGCGATCCGGCAACACCCAGTGCAGCGGATGCAGGGTCCAGTCGAGGTGCGTGAGCACGTGCGTGAAGCTGTCGCCGGCGACCCCCTCGCCAGGCCAATGGGCGGCGGCCTGCGCCAGCGCATGTGTCGACTCGAACTCCGGAAAGCTCCACAGACGCGGCCAGACCCCCACCTCCGGGCGCTGGCACAGCCAGTGCTCGTCCTTCCAGCTCATGCACAGCCAAGCGTTCTCACGGCGGCCCCGTTTGATCTTGCGCGTCTTCACCGGAAACCGCTCGGGCTGCCCCAGCCTGCGCCCCGCACAGTCGGCCTGCACCGGACACAGCAGGCACTGAGGCGCGCGTGGGGTGCACACTGTCGCGCCCAGATCCATCACGCCCTGGGTGTACGCCACCATGTCGCGCTGGGGCAGCAGGCCGGTGGCGGCGTCCCACAGCGCCCGCTCGTGGCGGGCCACGGCCAGATCGTCCTCGAAGGCGAGAAAACGTGTCAGCACGCGCTTCACGTTGCCATCGAGAATCGCCACCCGCTCCCCGAAGCAGAATGCCGCGATGGCCGCCGCGGTGGAGCGTCCGATGCCGGGCAAGGTTTGCAGCCCCTCGCTGCTGGCCGGGAACCGGCCGCCATGCTCGGCCACCACGGCCTTCGCGCAAGCATGCATGTTGCGCGCGCGGCTGTAGTAGCCCAGCCCGCTCCAAAGCGCCATCACGTCGTCTTGCGGTGCAGCGGCCAGCGCCTGCACCGTCGGAAAGCGCTGCAAGAACCGCGCGTAGTAGTCGAGCACGGTGGAAACCTGCGTCTGCTGCAGCATGGTCTCCGACAGCCAAACCCGATAGGGGTCGGTCGTGTTCTGCCATGGCAGCGCGTGGCGCCCATGGGTGCGCTGCCACGCGATCAGCGGCGTGGCAAAACGGTCGGTCTCGGGGGAGGGCATGTCAACGGCGGTCAAGGCAACTCACGGCAGCGCGCCGGCTGCGCACGCATCCACCGCCCTGGAAAAACAACGACGCTAGGCGCGCACGGCGAGCATCACACCGGCCGGATCAGCCCCCGCACTTTCGGATTGCGGATCCAGGCTGGCGTGATCTTTCAAGCTGGTAGCCAGCTCCAGGCAGCGCGCCTGCAAACCCAGCAAGTGTGCCTCTTGTGCCTCGAGTTCGGCAATGCGCTGCTCCAACTCGCCTGATGCGGCCTGGATGCGCTCCAGCGCCTCGCGCCGGCGGCGGAAACCGCGGCGACGCTCGCGCAACTGCGAATCCACCTGCACCGAAGCCATCTTGTTCCACAGCTCCATCTCGCTGCTGGCGTTCTCGAACACCACGCGCAGCTTGGAGACGAGCATGCGGCGGAACTGCTCCATGAACTTGGGCTGAGACAGGCGCAGCGCCTGGGTCAGTCCCAGATACTGCGCATAGCTGCGCTGGATCATCGCCAGCTCGTGCACGAACCGGTGCAGGTCGGGCACCTTGCTGACCGCGAGGCTGAAGCCGAACTCGGCATTGAGCTTGCCGAACGAGGCGCCGAGCATGTCGTGGATTTCGTTGGCGCGCACCTGCGAGGCTTCGAGCAGCTCGCGCAGGCGAGCGCACAGCGCCAGGAACGCTTTCTTCGCGCCGAGGTTGAGCAGCGAGGCATTCATCGACTTCTGCATCTCGTTGACTTCTTCGCGCAAGCGATCGCTGGTGAGATCGACCAGCGCGTTCTTCAGCATGCGGCTGTGAACCATGCGCATCGCCTGCAGGCGCGACGTGCATTGCTCGAACTCGGCCGTCTCGGCGTCCACGCGCTCGAGCATCAAGCGGGTCTTGGCGCCGCTCTTGCCTCGCAGGCCGCGCAGCTCGAGCAGTTGCTCCGCATTCTGGCGGCGCAGATCCCCCAGGCGCCGTGCCGCCTGCACTTCCATGCGTTGCGTGGCGTCGACCACCAGTTCCTGCATCACGTCGCGGCGCTGGGGCATCAGCTGCGCACCAATCGCCGCTTCGAGATCGGGCAGCCGGCTTTGCGACAGCCCCAGCGCATCGCGTTCGATGCGCGCAGCAAGCGCCTGGCGAGCAGAAATCGGGAACACCCGGTCGGGCGGCGTTTCCAGCGTGTGCGCGGTGGCGCGGCGTTGCTGCTCGATCTGCGCACGCACCTGCTCGGGCGTGGCCAGCGGATCGGCCAGCGTGTCGATCTTGTTCAGGACCACGAAACTCGACGCCGAAGGCGAACCGAGATGATCGCGCCAGATGGCCATGTCGGACTTCGTGACGCCGGTGTCGGCGCCGAGAATGAACACCGTGGCATGCGCCGACGGCAGCAGGCTCAGCGTCAGCTCGGGCTCGGCACCGATCGCGTTCAGGCCCGGCGTGTCCAGCACCACCAATCCTTGCTTGAGCAACGGGTGCGGGTAGTTGATCAGCGCATGGCGCCACGCCGGCACTTCCACACGGCCTTGCGTGTCGACCGGCGGGTTGTCGTCGGGGCGTTCGTCGTCCCAGAAACCCAGCGCCTTCGCCTCGTCAACACCCACCCACTGCGTGCGCATCACCTCGCGCAGGGTTTCAGCCAGCGCCTCGGGAGAATGAACATCGAGCGGCACGTGCGTCCACGCCTTGGGCTGCAGACGCAGCTCGGCCAGCGCCAAGCCCTCCAGCCGCGTGCCGATGGGCAGCAGCGCCAGCGCCGGGGCCTCGCCGGACTCATAGCCCAGCTCCACCGGGCACATGGTGGTGCGCCCCGGCGTGGCGGGCAGCACGCGGCGGCCCATGTCGGAGAAGAAGATCGCGTTGATCAGTTCGGACTTGCCGCGCGAGAACTCGGCGACGAACGCCACCACGAGCTTCTCGCCCATGAGTTGGCGGCGCATGGTGTCGAACGGTTCGAGTGCCGTCGGATCGGCGATGTCGTGTTCGCCGAGAAAGCGGCCGAAGGCATCGAGCCGCCGAGCCAGAGTGGCCCGCCACTGGGACAGCTCGTCAAGACTGCTTGCAAAGGAAGAAGCCATGGGAAGGATCGCGGCCCAGCGGATAAGCGTGGATCATGGTAGCGCAAGGCCCTTCCGCGCCGAACAACGGAAACATCTCGTCACCCAGGCGCATTTCAAGGTGTGCGCTAGTTGGCGTTTGAAGGCATCTCTCCTTCAAGCCAGGGCCTGTTCAGCGTCGTTGGCAGGTGGGGCAGAAGAAGGTCGAACGCTGGCCCTGCACGATGCGGCGCACCGGCGTGGCGCAGCGCACGCAAGGTTGCCCCTCGCGGCCATAGACCTTGGCCTGCGACTGAAATGCGCCCGCCATGCCGTGGGCATCGCGGAAGTCGCGCAGCGTCGAGCCCCCCAGCGCCAGCGCCTGGGCCAAGATCTCGCGCACCGCATCAGCCAGGCGCGCGGCACGTGGGCGGCTGATGCGGTCACTGCGCGTTCGCGGGTCGATGCCGGCAGCGAACAAAGCCTCGGACGCGTAAATATTGCCGGCCCCAACCACGATGTCGCCCGCAAGCAAAGCCAACTTCACCGCCACGCGCCGACGCTGCAGCGCCGTGTGCAGATAAACACCATGGAAAGCCGGATCGAACGGCTCCACCCCCAGTACCGACAGCAGCCGAGCGGGCCGCCCCGCATCGATGGCGGAGGACCACACCACCGCCCCGAAGCGGCGCGGGTCGGTCAGGCGCAACGTGCCGCGATTGGTTTCGAGATCAAAGTGGTCGTGCGCGCCCCGTGAAGGCATGGAATCGCGAAACGCCAGGGAACCCGACATGCCCAGATGCATCAGCAAGCCGCCTCGCGACAACGGCAGCCACAGGTACTTGCCCCGGCGCGAGGCCTCGCCCACCGTTTGCGCCAGCAGCTCGCCGGGCTCGCACCCCAGCGGCCAGCGCAGCGGCTTGCCCAGATGGACCCCGGTGACGTGCGCGCCCGCAATGCGGGCGGCAAAACTCTGTCGGGTGACCTCGACCTCGGGAAGTTCTGGCATTCGGGAATTATCGCGAACGCATGGGGTCACAAGGCAGACTCTAGAATCTTCGAGCCCTCAGGAGCCGCAGCCATGCGATCTTTCCCTCTGTTCTCCCGCACCGTCGCAGCCATGGCGTGTGCGCTGGCGCTCGCGCAAGGCGCAGCGGCACGGCCCGATACCAGCGCAGACGCCCAGGTTGCGAACTCACCCCTGGATGCGCAACTTTTCTATCAGCTGTTGATCGGCGAGATGGAGCTGCGCTCGGGGCAGGTCGGCACCGCCTTCCAGGTGCTGATGGACGCGGCCCGCAAAACACGCGACGAAGCCTTGTTCCGCCGCGCCACCGACATCGCCTTCCAGGCCCGTGCCGGCGAACAGGCCCTGATGGCAACGCGTGCATGGCGCCAGGCGCTGCCGCAATCCCTCGATGCCTTGCGCTATGAACTGCAGATCCTGGTCGGCCTGAACCGCCCCGCCGAGGCCGCGGAGCCGATTCGCACACTGCTCCAGCTCTCGCCGCCCGCCGAACGCGTCGGCATCATCACGACCTTGCCGCGACTGTTCGCGCGTGCTGCCGACAAAACCCAGACCGCCAGATTGCTGGAAGAAGCGCTGCAGCCCTCCGTGGCCGATCCGGCGACCCGCGTCGCCGCCACCGTGACGCAGGGCCGCGCCTGGCTCGCCGCGGACGACAAGCCGCGCGCGATGGATCTGGCCAAGCGCGCGCATGCACTCGACCCCGGCGCCGAGATGACGGCGCTGCTCGCACTGGAATTGATGCCCACCGTGCCGCAGGCCGAGACCATCGTCACATCGCACCTGCAGGCCAAGCCGGAGAGCAGCACGATCCGACTGGTGTATGCACGCGTGTTGACCGCATTGCAGCGTTACACCGACGCCATCCCGGTGCTGGAAACGCTCACGCGCCTAGAGAACGCACCGGCCGTGGCCTGGCTGACACTGGGTGCCCTGCATTTGGAACTGAAGCATCCCCTCGAAGCCACTGACGCGCTGAACCAGTACCTGCAACGGGTCCAGGGCAGCGCTTCCCCCGCGGAGCCCGCGGCGGCCGCTGACGATGATGACGACACGTTGAACAGCGCCCAAGGCACGATGCAGGCCTACCTCCTGCTGTCGCGCGCGTCGGAGCAGCAAGGCGATTTCGCCAAGGCCGAAGAATGGCTGTCGAAGGTCTCCGCCTCCGAACGCGGGCTCGACGTGGTCGCGCGCCGCGCGTCTTTGGTGGCCAAGCAAGGACGCGTGGACGAAGCACGCGCGCTGATCCGCCAAGTGCCCGAGCGTTCGGACGAAGATGTGCGCGCCAAGCTGCTGGCCGAGGCGCAACTGCTGCGCGACGTCAAACAATGGGCCGCCGCCTACGCCGTGCTGGCCGATGCCAACAAGCGCTTCCCGGACGACATCGACCTGCTCTACGAGCAATCGATGATGGCCG
>CAZBOF010000012.1:0-1917 GCA_964493285.1 uncultured Rhizobacter sp. | reverse complement strand
CATGGAGCAAATACTTCGCCGCGTGATCGAGATCAAGCCCGATCACCACCACGCCTACAACGCGCTCGGCTACACGCTGGCCGATCGCAACATCCGGCTCGAAGAAGCCCGCACGCTGATCCTGAAGGCGCTTTCGCTCGCGCCAGGCGATCCCTTCATCACCGACAGCCTCGGCTGGGTCGAGTACCGGCTGGGCAACCGCGACGAGGCGCTGCGCCTCCTCATGGCCGCGTACCGGGCCCGACCGGACGTGGAGATCGGCGCCCACCTCGGCGAGGTGCTGTGGATGGCCAACCAGCACGAAGAAGCACGCCGCATCTGGCGCCTCTCGCGCGACAAGGACGGCACCAACGTCGTGCTGCAGGAAACACTGGCGCGCCTGCGCGTGGATCTGTGAAGCGTTTCTTGCTGGGGTGGGCCCTGGCCGCCCTGCTCGCAGGCTGCGCATCGGTCGGCCAACCCGGCTTCCCCCAGAACGCCGAGGCCCTGTCTGGAAGGCTCTCGGTGCGCGTGGACAGCTTCGCCGGCGAGCCCGCACGCTCGGTGAGCGCCGCGTTCGACCTGCGGGGCACGCCGTCCGCAGGCCAGCTCAACCTCGCCACGCCCCTGGGCACCGTGCTCGCGCAGGCGCGCTGGTCCGGTGCCAATGCCTGGCTGACCACCTCTGACGGCGAAACCGCGTATCCGAACCTGGAGGCCCTGAGTGCCGACATGCTCGGCGAGCGCCTGCCGGTGGTGGCACTGTTCGACTGGCTGCGCGGCCGCCCGTGGCCGGGCGCACCCAGCCGCGCCACCATCGCCCCCCAGGCTCCGGGGTTCGAACAGCTGGGCTGGGCCGTCGACCTCACTCGGTGGGGCGACGGCTGGATCACCGCCCAGCGAGACACCCCGCCCAAGGTCACGGTGCGGGCCCAGGTCGAACGCCCGGACTGAGTCCTCCATGCCCGTTCGCGCGCTCTACGACGTCCCCGCCCCGGCGAAGATCAACCTGTTCCTGCACGTGGTCGGACGCCGCCCCGACGGTTATCACCTGCTGCAATCGGTGTTCGCGCTCATCGACTGGGCCGACACCCTGCACCTCGAATGCCGTAACGACGGCCGGCTGGCGCGGCACGATCTCGGTCCCGCCCTGCCGGCCGACGATCTCTGCCTGCGCGCCGCACGCGCGTTGCAGGCGGCCTGCGGCACGCCACTTGGCGCCGACATCTCCATCGACAAGCGCGTGCCATGGGGCGCTGGCATGGGCGGCGGCAGCTCGGATGCCGCCAGCACGCTGCTGGCCCTGAATCGGCTCTGGAACCTGAACTGGCCCCTCTCGCGCCTGGCGGACCTGGGCCTCACGCTGGGCGCCGACGTGCCGTTCTTCCTGGGCGGGCACAACGCCTGGGTGGAGGGCATCGGTGAGCGGCTCACGCCGCTCACACTGCCGCCTGTGTGGCTCGCCGTTGCGAAGCCCCCGGCGAGCATCGAGACGCGTGCTATTTTCAGCAGCCCCGTGCTCGTGAGAAACACCGAACCTGTTATAGTTGAAGGCTTCATTGCAGGATGCGGCCTGGAGAATCTGGTCAGCGGGGCAAGCGGATTTGGTCGAAACGACCTCCAATCCCCGGCAGAACTCCAGTGTCCTGAAGTGGCGCAAGCCCTCCAGCTGCTCGCAGCCCGTTACGGCAATAGCCGCATGACGGGGTCGGGCAGCGCGGTCTTTGCAAGAGCAGGCACAGGCGATCAACCCGTGGCGACATTCCCGGACTTACCTCCGGGCTGGGTTGGCCGAATGTGCCGCAGCTTGGCGCATCACCCCCTGCTGGGTTGGTGCCCGGGCTGAGAATCGGTTTCAGGCGTGGCGCGTTTGCGCTGCTCCGGTGTAGGGGAGTCGCCAAGTTGGTCAAGGCATCGGATTTTGATTCCGACATGCGA
>CAZBOF010000011.1:0-45661 GCA_964493285.1 uncultured Rhizobacter sp. | reverse complement strand
TGTTGGGTTGCACCACTTCGCGCAAGGTGCCGTCCACGCGAAAGCGCACGGAGCTGGAGCGCTCGTAGGGTTCGATGTGGATGTCGCTCGCGCCGTCTTTGGCGGCCTGCGTGAGCAAGGCGTTGAGCATGCGGATGATGGGCGCGTCGTTCGCGGCTTCCAGCAGGTCTTCGACCGCCGGCAGGCCTTGCATCATGCGGCTCAGGTCGACCTTGCTTTCCACCTCGCCGATCACGGTCGCCGCGCTCGACTCGCCACCCGCATAAGCCGCCGCGATGCGGTTGCCCAGCGTGCTGGCCGGTTCGCGCTCCAGCGTGTCCACCGCGTACAGCCGCAGCACCTCGCTCAGCGCAGGCAGCGACACCGTCTCTGGCGCCCAGAGCACCAGGCGCTCGCCGTCGTCTTCCAGCAGGACGTTGTGCGCCTTGGCGTAGGCGTAGGGCAAAGGATGGCGTGAGCCCATGGCGTGGCGATCAGTTGGGCACGGGCAATGGCGTGGCACCGCTGGCAGGCGTGGCCGGTGGCACCGCCGAGCCGCCGGCGGGGTTCGCTGGTGCGGGCACGCTCAAGGGGGTTTCGGAGCCTTCGAGCGAGTGCATCGGCGGCAGCACCGGCGACTCGTTGATCGGCGTGACGAAGCTGTGGGCCGGTTGCCCGCCTTGCTGCTGGGCACGGATCATGTCGTAGCGGTCCATCGACAAGCGGTTGGAGGTGTCCGCATCGCGCAGCACGGTCGGCCGCAGGAACACCATCAGGTTGGTGCGCGTCTTCTGGCGGCTTTGGCTGCGAAACAGCGAGCCCAGCACCGGGATGTCGCCCAGCAGCGGCACTTTGTTCACCGTGTCGGTGAAGCGGTCTTCGATCAGGCCGCCCAGCACGCTGATCTGGCCGTCGTCCACCACCACGGTCGATTCGATCGAGCGCTTGTTGGTGGTCGGGCCGGCGGTGGTGGTGCCGGGCGCCACCTTGTCGCTCAGGCTGGACGATTCCTGGAACAGCGTCATGCGCACCACGCCGTTCTCGCCGATCTGCGGCTTGATGCGCAGCGTGATGCCGACGTCCTTGCGCTCCACGGTCTGGAACGGGCTCGTGGTGGCGCTGCCGGTGTTGGTGTACTGCCCCGTGATGAAGGGCACGTTGCTGCCGACGATGATCTTGGCTTCTTCGTTGTCGAGCGTGATCAGGTTCGGCGTGGAGATGATGTTGGTGTTGGTCTGGTTCTGCAGCGCGCGTGCGATCGCGGACAGTCCGTACAAGCCATTGCCGAGGTTCTTCAGCACGCCGATGTTGAAGCCGTTGGGCAGGTTGACCAGCGCCTCAGCCGCAGTGACTCTGCCGCCCGCGGCCGCCACCGAGAGGTTGATGATGTTCGAGGTGTCGCCGTAGCTCGTGCCGCCGGCGATGATGTTCGAGTCTCCCGGCCGGCCGGAGATCCCCTGCCACTGGAACCCGAAGTCGGCGGCGTTGTCGCCGGTGATCTCGACAATCATGCTCTCGATGTAGACCTGCGCGCGCCGTGCGTCCAACTGATCGATCACGGCCCGGAGCTGCCGGTACACCGGCTCGGGCGCCGTGATGATGAGGGCGTTGGTGGCCGGGTCGGCCTGGATCATCCCGCCGGTGGACGGCGCCGCCGACGCTGTGACCGGTGCGGCGGCTTGCGCGCTGGTGCCGCCGGCCGTGTTGGACATGTTGCTCATCTGCTGCTGGACGTTCTGCGCCAGCGTGCCCGACGCAGAGGTTCCACCGCCGCTGCCCGAGTTGGCTGTGAACGCGGCGCGCAGCACGGTGGCGAGCTTGGCGGCGTCGGCATTCTTCAGATAGACGACGTAGATGTTGCCCATCGGGTTGTCGCCCTGGGTCGGGCGGTCGAGCTTCTCCACGATGCTGCGGATGCTTTGCATGCGCGCAGGCGTCGACGCCCGCACGATCAATGCATTGCTTCGCGGGTCGACCATGATCGACGAGGTGGCGCCGGCTGCGCCTTGGCCGCCGGGTGCCACTGCCGCGCTGCCATCGGTCAGGCGCTGGACGATCGTCGCCAGGTCGGTGGCCACCGCGTAGTTCAGCGGAATGATCTCCACGTCGCCCGCACTGGGCGTGTCCATGGCGGCAATGATCTTGGCGATGCGCGAGAGGTTGTCCGCGTAGTCGGTGATGATCAGCGAGTTGTTGCCGGTGTTGGCGTTGATCGTGTTGTTCGGGCTGATCAGCGGGCGCAGCACCGGCACCAGGTTGTTCGCGCTTTCATGGCTGAGCGTGAAGATCTGGGTCAGGATCTGGTCGCCCTGGCGCGACACCGGCCCGACCGACACCGTGCCAGTCTGCAGCTTCGCATCGGCTTCGGGCACCACCTTGAACAGGCCACCCGACTCCACTACGGTGAAGCCCATGCCGCGCAGCGCGGCGAGAAAGTTGAGGTAGGCCTCTCTCGGCGTCAGAGGCTGCTCGCTGTAGAGCGTGATGGTGCCCTTGACGCGTGGGTCGACGACGAACTGCTGCTTGAGGATGGCGCCCATGGCTCGTGCAACGCCATCGATCTCGGCATTCACGAAGTTCAGCGTCACGGGTTCACCCCGAAAGCGCGTATCGCGTTGCTGCGCGTGGGCGGTGGGCGCCGGCACCAGCGCCGCGCTCAGCAGCACCGCGGCGAGTGCCGCGGCAAGCGGACGCCGCAGCGGTGGGGTGAGAAAGCGCGGCTTGTTCATGCAGATCCGATCGAAATGACTGACACGGCGCCGTTGCGCCGCCCGATGATGTTGAGCAGATTGGTCAACGCGGCTTCATCGGCCGCGGTGGCAGCGCGCGCTTCGCCCCGGAAGCGTACGCCGTTGGGTGCGGCGATGCCATCACCGGTGATCTGCAGCGCGCCGCTCAATGTGGTCAATTTGAGTTGAGGCGCCGCACCGGCTTCGCCCGTCACGCTGAACCGGTAACTGCCCAGCGGCGCCAGCGTCGAGATGCGGGAAGACGCCTGGAGCAGGTCGATGTCGGCGTGGCCATTGAGGATCCACCGGCCGCTCACCCATTCGATGCGGGCGCCGGGCGACGACAGGCGCAGCGCGCCGCCGAGCTGCAGCGTGTTCCATGGCGTGCCCAGGCCGCTCAGAAGGGCCCCCGGCCACTGGCCCACCCAACCCGACTTGGGCATCAACGTTGCCGTCATGCGCCCCCAGCCCGGCTTCAGCGCAAGCACCACGGTCTCGTTCAGGCAGCAGGCGTGCCGGACGCCCAGCTGAAGCCCCAGGCCCTTCAAACCGAGCGTCCATTCCAGGCGCCCCGGCAGCGCTGCGGCATCGCGGCTGCCCTCGCCGCCGGTGAGCATGACCACTGCGCTGCCCGACCAGACGGTCCCGCGCGCATGGGCGAGCAGCACCCGCTCGCCGGTGGCGCTGCCCACGGCGCCCGCCAGCCAGGCGGCGGGCGCAAAGGCCACGAGGCCGATCAGGAGCCCCAGCACGCCGCCGAACATCCCCCAGCGGGCTGCCGCGGTGCGCGATTTTTCCCAAGCCATCTCGGCAAACGACGATTCCTGCCACTGGCTGGGTACCGCGCTGGTGGCAAAGCGGCGCTTGCGGCCGCGGAAGGTGGCCGCCATCACGATCCCCCGCCCACGGTCACGGTGAGCGTTCCCGAGTAGCCCTGCGGCCCCCGGGTGAGCTGCGCCTCGACCGGCCGCGCTCGCGCGCCGCTGCGCGCCTCCGCCAGCCAGGCGCGCAGGCCTTCGCCGGTCACGCCGGTCAGCGACAGCGTGGCACGGTCGCCTTGCACGGTGATGCGGCCCGCCGCACCGAGCCTGTCGGTGGCCGACTGGAGCGCGAGTGCGGCCTGTCCTGCCGAGACCGGTGCCACGCCGCGCAGCTCGCGTGCTTCCGCGGCCAGCCCCTGCATGGTTTGAAGCTGGGCGTCGAGCGCATTGATCTGCGCGGGAGCCTGGTCCAGGGTGCGCAGCGCCGGTGCCACGCCCACCATCCACACCAGCGCGATACCGATCACCGCAGCCGCGATGGCCACCGCGCGGCGCTCACGCGGCGGCAGCGCCTGCAAGTGTTTCGCGGTGGCGGTGTACCAGGCGCGCATCGGCGCCGGCCAGAACGATGCAGGTGCTTTCACAGGCGTCCCCCCGGCAGCGCGATGCGGCTGATGGTGACGCGCCCGTCCAGGGCCTCGAGTTGCCAGCCTCCCGGACGCAACTGGGCTCGGAATTGCTCGATCTGAGACGGATCCCAGCCGGCCGCCGACAACGAGAGCTTGCCGGGTTCAAAGCGCAGGTTGTCCACGGGAGGGCGGTCCGCCGGCCAAGCGGCAGCAGCGGCCGTCAGCATCGGTTCCAGATCGTTGTCTCCAGGCTTGCCGGCGCCCGCGCGGATCAGGTCGGTCTCGCGCTGCATCTGCGTCGGCGCATCCAGCACCGCGCGCACTTGTGTGTGGGTGGCTCTCAGCAAGGTTTCCATCTCCTTGCGCTTGCCGTCGATCGCGCGGCTTTGGTGGGCCGCCCAGAGATTGAGCCCGATCAGCTGCACGGCGAGCAGCGTCAGCAGTCCGTAGCGCAACGGCCGCCACGTGGGTGTGAGGAACTGGCGCCACAGATCGCGCACTGCACGCGCGCCGCGGTTCTTCCGGGCGAGGGTGAACTGCCGCAGATTCCAAAGCGAGCGAGATGCTTGCAAGGCGCGTTGGGCGCCGTCCATCACGGTCACCGAAGTGTTCAGCCAACGTTCGGCCGCCGCGGCGGTGCCGGGACTGGCGGTGAACCGGGTGCCTTCGGGCAGCGGATCGGGCAGCAGCGCACGCGCCAGCGTGCCTTGCAATGCAATCTGGGCCACGCCTTCCGCGTGGGACCAGGTGAGCGTCGCGCCTTGCGCGGGGTCGCCATTGCGTTCCGCAAAATGGCCGCAAGGCCGTTCATCGGGCCAGGACGTCGGCACCACGCGGTCGATGAACTGCCCGCCTTTTTCCAGTGCCGCCAACTCGCCCATGAGCCAGGCGCGGTCCACCGCGGTGACCCAGGTGGGCTGGCCCGCGACGGCGCCCGGCGCGACGGCGAGGTGCACGTCGGTGGCGTCGTCGAGGAGCGCTTCTTCCAGCACGCCGATCAGCGCGGCAGGCAGGCGCGAGGCCGGCGCCTTGGGCAGCGTGATCCGGTGCCAGCTCACATCCGCATCGGCCAGCACGGCCACGGTGGAGGTGGCCGACGGCAGCAGCGACACCGCACAACGCCCCTGCGCCGCCATGTGCAGCCCATCCGGGGTCAGCACGTAGTCGTACTCGGCACCGGGCCCGGCACCCGAGGGTGTGTCGTGTGGCGCGCCGGCTTGCACGCGGGCGCGCGGAGGAATCTGGACGACAAGCGTGCTCATACAAAGTGCGAGCGTAACGGAATTCTCATGCGCTGACAGGATAAATCTTCAAAAAATCAACAACTTGCAGCGTATTCTTTCAGTAAATGTTGCGGTTGTGTGCCGGTGTTCAGGGACCGCCATCGGTGGAGCTGACACGTTCGCTGGAGAGCACGCGGAACAGCTGCGTGTCGCGTTCGACCAGAGACCGCTGTTCCAGCACCCGGTCCGCCAGCCGAAGCCTGCCCCGCACCTCGAAGTAGCGGGACATCACATTCACGCCACCCAGGAGCTGGGGGTCCACGCGGGGCAGCAGGGTCCGGATGTCGTCCGCGTTCTCGAACGGAGTGCGCTCGCGGTATTGGACCAGACGCTCCGCGTCCCCGATGTTGATGCCCGGAATGACCGCAGCGATCACCTCCCGGCTGGCGGTGTTGATGTTGACGGTGGTGGCTTGCGGCAGGATGACGATGTGCGGTGCGAGCCGTTGCAGCGACTGCGGGTCGGCACCCAGCCAGCTCAACTGCGAGACGTAACGCGGCATGAAGGGCGCGTTGCGCGACGCGGTGGGGCTGTTCCGTGGAGCCAGCGCTTCTTGCATCCCCGTCGCGATCTGGTCGGCCACGCCGGAGGCCACGTCCAGCACCTCGCACAGGCGGTGAAGTGCGGCGAGGTGCTGCACGGACACCTTGCCATCGGGCTCGATCAGGTTGCGCAGGTTCATGCGCGCCTGCGCGTCGATGATGCTGCCCGACAAGAAAGCTTCCGGTCCGTCGTCCGCGTTGTCCTTGTCGGCGGCAATGAAGGTCGACAGGCGCGCTTCGGCGAGCGGCACGGCCCACGGTTCGCCCAAGTGATCGACCTTCCTGGCCGGCCGAGCATCTTCCTTCAGGATCAATCCGGCCCAGTCCAGGGCGCCTGACAGGATCCAGGCGGATTGCGCCCGCGCACGTTCGGCGGACTCGACCTGGATCGCGCGCCACTGCTGCCACACCATCGACACCGCCAGGGTGGCAATCAGCGTGACGATGATCATCGCCAGCAGCAAGGCTGCGCCGCGCTGGCGGCGCAGCGCGCAAGGGGCTTGCGCGCACCGTTTCATTGCGGCCCCAGCAGGATCTGGCGCGTGACATGCCCCGAGAGACCGCTGCCTTCGGCGAAGGTCAGCACCACACGCACCGCCATGAGCGGGTCGGTGGGGGCGGCCGGAGGCTGTCCGGCGCCGGGCTGTTCGGGGTCTGGCGCATTGGCGCTGGACTGGCAGTTGCTCCATGCGGAGCCGCGGAAGCAGTAGGCCTGCCATTCGGCGACGCCGACCAGCGTGCGCAACTGCCCCGGTTCGTTGCCGATGAACTGTTGGCTGGCGAGCCAGTTGTCTTGCAGGGCCGCGCCACGCGTCGTGGCCGGGCCGGCCCATCGCATCCAGGTGCCGCCCCGCAGTGACCACACCACCAGTTGCAGGCCATCCGGCGCGCGGCGCGTGAGCCGCAGCGACACGCCATCGAAGCTCGGCAGGGATTGCGGCAGGGCGCCGCTGTCCTGTGTCGCCAGCAGGTCTTGCTCGAACTGCGCCAGCACCGTGTTCAGGCGCAGCAGCGCGTCCAGGCGTTCCTTGGTCGCTTCTCGCGTGCGCACGATGCCGTCCACCCCTTGCCACGCCATCATGGCGAGCACCGACATGATCAGCAACGCCACCATCACCTCGATCAGCGTGAAACCGCGCGAGTGAACGAGGCGAAGGCGGCGGCGCACGGTTATCGCCCCAGGACGGTGGACAAGGTCAGGACCGGCTGGCCACCTTCATTGAAGATTTGCGCGTCGGCCCGCAAGAAGTTGGGGTTGGGCGTGGTTTGCGTCACCAGCCTGCCGCGGTAGTTGATGCCCAGTTGCTCGCAGGCGAACTCGAACTCGGTCGGCACCTGGAAGAACCGGATCAACCGCAGCTCGCTGAGCTGGTTCTCCGCGCACCACTGCGCGGAGGTGACTTCGATCATGCGCTGCGAGTTGTCGGTCAAGGCCCCTGCCGCGCGGATGCCGGCGCCCAGGGCGATCGCGGTGATGGCCAGGGCCACCATCACCTCGATCAGCGTGAAGCCTCGCGTGCGGCGTGTCATGGCGTTTGCGATGCGTCGTCACCGACCACGGCAAAGGGTTCCAGCCCGTTCGTTCCCAACGCAAGCCGGTGGTCGCGCAGGCTCAGCACCACCCGCTGGGGTGGCAAGAAGGGTTCAGGACCCAGCAACACCGATCCGGTGCCGATGATCTGCGCTGACACATCCGGGGCCAGCCAATGGCGGGGGAAGTCACGCATGTGGCTCACGCCCACGAAGCTGAAATCGGCATCCGCTTCAGGGTCGACGCGCGGCACCCAGCGCACTGCCACGCCGGATGCCCGCGATTCGGCGCGCGCCGATTCGAACAGCGAGACGAGCCGCGCGGCTTCATGTTCGAGCTGGGTGCCCGCGGGGTCGCGCAAGGCCAGGCTCATCAGCCCGGACGCGATGGCGATCAACGCCATCACCACCACGAGTTCGATCAGCGTGAACCCGCGTGCGGCGCCGCGCTGCGCGTTACTGCCAGGAGCCGATCTCGGCGTCCTTGCCTTCGCCGCCCACTTGGCCGTCGGCGCCCAAGCTGTACACATCGATCTCGCCTTTCACACCCGGGTTGGCGTATTGGTACGGCCGTCCCCACGGGTCATTCTGCAACTTCGGCAGATACGGTTTCCAGTTGGGTGGCGTGGGGCCCGCGGATGGCCGGACCACAAGAGCTTCCAGGCCTTGCTCCGAAGTCGGGTACCGGTGGTTGTCAAGCCGGTACAGCTTCAGCGCTTGCATCAGGTTGTTGACGTCGGTGCGCGCGGCGGTCACGCGGGCGTCATCGGCCCGGTCAAGCACATTGGGCGCAATCAGCGCAGCCAGGACGCCGATGATCACCAGCACGACCATCAACTCGATGAGTGTGAAGCCGCTCACGCGGCGGGCTGGCAGGATTCGCGAAACAGGGGTCATGACATCAGGAAAGGGCTGGCATGAAGAGCGTTGAATCATAATCTTCGAATGGTGGCGAGATTGTCAGCTTTCGTGATTTGGGCCTTGGTGGGCGCCGCACTCGTTTTCTGGGGGCTGCGCCTGCTGGTGCAGCCTGCCTCCCCTCCAGCGCATGTTGTCGTGGGAGAGTCGGCGCAGATGCGCGGCGATCTGTCGCGGCTGCTGGGTGCCGAGGCCGTGGCGGCTCCCGCAGCGATGCCGCAGCTCAACAGCCGCTATCGTCTGCTGGGCGTCATGGCGGCAAAGGCCAGCTCTCAAGGCATGACCCCTGGCGTCGCGTTGATATCGGTCGATGGGCAACCGGCGCGTGCCTTTGTGGCGGGCGCCCGCATCGAAGATGGCCTGATACTCCAGAACGTCAGCCTGCGCACCGCCTCGATCGGCCCTGCCGAGGGCAGCGCCGCCGTCACCCTGGAACTGCCCGCGCTGCCGGCGCCGGCCACCGGAGTGATCCCGCGCGTGGACGTGAGCACGGGTCAGCCTCAGCGCTGAGCGAGTGTTCCTAAAGGCTGTCGCCTCCGATGGGCGGGCCGATGTCCGCCGGCTGCGAGGGCCCCGGCTCCTCGCCTTCGGCCACTTCTGTCAGCAGCGCGGCGGCACTCAACACGAGCGGATACGCCAGCGTGGCGCCTGTTCCATCTGTGCTTTCCATGCCCAATTCGAGCAGAGCCAGCGCCTTGAACACGCCGAGCGCGCTTGAGAGCCCGCTGCCGCCATGGCTGCGGCAGAAAACACAGTAATCGGTGACCGTGGGCGCGATGCGTGCGGCCACGATGAGCGCTGCACAGGCCGGCATGCCGTCGATCATGATCAGGTGCCGTTTGCTGGCCGCGACCAGCATGGCGCCCACCATCATCGCGACCTCGAAGCCGCCAAATGCGGCCAGCACTTCCACCGGATCCGTGGGGTCGCGATGGCGTGCCTGCGAGGCTTGCAGCAGTGCCATCAGCCGCGCTTCATCCGAGGGCCTGGCCCCGACGAGCTTGACGATCGACTCGCCCGAAAGCGCCGACAGCACCAGCGCCGCGCTCTCATGCGATCCGCTGCCGATGCCGGCGCACGCGATCACATTGCCCGCCATGGCATCGGCGATCTCCATGCCCGCCCGAATGGCCGCATGCACCTGGTCGAGCGTCATGGCGACATGCACTCGCGTGTTGCGCGTGCCGTGGGCGATCTTGCGTGCCATCAGGCGCGGATGGGGGGCCACCGGCTCGGCCACGCCGGCATCGATCACGCTCAAGTCCATGCCCTGGATGCGTGCGAACACCGACACAGGGAGCTGCGAGGCGAGAAGCTTCTGCACCAGAGAGGCCGTGGACGGCTGCTGCGGGTTGCCGATGCCATCGACCACCAGCCCGTGGTCCGCGGCGAACAGTGCGATCTGCGGACCCCGCAGCTTTGGCCGCAGCGAGTTCTGAATCAGGCCGAGGCGAACGGCGAGCGGCTCGAGTTCGCCCAGCTTGCCGATCGATTCGCTGCGCCGCCGGAGCTTGTCGCGCAGTGCTCGTTCCAGCAAAGGATTGGCCGTGGAGGCGATGAGTGATCGGCTGACAGGCATGGCGTGCGGAACTCAAGAAAGCATGCGGAGCAATGACCTGCCAGGATTGTGATGGCCAGGCAGCGTTGTGCGCAATTCAGGAGGTGCCGGCGCGCCTTGCCGTGCCTTTCACCTCAGAAACAACCGGTAGGCCGGGTTGTCCGTCTCGTCCACCCAGGGGTAGTCCAGCGCATCGAGGAACGCCTTGAAGGCCTTCTTGTCGCTGCGAGGGACCTGGATCCCCACCAGAATGCGGCCATGGTCGCCGCCCTGGTTGCGGTAGTGGAACAGGCTGATGTTCCAACCGGGGTGCATGCTGGAGAGAAACTGCATCAGCGCACCCGGGCGTTCGGGGAAAACGAAGCGGTACAGGCGCTCGTCGCGTGCGAGTTCGGTGCGCCCGCCGACCATGTGGCGCAGGTGCTGCTTGGCCAGCTCGTCATGCGTGAGGTCGAGGTTGTCGAAGCCGTGCCGGGTGAAGTTGCGAGTGAGCTTTTCCGACTCCCCGCGGTTGCTGGTCGACAGGCCCACAAACACATGGGCAACCTTCGCATCGGAGATGCGGTAGTTGAATTCCGTCACGCTGCGTGGCCCGATCAGCTCGCAAAAGCGCTTGAAGCTGCCGCGCTCTTCCGGGATCGTGACCGCGAACACGGCTTCGCGTTCTTCGCCCACTTCCGCGCGTTCTGCCACGAACCGCAGCCGATCGAAGTTCATGTTGGCGCCGCAGGTGATGGCGACCAATGTCTGCGCCTTGGCCTTGTGTTGTTCCACGTACTGTTTGATGGCGGCCACGCCCAGGGCCCCGGCTGGCTCCAGGATGCTGCGCGTGTCCTGGAACACGTCCTTGATGGCGGCGCACACCGCATCGGTGTCGACGACGATGAAATCGTCGACCAATGCGCGGGTGAGCCGGAAGGTTTCTTCGCCGACCAGCTTGACCGCCGTCCCGTCAGAGAACAGGCCGACATCGTGCAGCTGCACGCGCTTGCCCGCCCGCACCGAGCGCACCATGGCGTCGGAGTCGGTGGTTTGGACGCCGATGACCTTGATCTCGGGGCGCACCGCCTTGATGTATGCCGCCACGCCGGAGATCAGCCCGCCCCCGCCGATGGCCACAAAAACCGCGTCGATCGGGCCTTGGTGCTGCCGCAGGATTTCCATGGCGATGGTGCCTTGGCCGGCAATCACGGCAGGATCGTCGAATGGGTGCACGAAGGTGAGGCCTCGCTCGCGCTCAAGTTCCAGCGCGTGAAGGTGGGCATCCGAGTAGCTTTCCCCATGCAGCACGACTTCGCCGCCCAGCGCGCGCACCGCGTCGATCTTCACGTTCGGCGTGGTCACCGGCATCACGATCAATGCCTTGCAATTCAAGCGGTGGGCGCCGAGCGCCACCCCCTGGGCGTGATTGCCCGCAGAAGCGCAGATCACGCCGCGTTTCAGTTGCTCGGGGCTCAACCCGGACATTTTGTTGTAGGCACCTCGCAGCTTGAAGCTGAACACAGGCTGCGTATCTTCCCGCTTGAGCCAGATCTTGTTGCCCAGGCGCTTGGACAGGTTCTTGGCAAGATCGAATGGCGATTCGCTGGCGACGTCGTAAACACGTGCCGTCAAGATGCGTTGCAGGTATTCGGCGAGGCCGAGATCGGCAGAGGCGGCGCGCGGCGCGCGGCGGGTTTTCGAGGGGCGGACGGAGCCGGCCATGGCGTCTCCTGCGACGGCGTTGAGGGGCGCAGGATGATAAGGCAGCCCCTCCGGGCAAGCGGGGCCCTGTCCATCGCCCAGAAAAAAACCCAAGGCATTGCTGCCTTGGGTTGAATCCACCAATGGAGGAGGTGGAGGAGACAAACGAGAGCGAGTGACTCGCAACGACAGAATCAAACGCAACGGCCCCAGTGTACACACTTCGATGCTGCGGCGCAATATCCTTTAGGTTGCAGGCAGAGCGGGGCCATTGGGGCTTCGTCGCACAATCACTCGCTTCGATTTCGCGGAGGTCTCTCATCTATGGAATGCACGATCAACTGGTTGGCTGCGAGCGGCATGGCTTTCGTGGCAGAAACCGGCAGCGGCCATGCGCTGATCATGGATGGCGCACCAGACGGGGGCGGTCGCAATCTGGCTCCCCGGCCCATGGAGACGGTGCTGGCCGGAACGGGTGCATGCACCGCCTATGACGTTGTCCTGATCCTGAAGCGCGGCCGCCATGCCGTGCAGGGGTGCCAAGTCAAGGTGACGTCCGAGCGCGCGGCCACCGACCCGAAGGTCTTCACGCGCATCAACATGCATTTCATCCTGTCGGGCGAAGGCTTGCCGGAGGCGGCGGTGGCGCGTGCGATTCAGATGTCGCACGAGAAGTACTGCTCGGCCAGCATCATGCTGGGCAAGACGGCCGATATCACGACGAGTTTCGAGATCGTCGAAACACAGGCGCCGTGCTGACGCCCGATCAGACGTAGTGCGCCGTCGCCGTCATCACCTTCGATGCGGCGCGCATGGCCCAACGCACCGGCGCGGGCAATGCTGTCCCTCCCGCGCGCCGGGCTTGTTCGCCGTGCCGCGCTTCATCGTCCTTCATCTGCTGGACGATGGCGCGTGACGCATGATCGTTGGCCGGCAGGCGATCAAGGTGCGAGTCCAGATGTTGTTCGACCTGGGCCTCCGTCTCGACGACAAACCCCAAACTCACGCGTTCGCCGAGGCGCCCTGCGATGCAGCCGATGCCAAACGCGCCGGCATACCAAAACGGATTCAAGAGGCTGGGGCGCGCATTCAGTTCCTGCAGCCGTTGCTGCGTCCAGACGAGGTGGTCGGTCTCTTCGCGAGCGGCTTCGGCGAAGCGCTCGCGCAAGGCCGGGTTGCGGGTGGTGATCAGCTGGGCGTTGTACAGCGCCTGCGCGCACACCTCACCGACGTGGTTCACCCGCATCAGCGCTCCAGAGGCCTTGGCCTCCTGAGGCTCGAGCACGGCGCCCGATGCCGCGGATCCTGTTGGCCTGGGCCGCGAAGCGGTGTTCGCGCCCGCAAGCGTACGCAGCGCGTTGTCGGCCGCACTGATGAGGTCATCGACCAATGAGAGGCGGTTCATGGGGCATTCCTTGATCGACCCGAGGTTACCCGAGGTTGCGCGCCGAGACGGCAAGCAAAAGGGGTTGCAAGTGGGTGCGCAGAAATCGCCTATGTCTACTCGGCGTATTCACTCGTTGTGCATAGACAACAACCCATGCGTTTATCCGGCGGTGAAGCTTTGCAAGCGCATGTGTCGTCTGGTGCAATACGGCAACTTCCGCTGAGGAGTTCGGCTTGGTCGGTCCCGTGAGGGGGGCGAGATCAAGTCCTCTTGTGTTCAACCTAGGAGATAGTCGCAATGAAAAAATCTCTTCTCGCTCTTGCCGTGCTGGGCGCTTTCGCTGCTTCGGCCTCGGCTCAATCGTCGGTCACCATCTACGGTACCGTCGACTTGGGCGTTTCCAAGGGCAATGGCGGTACTGCTGCGAACCCTGGCGGCAATGGCTTGTCCGAGTCTTGGCAAGTTCGTCAATCCCGTGCGTCGCGTCTTGGCTTCCGCGGCAACGAAGATCTGGGTGGCGGCCTGTCGGCTCAGTTCATGCTCGAGCATCGCTTCTCGCCTGACACCGGTGCCAACAGCAGCGCGGCTGGTACGCAATGGGACGGCGCCTCGTACGTCCAATTGACGCACAAAGACGTCGGTAGCCTCTACCTGGGTCGCTGGTACACCCCGGCATTCTGGATCAACCTGAAGACCGATCCGTTCGGCTATGACGGCGTTGGCGTGATTCACACCAAGGGGCTGGCTGGTTTCCTGTCGACCTCCGGTGTCCGCACCAACAACACGGTCGGCTACAAGACCCCCAGCTTTGGTGGTCTGACCCTGAATGCCGCAGTGAGCGCAGGTGAAGGCGCTGGTGGCCGTCAAACCGGCCTGAACGCCGAGTACGCTGCTGGCCCGATCTACGCCGGCATCGGCTACGAGAAGATCAAGGGCGGTGCAACCGACGGCCACTCGCTGGTCAACATCGGTTTTGCCTACAACTTCGGCGTGATTCGTCCGATGGCTGGCTATGCACGTGCCAAGGTCGGTGCTCCTGGCGCGCTGGTGAGCAACGATTTCTACTCGATCGGTGCTACCGCTCCTGTCGGCCCGGGCCAGATCAAGGCGGTGTACTACCGTTTTGACCCCGCGAACGACATCCAAGAAAGCAAGTTCGGCCTTGGCTACGACTACTTCCTGAGCAAGCGCACCCGCATCTACGCGGACGTGGGCCTCGCAAAGCAAGACGGTCAAAGCAACAACAACGCTTACATGGTTGGCGTGCGTCACGACTTCTGATCCAGCACCTGCGCTTCGCGCGCAAGTCTGATCAATTCAAGGCCGCCTTCGGGCGGCCTTTTTCATGGGGCCAAGACGTGAGGCGCCGTCTCGTTGTACAACTGCGCCTCTCATGCTGGCTTTCATCCTTCGCCGTATCGTCCATGCCGTTCTGGTCATGCTTGCCGTCGCCTTCATGGCGTTCATGCTGTTCCAGTACGTGGGCGATCCCGTCACGAATCTCCTCGGGCAAGACGCGACGCAGTCGCAGCGCGATCAGCTTCGGGCCGGCCTCGGGTTGGATGCGCCGTTTCCCGTCCAGTTTGCGCGGTTTGTAGGAAACGCGGCCCGCGGAGAATTCGGGTTGAGCTTGAGGCAAGGCCGCAAGGTGTCGGCGTTGTTCGTCGAGCGCCTGCCGGCCACGCTCGAACTGGCGCTGGTGGCCTCGTTGCTTGCGTTGGTGGTGGGCATTCCGATGGGTGTGTATGCCGCGCTGCGCAGGGGGCGCTTCTCGTCTCAGTTGATCATGGTCCTGTCGCTGGTGGGCGTTTCTCTGCCGACCTTTCTGATCGGGATTCTTCTGATCCTCGTGTTTGGTGTGTTCCTGCCGTGGCTGCCGACTTTCGGCCGAGGACCGGTGGTGGACGTGGGGGGTTGGCAGAGCGGTTTGCTGAGCCTGGAAGGCTGGAGGCATGTTGTGCTGCCTGCGATCACGCTTGCCGTTTTTCAACTGGCCTTGATCATGCGGCTGGTCCGTGCCGAGATGCTGGAGGTGCTTCGGACGGACTACATTCGCTTTGCCCGCGCGCGAGGGTTGACCAACCAAGCGGTGTACTTCGGCCACGCATTGAAGAACACGCTGGTTCCCGTCATCACCATCACCGGTCTCCAGCTGGGTTCCTTGATAGCGTTCTCGATCATCACGGAACAAGTGTTTCAATGGCCGGGCATGGGCCTGCTGTTCATCCAGGCCGTGACCTTTGCGGACATTCCCGTGATGGCAGCCTACCTGTGCGTCATCGCGCTGGTTTTTGTGTTGATCAACTTGGTGGTCGACTTGTTGTACTTCGTGGTGGACCCCCGCTTGCGCGCCGAAACCTCGTCCAAGGGGCTGGCATGAAGAGCGCACCCTGCTTCAGGATCTTCCACGATGCGGATGCTGCAAGAGCGGGCGTCGCACGCTGGAGGGCAGGGGCTGGGAGACCTGCTTGGGAGCTTCAGCGATGAGCGCGGTGGCGGCAGGCAAGCCGCGGTTCTGGGATGGTGATCTTTGGCACAGCTTCACGCACACGCCGACAGCGATGCTGGCTGCGGGTTTGGCGCTGTGCTGTGTGTTGAGCGCGCTGTTGGCGAACTGGGTTGCACCCCACGATCCCACGGACCTGGCAGCCCTCGAGCTGGCTGATTCATTGCTGCCGCCGTCTTGGCAGGAGGGCGGACAAGCCAAGTATCTGTTGGGCACCGATGCACAGGGGCGGGACATCTTGTCCGCCGTGATGTACGGCATGCGCATCTCGCTGCTCGTTGGCATTGCGTCCGTACTGGTGTCGCTGGTGGTTGGCGTCGGGCTGGGCCTGCTCGCGGGGTTCGTTGGCGGGCGCCTCGATGCATTCATCATGCGAGTGTGCGACGTGATGCTGTCCTTCCCGGCCATCCTGGTTGCGCTGTTGGTCGATGGCGTCGGGCGTGCCATGTTTCCCGGCGCGCATGACGCATTGGCGTTTGCGGTGCTCATCGTCGCCATCTCATTGACCGGGTGGGTCCAGTACGCGCGCACGGTGCGTGGTTCGGCCTGGGTCGAGCGAAACAAGGAATACGTGCAGGCCGCGCGTGTCATCGGTGTGTCGTCTGTGCGGATCATGAGAAAGCATGTCCTTCCCAATGTCTTGGGGCCTGTTCTGGTGCTTGCGACCATACAACTTGCCTCGGCGATCTTGATCGAAGCGACGCTGTCGTTCCTGGGCGTTGGCATGCCGCCAACCTTGCCATCGCTCGGAACGCTGATTCGGGTCGGCAATGATTTCCTCATGTCGGGCGAATGGTGGGTGACGATCTTTCCGGGCGTCGCGCTGGTGTTGATCGCACTGAGTGTGAACCTGCTCGGCGATTGGTTGCGCGATGCGCTCAACCCTCGGCTTCGGTGACGGCATGGTTTCAACCCTTCTCGAAGTCAAGAATCTGCGCGTCGAACTGACGTCTCGCCGGGGCACGGTTGTGGCGCTGGATGATGTGTCGCTGGAGATTGCGCCCGGAGAGATCCTCGGCGTCGTTGGCGAGTCCGGTGCCGGCAAGTCATTGACGGGTGCTGCCATCATCGGCTTGCTGGATCCTGTGTGCCGCGTGACCGGCGGCGAGATACGTTTCGATGGCGAGCGCATCGACAACCTGCCTGACGACCGGATGCGCCAGCTGCGAGGACGGCACATCGGCGCCATTTTTCAGGATCCGCTCACGTCCCTGAATCCGCTCTACACGGTTGGGCGCCAGATCACCGAGACGATTCGCACGCACCTTCCTATGACGGCGGCCGAAGCGCGCAAGCGGGCGATTGAGTTACTGCACGACATGGGAATTCCGGCGCCGGCGGAGCGGTTCAATCACTACCCCCATCAGTTCTCGGGCGGCATGCGCCAGCGGGTGGTCATTGCACTGGCGTTGGCGGCAGGGCCTCGTTTGATCGTGGCCGACGAGCCGACCACGGCGCTCGATGTGTCGATTCAGGCGCAGATCATTTCGCTGCTGCGCAAGTTGTGCGAGGAGCACGGTGCCGCGGTGATGCTGATCACGCACGACATTGGCGTGATCGCGGAAGCTTGTGATCGTGTCGCGGTGATGTACGCGGGCCGAGTTGTCGAACAAGGGCCGGTTCAAGCGATCGTGGGCCGGCCCGCGCATCCCTATACGGTGGGATTGATGGGCGCGATTCCGTCTTTGTCCATCCACCGGGATCGTCTGTTGCAGATTGACGGTGCGATGCCGCGTCTGTCTGAGATCCCTGACGGGTGTGCGTTTCATCCGCGATGCGCGCAAGTGATGCCGTGTTGTCTCACGGACAGGCCCGAGTTGCTGCCGGTGGAGCGCAGCCTCGCTGCGTGCTGGCTTCACGACGCGAGGAGCGCGCCATGAGCGACCTGGTCCAGGCGATCCAGCTGTCGAAGCGCTTCGACGTTTCGGCGCCATGGCTGAACCGCGTGATTGAGCGGCGTCCTCGCCAATCGGTTCATGCGGTGGACGACGTCAGCTTCTCCATTGCCCGTGGAGAGACGTTGGCGCTGGTGGGTGAATCGGGCTGCGGCAAGAGCACCGTTGCGCGCCTGCTGGTGGGCCTGCATGCGCCCAGCGCAGGCCGGGTTCGATTGGATGGCGAGGAGGTGGGGGCGGTGCTGCGGCTGCGGGGTCCCCGCGCGCTTGCGCTGCGAAGAAGAATGCAGATGATCTTCCAGGACCCCTACGCCAGCCTCAACCCCCGATGGACGGTGCGCGACATCGTCAGCGAGCCCTTGATCGAGCATGGGCTTCTGCAAGACCGGGCCGAACTCGATGACCGCGTGATCGGCCTGCTGTGCAAGGTCGGGCTGTCCGCTGCGGATCTGGTCAAGCTGCCACACCAGTTTTCCGGCGGGCAACGCCAACGGATCTCGATTGCCCGCGCGATTGCCACGCAGCCGGAGTTCCTGGTGTGCGACGAACCCACGTCGGCCCTCGATGTCTCCGTGCAGGCGCAAGTGTTGAATCTCATGAAGGACCTTCAACGCGCCGAAGGGCTGACCTATCTCTTTATCTCGCACAATCTCGCCGTGGTTCGCCACGTCAGCGACCATGTCGGGGTGATGTACATGGGGCGCCTGGTGGAATGCGCTGCCACGGATGCTTTGTTCGAGCGCCCCCGGCATCCGTATACGCAGATGCTGTTCGACGCCATTCCCGACATCCGCTTCAGCGGACGACAGCGCACGCTTGTACACGGCGAGGTGCCGAATCCTCTCGCCCCGCCTTCAGGCTGCGCATTCCACCCGCGTTGCCCGCATGCGAACAACCGATGCCGCGCCGAACGCCCGCAACTCACGCACGTGGATGGCGGCGATGTGGCCTGCCACGCGGTGGTGGAAGGGCGCCTTTGACCTGCTCAGGGAGCGGCTGGGGCAGATGCCGGTGCCGACGGCGAAGTCGCTGCGGGCGGCGGGGCGAGCTGCAATGGGCCCTTTTGCCCGCAGGCTGCAAGCAGCAGAGTGCACGTCAGCCATGAACCCATGACGGGCCATCGCCAACGCCAGGCCGCTACACTGAAACCCTGTTTCTGCATGCGATGAATTCTATCGGCCATGACTGCTGATCTCGTTCCCACCCCTTTGACCGATGCGGAGTTCAGCCGGATCAGCGAGGGCATTCTTGCGTCAATCGAAGCCACGGTGGATCAGTGGCTGCAGGACGATGTGATCGACATCGACACGCAGCGTTCCGGCGGCCTGCTCGAACTGACCCTTCCGAACGGAAGCAAACTGGTCCTGAACACGCAACCCCCATTGCATGAGTTGTGGCTGGCCGCTCGCTCGGGTGGCTATCACTACAAGTACGTGCGTGGCCAGTGGGTGGACACGCGCGACGGCGCGGAATTCTTCGCTGCGCTGTCTCAATGCGCCACCGAACAGGCTGGAACGGCGCTGGTGTTTCGCGCATCCGCGGGTGCCTGAGGTCTTCAACGCTTGAAGAGGTCGAGAATGCCTTTCTTCTCTTCCTCGCTCGGCGCGATGGGAAGTTGATCTTCCAGGCCGAGGCTGCTGATGCCGCTGCCGTGGGTGTACTCTTCGTAGTACCACTCGCCGCCCAGATTGACCAAGCCGTCTGGCACCGCAGGCTCCTCAACAGGCACGCCCTTGAGCGTTTGGGCCATGTAGTCGGTCCAGATGGGCAGGGACAACCCGCCCCCCGTTTCCCGGTCACCGAGCTTGCGAGGCGTGTCGTATCCCACCCAGGCGACCGCCACGACACTGCGCTGATAGCCGGCGAACCAGGCGTCCATGGCATCGTTGGTCGTCCCCGTTTTTCCGGACACGTCTGGACGCTTCAGTGTGCTTTGTGCGCGCGCAGCCGTGCCGGATCGGGCGACTTCCTGCAGCAGGCTGTTCATCACGAAGGCATTGCGCGGGTCGATCACGCGCGACGCATCTGACAAGGCTTGCGGCTTGGCTTCGTTCAAGACGCGTCCCCTTGCATCCGTGATCCTGCTGATCAGGAATGGGTTGACGCGATATCCACCATTGGCGAAGACACTGTATGCCGATGCCATCTGAAGCGGTGTCACGGAGCCTGCGCCAAGCGCCATCGTCAAGTACGCCGGATGTCTATCGGCTTCGAAGCCGAAGCGCGAAATCCAGTTCTGCGCGTACGCCGGGGTGATGGATTGCAGAATGCGGATCGACACCATGTTTTTCGACTTGGCCAGGCTGCGGCGCATGGACATCGGTCCATCGAATGTGCCGTCGTAGTTCTTGGGCTCCCAGGGTTGGCTGCCAGTGGTGACGGCATCGAAGAACAGCGGCGCATCGTTGATGACGGTGGCGGGCGTGAACCCCTTCTCGATGGCGGCGGAGTAGATGAAGGGCTTGAAGCTGGAGCCCGGTTGCCGCCACGCCTGGGTTACATGGTTGAACTTGCTTTTGGCATAGTCGAAGCCGCCCACCAGTGCCCGGACGGCGCCGGTGCGCGGGTCCATCGCGACGAAGGCACCTTCGACTTCCGGCAACTGGGTGATCGACCACTCCCCTTTGGCGTTCTTCACCAAACGGATCACCGCCCCGCGGCGGATCTGAGTCTTCGGGTTTCCCTTGGCGGCCAGGCCGGAGGTTGCGGGCTTGAGTCCGTCACCGGTGACGGTGACCGATTCACCGCTTTGCAGCACGGCCACCACCTTGCGGGGGCCGGCCTCCAGGGTGACGCCTGCTCGCAGTTCGTCGTTGTCGGGGTGGTCGTCAAGCGCTTCGGCCACGCGCGCGTCCAGGTCGTTGGGGTTGGCGGGCAGGTCGATATAAGCCTCGGGGCCTCGATAAACCTGCCGGCGCTCGTAATCGAGAATGCCTTTGCGCAGGGCGCGATACGCGTACATTTGCTCGTTTGCCCGCAGGGTCAGATGTATGTTGAGCCCGCGGCTGTAGGCTTCGTCACCATATTGGGCGTAAATCATCTGCCGCGCCGTCTCGGCGACATACTCCGCGTGGACAGCCAACTCCGCAGGCCGGCGGTACTTCAGAGTCTCCTGCCGGGCGTCGGCATGTTGTTCGACGGTGATGAAGCCGTTTTCCAGCATCCGGTCAATGATGTACTGCTGGCGTATCGTGGCTCGCCGTGGATTTGTGATCGGGTTGTAGGCTGACGGCGCCTTGGGCAGCCCCGCCAGCATGGCCGCTTCGGCGATGGACACTTCCTGGAGCGGCTTGCCGAAGTAGATTTCGCTGGCAGCCGCGAAGCCATAGGCCCGTTGCCCCAAGAAGATCTGATTCATGTACACCTCAAGGATTTGCTCCTTGGTGAGCATGCTTTCTATCTTCAGCGCCAGCAGTACCTCGTAGATCTTGCGTGTGAAAGTCTTCTCAGTGGACAGGTAGAAGTTGCGTGCCACCTGCATCGTGATCGTTGATGCGCCTTGGCTGCGCGACTCCGCGAACTGTGCGAGCCCCGCCCGCAAGACGCCTTTGTAATCAACGCCGCTGTGCTGATAGAACCGGGCGTCCTCGATGGCGAGGACGGCGTTCTGCATGATCACCGGAACTTGGTCGATGGGAACGAAATGCCGCCGCTCCTCGCCGAACTCCGCCAGCAACACATCGTCTGCGGAATAAATGCGCATCGGAAGCTTCGGGCGGTAGTCCACCAAGCCACGAATCTCCGGCAGGTTGGGATAGGCCACCGCCAAGGCGAGCCCCGCCAGCAGGACAGCCACAAGCACACCCGAAAGCCCGATGCCCACGGCCCATGCCAAGCCTCGTCCAAGAACGCGAACCCAGGCGGGCGCGGAGGGTCGTGTGCGCGGCGCCGCCGTGGCCGGTCGCTCTGAATCGATCATGAAACTCCATCAAAAGACGTGACGATTATAGGAAGCGCCAGCTTACGAAATACAGAGTGTGAACTCGTTGGCACATATGTGACGCAAGCCGTCAGGGTTGACCCCGAAGCCTCCATTTTCTGTGCCATTTTTCGTCAAGTTTTTGCAACGAGAGAAGGATGTGAGATTTGGAAAAATCTTTGTTGTACAAAGGCTTTACTGCTAGCATTGAAGTAACTTCTTAACAATCCGGCGCACGCTAAGGCGCGTTGGGAGAGGGCGTCGTGAGCTTCCTTGACATGTTGTTGGGCCGCAAGCATCCACCGATGATCGGCTTAGATATCAGTTCGTCCAGCGTCAAGCTGGTGGAGTTGTCTCAAAGCTCTTCGGGCGAGTATGTGCTCGAGCGTTTTGCCGCTGAAAGCTTTGAAAAGGGCTGGATCACCGACGGCCAGATCGAGAAGTTCGACGAGGTGGCCGATGCGGTCCGCCGCGTGGTCACCAAAAGCGGCACCAAGACCAAGCAAGTGGTACTGGCCATGCCGCAATCCGCCGTGATCACAAAGAAGATCATGCTGCCGGCAGGCCTTCGCGAAGAGGAGTTGGAACTCCAGGTCGAATCCGAAGCAAATCAATACATTCCTTTCTCGCTCGACGAAGTGAGCCTGGACTTCTCCGTCATCGGGCCGAGCCCCACCTCCGTGGGTGACGTCGAGGTCCTCATTGCAGCATCCCGCAAGGACCGTGTTCAGGATCGCCAAGGTTTGGCAGAGGCCGCTGGTCTCAAGCCCATGGTGCTTGACATCGAGTCGCACGCATCGCGGTTGGCCATGAGTCGACTGATCGAGTCGCTGCCCAATGAGGGGAAAGATGCACTGGTGGCGTTGTTCGAAATCGGTGCCGACACCACGAGCCTCAAAGTCCTGCGAGACGAAGAGATGTTGTATGACCGGGACCAGGCTTTTGGCGGTTCGCAGCTGACCCAGTTGATCTCGCGGCAATACGGCTTCTCCTTTGAAGAAGCGGAGCAGAAGAAGCTGGCTTCAGATCTCCCGGAAGACTACGAGGCGTCCATCCTCTCGCCTTTCGTCGACAGTTTGTCCCAGGAAATCGGGCGGGCGTTGCAGTACTTCTTCACCAGCACACCGCATCACAAGGTGCATTACGTGATGCTGGCCGGCGGGACTGCGACGTTGCCAGGCTTGAAAGATCGGGTCACTGAACTCACGGGGTTTGCCTCCATGGTGGTGAACCCCTTCGACAACATGAAGCTGGGCTCCGCGGTACGCGAGAGCAAGCTGCGCCGTGAGGCGCCGTCTTACCTCACAGCCTGTGGCTTGGCGATGCGGAGGTTCTTGCAGTGATATTGATCAATCTGCTCCCGCACCGGGAGGAAAAACGCAAGCGTCGCAAAGCGGCTTTCTACTTCGGGCTTGGGACGGCGGCAGCCGCCGGCTTGGCGATTGTCGGTATTTGGTATTTCGTGCTGCAAGGGATGATTGCGGGGCAGCAAGACCGAAACAGTTTTCTCACGGCCGAGATCCGCAAGCTTGAGGTGCAAATCAAGGACATCGCCACGTTGCGTGCAGAAATTGAAGCCCTTAAGGCTAGGCAGAAAGCGGTCGAAGACCTACAGATCGACAGAAACGTTCCAGTCCACGTGCTCAACGAACTCGTCAAGCAGACGCCTGAAGGCATCTATTACCGAACCATCAAGCAAGATGGTCAGGTACTGAGTTTGTCCGGCGTTGCCCAGACGAATGAACGTGTTTCCGAGTTGCTGCGGAATACAGGCAATGCGTCGGAGTGGCTGATGCGCCCGGAACTGGTTGAAATCAAGGTTGCCAATGTGTCCGCGGCTAACCGCGGCGACCAGCGCCGGCTCTATGACTTCGCCATGCGCGTGCACATCAAGCGGCCGCAAGACGTGGATGGGGCCGCATCGGCGACCGAGATTGGCGGTGCTGCCACTGCGCCGGCTCCGAAGGGCGCAGCCGCCAATCGCGGAAAATCCTGAAGGTACGTACCGTCATGGCAACATCAGGAAAATCGGTCAACGTGGATCTGAACTCCGTCTTCGGCGCTGCGGCTTCGCAGTTCCGAGGATTGAATCCCAATGAGCCAGGCCAGTGGCCTGTGTTGCCGCGTGTGGCCATCTGGGGCGCCGCGGCGGTGGTGGTGGTGATTCTGGGATGGTTTCTTCTGCTCTCCGGCGCGGACGAAGAGTTGCAGGCTGAGCGAGCCAAAGAGCCCGTTCTGAAACAAGACTATCGCGGCAAGCTTGCGCAGGCCGTCAATCTGGAAGAGTTGCGCAAGCAGAAACTTCAGGTTGAGGAATACGTGACTCAACTCGAGAAGCAACTCCCGGGGCGCGCCGAAATGGATGCCTTGCTGTCCGATATCAATCAGGCAGGCTTGGGCCGGGGTTTGCAGTTCGAATTGTTTCGTCCTGGTCAAGTGGTGGTGAAGGACTACTACGCGGAGTTGCCAATCGCTCTGAAGGTGTCGGGCCGCTATCACGACATCGGCAACTTTGCGGCGGACGTGGCCAATCTTTCGCGCATTGTGACCTTGCACAGCATGACGATCAGCGCGGGCAGAGATGCCAACGCCGCCGGCCAATTGAGCATGGAAGCCACCGCGAGAACCTATCGGTACCTTGATGTGAACGAGGTCAGCGAACAGAAGGCCGCGGCGGCCAAGGCCGCTGCGCCGAAGCGCGGGGGGGCTAGAAAATGAGGGGCGCTTTCTCGAGGTTGCAGCTCTCAGCATCGTTCGCAGCACTGGTGCTCTTGACCGCATGTTCCAACGGGCAAGAAGAACTCCAGCAATGGATTGAACAGCAGCGGCGTGAGGCCAAGCCGAGCGTGACGCCATTGTCTGCGCCCAAGATTTTCGTTCCGCAGGCCTATTCGGCAGGAAGTGCGGTTGAACCGTTCAGTGCGCAGAAGCTGTCGGTCGCCATCCGACAAGAAGCCCGGCAGTCCAACTCGTTGCTGGCCGCCGAAATCAATCGGCGTAAAGAACCTCTTGAAGCATATCCCCTCGACAGCATGACCATGGTGGGCAGCGTAACCAAGTTGGGGCGCCCGTATGCCTTGTTGAAAGTGGACAACCTGCTGTATCAAGTCAAGCAGGGGGACTACTTGGGTCAGAACTACGGGAAGATCACCAAAATTTCTGAAACTGAAATCTCTTTCAGAGAGATTGTTCAAGATGCGGCGGGCGAATGGACTGAGCGCACCAGTTCCCTTCAGCTCCAGGAGAAGGCGCGATGAGAAATATTCAGGAGGCACATACCATGGGTAAGCTGCGGGCTCCCTTTTTTGCGCTCGCGTTGCTCTTGTGCGCGCCCCTTGCGTTTGCACAGAACACAATTCAATCCATCAACAGCGCGCAGCAGGCGGGTTCAGAAGTTGTTCGGATTGAACTTTCGGAAGCTTTGACGGCCGTCCCCTCCGGATTCACCGTCCAGACACCGCCTCGCATCGCGCTGGATCTGCCCAACGTGGCGAATGCCATGGGCCGCTCGAACGTTGAAATCAATCAGGGCAATCTCCGCTCGGTGAATGTCGCGCAGGCAGGAGAAAGAACGCGTCTGGTCTTGAATTTGAAGCAGGCAGCGAACTACAGAGCCCAGATCCAAGGCAAGACGCTGTTGATCGTCATGGATGCGCCGGGTGCCGGCCCTTCGGCGTCTACGACAGCGAGCAACGAGCCGATTCACTTCTCGGACAGCCTCAATCAAACCCAACTCGCGTTGCAAGGCATTGATTTTCGTCGCGGCCAGGACGGTTCGGGGCGGGTCGTGGTGGATTTGCCGAACAATCAAGTCGGTGTCGACATCCGCCAGCAAGGCCAAAGCCTGGTGGTCGAATTCTTGCGTTCCAGCCTTCCGGAGCAACTGCGCCGTCGGCTGGATGTGACTGACTTCGGAACCCCGGTGCAATCGGTGTCGACCTTCCAGAACGGGGATCGCGTCCGGATGGTGGTGGAGCCGCGCGGGGCGTGGGAACACAGCGCGTACCAAACAGACAATCAGTTTGTGCTGGAAGTCCGGGTTCAGAAGACCGACCCCAACAAGTTGGTGCAGGGTCCTGGTTATGCCGGCGAGAAGCTGTCGCTGAACTTTCAGAACATTGAAGTCCGGGCACTGCTCCAGGTGATCGCCGACTTCACGAACTTCAACGTGGTGACCAGTGACACGGTGACCGGCAGTGTGACGCTGCGGCTGAAGGACGTTCCGTGGGATCAGGCGTTGGACATCATCCTTCAAGCCAAAGGCCTGGGGCTGCGTAAATCAGGGAACGTGATCCTCATTGCGCCGAAAGACGAGCTTGCAGCCAAAGAGAAGAACGACCTCGAGTCCAAGGCCCAGATCGCCAGTTTGGAGCCCTTGCGCACTCAATCCTTTCAGCTCAACTACACCAAGGCCGAAGAGATTGCCAAAGGGCTGACGGGGCAAGGCGGTGGGGGCGGCGGTGGCGGGACTGCCACCAAGATTCTCTCGCCGCGAGGCTCGGTCATTTTCGAAGCTCGGACCAACCAGCTTTTCGTCAGCGACATCCCCTCAAAGCTTGAAGAGATTCAAGCCATGATCGCGAAGATCGATATCCCTGTGCGGCAGGTTTTGATCGAGGCTCGGATCGTTGAGGCGGGTGATACCTTTGGCCGTTCCCTGGGCGTGCGGCTTGGGGGGACCGATCTGCGTGGCCTGAACGGCGGTGTGGCCGGATATCCCGTCGCGGGTCAGAACAACGTGGCTTTTGGCGGCAACATGAATGCCATCGGTTTGCAAACGGGTCAGGTGTCGGGCACGACCATTCCGTTCTCCGATACGCAGTTCATCAATTTGCCGGCTGTCGGGCAGAACAACTACAGCGCTGCCACCTTCGCAGTGTCTTTGTTCAGCGCTGCGGCGAACCGCTTCCTCAACTTGGAAATCTCAGCGCTTGAAGCCGACGGGAAAGGCAAGATTGTTTCCAGCCCGCGCGTCATCACTGCGGACCAAGTCAAGGCATTGATCGAACAGGGCGAAGAGCTGCCGTATCAGACTGCGACGTCCAGCGGTGCAACCGCCCTTCAGTTCAGAAAGGCGAACCTGAAACTTGAAGTCACGCCGCAAATCACGCCTGAAGGGAATGTGATTCTGGATGTGGACGTGAATAAGGACAGCGTGGGCCGCAGCACCGCTGCGGGTTTCGCGATTGATACCAAGCACGTCCGCACCCAGGTGCTGGTCGAGAATGGCGGCACTGTCGTGATCGGTGGGATATTCACGCAAAGCGAAAGAGACGACGTGACCAAGGTGCCCGTACTTGGCGATATTCCGTACTTGGGGAATCTGTTTAAAACCAAAACACGGTCTACCAGCAAAACGGAACTCTTGGTGTTCATTACACCGAAGGTCATCACAGATCGTACTGCGGCTCGTTAAACGCTGATTCGGAATCTGGAAAATATGATGCCAACTATGATTCGATACCCTTCCGCTGCAGTTTTTTTGTGTGCGGCTCTCATCGGTGGATGTGGCGGCGGAGGCGATGATGCCGCGGGTGCGCCGACCGAGTTGTCAGTGGTTCCTTCCGAGATGGCGTTTACCTTCGGAGCGGGGGCGACAAGTTGCGCACCAATCAATGTGGGAACGCCGACAGAGTTTCCTGGATGGACCACCGTGATCATTAACGGTGGGGCAGGTGATTTCCGCGTCACCAGCACGCGCCCTACGGAAATCGAGATTTCCCCCGTGATTCGCGTCAACGGGGTTTATCAGTTTTCTTTCCGCTTGGTGGGAGCCACCTGCTATCCCGGTGAAGGCACGACGATTCAAGTGACAGACGTTCGCAGAAACTTTGCGCACGTTAAAGTAACGGCGACCATTGATGCGGCGCCATAGCCGCTGTCGCTTCAAGTTTTACGTCGGTGGGTTCAATCGTCAGCTTGGTGGGAATGCCGGGAGGCGGTAAGTCGACGGTTGGACGAGGCTTGGCCAAGCGCTTGGGATGGCGTTTCGCGGACACCGATTCACTGGTTGAGAGTGCCGAAGGCCGCACCATCAAGGCCATCTTCGAGTCCCATGGCGAAGCTCGCTTTCGAGAACTCGAAACGCAGGCGATTGCCGATGCGATGTCATTGAATGATGTCGTGGTGGCCACGGGCGGGGGCGCGGTCTTGTCGGCGGCCAACCGACGGATGCTGCACGAGCGAAGTCATGTGGTCTACCTGCAGTCCTCTCCCGAGGAGTTGTTCCGGCGACTGAGGCACGATGTGCAACGACCCCTGCTGCAGGTCGCCGACCCTTTGGCGGTGCTGCGCGCGATGCATGGAACGCGTGATCCGTTGTATCGGGAAACCGCGCACTTCGTCGTGGAGACGGGGCGCCCCACGGTGAACTCGCTGGTCAATATGGTACTGATGCAGTTGGAACTGGCTGGCGTGATTGATGCGGCGCGAGTTCCGTCACCGGTTACACCGCCGAGAACGTCTTAGGTGCATCAAGGATGCGTGAGGCCGGGAGCCGAGGCGGTGGCTTGATCGCCTCTCTAAGAGCTGGAGCGCAAGTCACCGTCGACCCCGATGTCGTCAGGCAATTCCGGTGTCGCTTCCACCCGATACCCTTCCGTCGCCCACATGCTGAAGTCGAGGTGCTTGCAGCGCTCGCTGCAGAAGGGCCGGAACGGATTCCGCGCTGAGTAGACGCTTTGTCCTTTGCAGGCCGGGCAGGAGACAGTTCGCTCGGTGATGTTGCCGCTGCTCATTGGCACAGTGTCAGTTCAAACGAGGTGTCTGCCCCGGCGGGTTTGAGCCGGCCTTCTGAGTCTTGTTTCATCAACCTGACCAAGACCAGGAGGCGATGGCCGCTGATTTCTGGAATCAGTTGGGAGGATGGGTCGATGCGAAGCCGCAGCAGATGAAAGGCGCGCCCTGCCGGCAAGCTTTGCTGGTATTGGCCTCCTTGCGAGACGACTTTGTGAGGCGTGCCACTTTCGCGCAGCAGCCCCAGCAGGACGGACAACGCCTCTGCCAATGGCTGCAATGTGCTCGTCCATCGGGTCAAGTCATGGCGCCGCTGCGCAGGGTCGCCCTGTTGCCAAGCGTAGTAAGCCGGCAGATCAAATTCGCATGTTCCCCCAGGGATGCTGATCCGGCTGCGAACGCTCATCAACCATTCGTTGCTGGCAAGCGCGTTGCCTGCTTTCCCGGCGAGTTGGTTCAGGCCATTGAAGGCGTGGTCGACGCGGGTGACGACATCGTTCAGCGCATTTTCTGAGATGGATGGATTGCCTCGGTAGCTGTTGAGATGGCTGCGTTGGCGCTCCAGGTCTTTGAGCAGATCCGATTTCAAGTCGGCGCGCGATGCCACGTCCATGATCTCGAAGAGGGTGGCCAACGCGTAGTGATGGTCCACGGTCTCGTTGCGTGCGACGAGTTGGCCCAACCGATCAAACAGGTGCTCCAACCGCAGCATGGTGCGGATGCTCTCGGTAAAGGGGTACTCGTAGAGGATCACAGCGTGGGTACTCCGCTGGGCCGCCTGGGGTGCTTCACGGCCACCCACTGGTGCCAGATGGATCGAACCTGATCGCCCAGCGCTGGAAGGCCCAGGCCGTCGTTCCAGATGACGGCATCGGCGGCGGCGCGGCGAGTCGGGCGACCTGCTTGCTGGCGCATGATGGACATCACGGTGTCCGGCGTCCAGCCCGAGCGCGATATCACCCGTTGAATCTGGGTGTCTTCGTGGCAGTCGATCACCAGCACGCGGTCTACCAAGCGGCGCCAGCGGCGAGATTCGACCAGCAAGGGCACATCGAAGACCACGGCCTGGCCTGGCGCGGCGAGAGCTTGTCGTTCTGATTCGACACCAATCATCGGGTGGAGGATATCTTGCAAGCGCGACTTTGCCGAGGGGTCGGAGAAAACCAGTTCGCGCATGCGGGCTCGGTCCAGGGCGCCGGAGGCGTCAATGAACGTGTCGCCGAACTGGATGCGCAGCGCTTCGATGGCCTGGCCGCCGGGCAAGGTCAGGTGGCGCGCAATGGCGTCGGTGTCGATCAAGGTCGCGCCCAACTCCGCCAGCATCGCGGCGACCGTGCTTTTGCCGCTCCCGATTCCACCAGTCAGGCCGATTCTCGGGGCACAAGGATTGGCAGTCATCTGCTTGCCTTCTGGCGTTGTGATGTCAGGCCCAACCCAGCCAACGGAGCAAGCGGGGCTCGCCGAACAGTAGAACGGCCACGCCCGCACCTGCCAGAAAGGGGCCGAAGGGGACATAACGCCCCTCGCGCAACTGGCTCCTCATTTTCATTGCAAGACCGACGATGGCGCCGAGGATCGACGCCCCCAGCACGATAGGGAGGATCATCGTCATGCCGAACCAGGCGCCCAGGGCTGCCAGAAGCTTGAAATCACCGTATCCCATGCCTTCTTTGCCTGTGGCGAGCTTGAACAGCCAATACACCGACCAGAGCGCCAAGTAACCGATGCATGCGCCCCCGATGGCTTGCGCAGGCGGGATCGTCCAACCCATGGCGCTTGCAGCCAAGCCTGTCCAGAGCAAGGGCTGGGTGAGATTGTCGGGAAGGAGGGTGGTGTCCCAATCGATGCCGGCGAGTGCGATGAGCATCGCAACCACGAAGCACCACAGCAATGCGATCGGGTCGGCCCCGAAGCGATGGGCCACTGCGGCAAAGAGGCCCGCCGTCAGAAGCTCGATGAGAGGGTAGCGGGGGGAGATGCGTGTCTTGCAAGAAGAGCACCGCCCTCGCAGCATCAAGTAGCTCGCCAGCGGGATGTTCTCGTACCAGGTGATCCGGTGGGCGCAATGTGGGCAGCGCGAGCGGGGTGCATTCAGCGTCAGCGGGCCGAGCGATGCCAGCGCTTGCGCCAGTGATTTGCCATGGGCCGGATAAGACGGCGGCGCGGCCACACCAAAGACACGCTCGTGCCCATCGTCATCCGACAATTGATTCGACACGTCCTGCCACCACCCCCGCTCCAACATCTGCGGCAGGCGGTGGATCACGACGTTCAGGAAACTGCCGATGCACAGCCCGAGGAACGCCAGCGTCCAGGGGGACAGCAGCAACTCAAGGCTGGGCCAGGACATCGGGGTGGGATCAGACCACTTGGCCGAGTTTGAAGATGGGCAGGTACATGGAGACGACGATGCCGCCGATCAGTACACCGAGGAACACGATGATGAAAGGCTCCATCAGGGTCGAGAGGCCTTTCACGGCTTCATCGACCTCATCTTCATAGAACTCGGCAGCTTTGCCCAGCATGGCGTCCAGCGAGCCTGATTCTTCGCCGATGGCGCACATCTGAATCACCATCGTGGGGAACACGCCGGTGGTTTGCATGGAGGCAGTCAGGCTGGCGCCGGTGGAGACATCTTTTTGGATCTGTTCGGTGGCGTCCTTGAACACCGCGTTGCCGGAGGCGCCGCCGACCGAGTCGAGCGCTTCGACCAACGGCACGCCTGCGGCGAACATCGTCGACAGCGTGCGGGTCCACCGCGCGACTGCCGACTTGTTGACCAGCGACCCGAAGACGGGTGTCTTCAGCAGCAGGCGATCCATGGCGCGTTGCATCTTCTCTGAGCGTTTCCACGACTCGAAGAAGAAGTACACGCCGCCGCCGATGAATCCGAAGATCGCCCACCAGTAGTCGACGAAGACCTTCGACATCCCGATCACGAACAGGGTGGGTGCTGGAAGGTCGGCCCCGAATGACTTGAAAACGTCTTCGAATACTGGGATCACGAAGATCATGATGACGGCAAGCACCACGAATGCCACGACTGTCACCGCCACCGGATAAATCATGGCCGACTTGATCTTGTTCTTGATGGCCAGTGTCTTTTCCTGGTAGATGGCCAGGCGATCGAGCAAGGTGTCGAGAATACCGCCGGCTTCCCCCGCTTCCACCAGGTTGCAATAAAGCGCGTCGAAGTAGAGCGGGTGCTTGCGGAAGGCCGACGACAGGCTGGTGCCGGTCTCGACATCATTGCGGATGTCGGTGATGAGCTTGGTCATCTTCGCGTTCGTGCTGCCGCGTGCCACGATGTCGAAGGCTTGCAGCAGGGGCACGCCCGCCCGCATCATTGTGGACAGTTGCCGCGTGAAGAGGGCGATGTCTTTCTGCTTGATCGCTCTGCCGCCGCTGGTGCGGCGCTTCTTCACCTTGGTGATGAGAATGCCTTGCCGGCGCAGGCTGGCACTGACCACGGCTTGCCCGCCGGCGCGCACTTCACCGCGAACGATCTTGCCGTTCTTGTCCTTGCCTTCCCACTCGAAGACGAACTCTTTGATGCCTTTGCCTGCTGCTGCCGCTGCTGTTGCCATGGTGTCTTCGAGGGATCTTGTGTCCCCGCCCCGCTTGTGAATGTGGTTGGTGGTCTGCCTGAATCCGTGCGCTGCTTGATGGACGACTATTCGTTGGTCACCGCGATGACCTCTTCCAGCGTGGTGAGGCCCGCCCGCACCTTGATCAGCCCGGATTGCCGCAAATCGCGGACACCATCCCGTGCGGCTTGATCGGCGATGTCCATGGCGGTGCCCTCGGCCAAGATGATTCGCTGAATCGCTTCCGTGACGGGCATCACCTGGTAGATGCCGAGACGGCCCTTGTATCCATTGGAGCAGGCGGAGCAGCCGACGGCGCGATACGGGCGCCAACTGCCATCGAGTTCGTTGGCGCTGAATCCGGCTTTCAGCATGGCTTCACGCGGATAGTCGGCGTGGGTTTTGCAGGATTCGCACAAGCGGCGCGCGAGTCGCTGCGCCGTGATGAGCAGGACGCTGGACGCAATGTTGAACGGCGCGACGCCCATGTTCAGCAGCCGCGTCAAGGTCGTGGGCGCGTCGTTCGTGTGAAGCGTCGACATCACCATGTGCCCGGTCTGGGCGGCCTTGATGGCGATGTCGGCTGTTTCCAGGTCGCGGATTTCACCCACCATGATGACGTCTGGATCCTGGCGCAGGAATGACTTCAGCGCGGCGGAGAAAGTCAGCCCCGCTTTGTCGTTCACATTGACCTGGTTGATGCCGGGCAGGTTGATTTCGGCGGGATCCTCCACCGTGGAGATGTTGACCCCGGGCTGGTTGAGGATGTTGAGGCATGTGTACAGCGATACCGTCTTGCCGCTGCCGGTGGGGCCGGTGACGAGGACCATGCCGTAGGGTCGCACGATGCAGGCGAGCAGCCGCTCTTTCTCGATCTTCTCGTAACCCAGCGCCTCGATACCCAGCTTCGCGCTGGACGGGTCGAGGATCCGGATCACGATCTTTTCACCGAAGAGCGTGGGCAGCGTGCTGACGCGAAAGTCAATCGCCTTGTTGCCGAACTTCAGCTTCATGCGTCCGTCTTGCGGAACGCGTTTCTCGGCAATGTCGAGGCGTGAGATCACCTTGATGCGAGACGCCAGTTTGTCCTTGATGGCGATCGGGGGCTGTGTGATCTCGCGCAGCTCGCCGTCAATGCGAAAGCGCACACGGTAGTGATATTCGTAGGGTTCGAAGTGAAGGTCCGAAGCCCGCGCATTGATCGCATCGATCAGCATTTTCTGCAAGAAGCGAACGACGGGGGCGTCTTCGACATCGGCTGCGACTTCCTGCGTTTCGCTGGTTGTGGCGCTCTCGTCGTCGGTGACGTCGAACTCGAAATCACCCCCGACGATGTGCTCGAGCGATTCCGCCGCACTGGCACCGGACCCCTCCAGCAGGGCAGCGAGCTTGTCGTGCTCGACGATCACCCATTCCGGCGACAGCTGAGTGGCGAACTTGATGCGTTCAGCGGCCTCTTGATCGGTGGGATCGGCGCCGCCGATGAAGAGGCGGTTGCCGCGCTTGCCCAGCACCACGACCTGATACTGCGCAGCCAGCTTGCCGTCGATGACGTTGCGTGGAAGCCTTTGTGGGTCGACCGCATTCAGATCGAGCAGAGGAAGCGCAAGGGCGCTGGACAGCGTGTGCGCGAGGTCGGCGGAACTGACCGCCCCTGTTGCAATGACCGATGACAGAAAGTTGGCTTTCTTCTCTTTGGAAGACTTGACCAGATCCTCGGCGGTTTTCGTGTTGAGCTTGCCCGCATGCACCAAAACCCGTGCCACGCCGGAAAGTGCAGATTGGGGAACTTCAGCAAGCGTATCCACGAGCGGGTTGTGCGTTACGTCACGGTGGGGATCGATCGATGATCGCCGATTCAATAGGCACTGTAAACCTGGCGCCCGCTGTGGAACGGCAACAAATCACGTCCGGTGAGTACGGACGCTGCAACAAATTGCATCTTGGAATCTGGTCGGGGTGAGAGGATTCGAACCTCCGGCCTCTACGTCCCGAACGTAGCGCTCTACCAGGCTAAGCTACACCCCGATGAAAACGGGGCCCAGTGAGGCCCCTTTTTGTTGGCCTGCTCAAGACGAGCGGTCAACGGATCGAACGCAAAATTCTAGCAGAGCTTCACGGTATTTCGATTCCGGAAGCGCGTGCAGGCAGTCTCGGGCGATGTGGGCTTCAGCACGCGCAGCGTCGCGCGTGGCATCGATGGCGCCAGTGCGGCGAACGATGTCGGCGATTTCGGCCAGCCGGGACACTTCGCCTTGCTCGATGGCCTGTCGGATCAATTGGCGCTCCTTGGCGCCGGACCGCTCCATGGCAATCAGCAGCGGCAGCGTCGGTTTGCCCTCGCGCAGGTCGTCTCCGACATTTTTGCCAAGCTCGGGCGTGGACCCTTCGTAGTCCAGGAGATCGTCAACCAACTGGAAAGCCGTGCCCAGCGAGCGTCCATAGGTGGCGCAGGCCGCTTCCACGGCCGAATCGGCATTTGCCAGGACAGCACCGAGCCGGGCGCTGGCCTCAAACAGCTTGGCGGTCTTGTATCGGATGACCTTGATGTACTCGGCCACCGCCAGGTCGGGGTCGTGCATATTCATCAACTGCAGCACTTCGCCTTCGGCGATCACATTGGTGGCCTCCGCCAGTACATCGAGCACGCCCAGGCGGTTCACCGACACCATCATCTGGAATGCCCGGGAGTAGAGAAAATCGCCCACCAGCACACTGGCGGCATTGCCGAAGAGTGCGTTGGCGGTTTGGCGTCCGCGCCGCAGCGCCGATTCGTCCACCACATCGTCGTGCAGAAGCGTCGCGGTGTGAATGAACTCCACCGTGGCGGCCAGTTCGAATCGCTCCCGGCCTTGAAATCCCAGGGCGTTTGCGAACAACAGCACCAGCATGGGGCGAATGCGCTTCCCCCCCGCGCTGACGATGTAGTGGGAGATTTGATTGATCAGCGCAACATCGGATGAAAGCCGCTGATGAATGACGCTGTCGACCTCTCGCATCTCGGCGGCCATGAGCTGCGCGGGATCGGATGTGTCGGGGGGGCGGGTCGGGGAGGGTTGCACTGAAAGCTCGGAGTGAGGGCCTAAATTATAGGAATTTGCTCGCCTGAGCCTTGCATCGTAGGCGTCGGCGAGGCATGCCGATGCACAGGATTCAGGGGAATTCGAGATTTCCCTCAGATGCGCCCGGCATGGTAGACTCGCGGGCTCTGCGCTTATTGCGTGGGGCTTGGGCACTGCAAGCGCCCGAGGAATCACAGAAAGGGCTGATATGTACGCGGTCATAAAAACCGGCGGCAAACAATACAAAGTTGCTGCAGGCGAAAAGATCAAGATAGAACAGATTGCTGCGGACGTTGGCCAAGAGATCACGATCGACCAAGTTCTGGCGGTAGGCGCCGGGGCTGATTTGAAGGTCGGGACTCCCTTGGTATCCGGCGCGAGCGTTACGGCCACGGTGGTGGCGCAGGGCAAACACGACAAGGTTCGCATCTTCAAGATGCGTCGTCGCAAGCACTATCAAAAGCGGCAAGGTCATCGCCAGACCTTCACCGAGCTTGAGATTCGTGCAGTGAACGCCTGAAAGGAGTCAAACCATGGCACAGAAAAAAGGCGGCGGTTCCACGCGGAACGGCCGTGATTCCCAACCGAAGATGCTCGGCGTGAAAGTGTTCGGCGGGCAAGTGATTCCCGCGGGCTCGATCATTGTTCGCCAGCGTGGCACCCGGTTCCATGCCGGCACCAACGTTGGCGTTGGCAAGGATCACACCTTGTTTGCGCTGGTCGACGGCTCGGTGAGCTTCGCGGTCAAAGGCCCGAAGAACCGTCAAACGGTCAGCGTGACGTCGCAAGCCTGACGGGATTGCCCCGGTTTCGGCTGGCCCAAGCCCCGGTTCGCCGGGGCTTTCGTTTTTGTGCGCAAACGCGCGCGCCCAGTTACCCTAATGCGCTTGTGAGATCGAGCGGGCAAAGAGAGTCATGAAATTCGTTGACGAAGCCACCATTGACGTGGTCGCCGGCAATGGCGGCAACGGTTGCATGAGCTTCCGGCGCGAGAAGTTCATTCCATTCGGTGGCCCGAACGGGGGCGATGGCGGGCGTGGCGGCAGTGTGTTTGCCGTCGGCGACCGGAATCTGAACACGCTCATTGATTTCCGCTATGCGCGCCGGCACGAGGCGCGCAACGGCGAAGCGGGGCGGGGTTCCGACCAGTTCGGTGCGGCGGCGGATGACATCGTCCTGCGCATGCCGATGGGCACCATCATCAAGGATGCAGAAACGGGTGAGCTGATCGCTGAATTGCTGGTTCCCGGGGAAAAGGTGCAATTGGCCAAGGGCGGTGACGGCGGGTTCGGCAATCTGCACTTCAAGACCAGTACCAATCGGGCGCCGCGGCAAAAGACTGCCGGCTGGCCGGGTGAGCAGCGCAAGCTGAAACTCGAGTTGCGCGTGCTGGCGGATGTGGGGTTGCTGGGCATGCCGAATGCGGGCAAGTCGACGCTGATCGCAGCCATCTCGAATGCTCGCCCGAAGATCGCCGACTATCCCTTCACGACGCTCCATCCGAATCTGGGGGTGGTGCGCGTGGCGGCGGAACAGAGTTTTGTGGTGGCCGACATCCCTGGCCTGATCGAAGGTGCTTCGGAAGGCGCGGGCTTGGGGCATTTGTTCCTTCGCCATTTGCAGCGCACTCACTTGCTGCTGCATATCGTGGACATGGCGCCGTTCGATGACGCCATCGACCCCGTGGTCCAGGCCAGGGCCATCGTGGCCGAGCTGAAAAAGTACGACGCCGCTCTGCACGCCAAGACGCGCTGGCTGGTGCTGAACAAGATGGACATGGTGCCTGCCGAAGAGCGTGATCAGCGCGTGAAAGACTTCATCAAGCGATTCCGCTGGAAAGGACCGGTCTTCACGATCTCGGCGTTGGCCCGCGAAGGATGCGACCCCTTGGTGCAGGCGATCTACAAGCATGTGTCTCAGATCAAGAACGTGGTGCCTGAGGATCCGGATCCCCGTTTTTCCACGCACTCGGACGACACGTTGACGCCATGACCCATGCGTTGAAGAACGCCCGGCGGATCGTCGTCAAGGTCGGCTCCAGCCTGGTCACGGACGAAGGGCGGGGCGTGGATGCCGATGCCATCGGCCTGTGGTGTCATCAAATGGCCGCCTTGGCGAAGCAGGGGCGTGAGGTGCTCATGGTGTCCAGTGGCGCGATCGCCGAGGGCATGAAGCGCCTGGGCTGGTCGGTGCGTCCGAAGGAAATTCACGAACTGCAGGCCGCTGCTGCCGTGGGCCAGATGGGGTTGGCCCAAATCTATGAGTCGCAGCTGCGAGCCTATGGCATGGGCAGCGCGCAAGTGCTGCTGACCCATGGCGACCTGATGCACCGGGAGCGCTACCTGAATGCGCGCTCCACCCTGCTGACTTTGCTGCGATTGAAGGTCGTGCCGGTCATCAATGAGAACGACACGGTCGTGAACGACGAGATCAAGTTCGGCGACAACGACACGCTTGGCGCTCTGGTGGCCAATCTCATCGAGGCGGATGCGCTGCTGATCCTTACCGATCAGAAAGGCCTGTACTCTGCTGACCCTCGAAAAGACCCTTCCGCGCAGTTCATTCATGAGGCTGTGGCGGGCACGCCGGAGCTTGAACGCATGGCGGGTGGGGCCGGCTCCAGCCTCGGACGCGGGGGCATGCTCACCAAGGTGCTTGCAGCCAAACGCGCCGCGAGCAGCGGCGCTTCAACGGTGATCGCCTGGGGGCGCGAACCCGACGTGCTCATACGCCTTGCGGCAGGTGAGGCGATTGGCACCGCGCTGATCGCCAGCACGCCGAAGCTTGCGGCGCGCAAGCAATGGATGGCCAGCCACCTGCAGTTCCGCGGCGCGGTGGTGATCGACGATGGCGCCGTGGCCAAGCTGCGTGCCGAGGGCAAAAGCCTTCTGCCGATCGGCATGGTGGATGTGCAGGGTGAATTCGCCCGAGGCGACGTGATCGCGGTCCGTGACCAGCGTGGTGTCGAAGTCGCTCGCGGTCTGGCCAACTATGCGAGTTCGGAGGCCCGATTGATCGCGCGCAAGCCCTCAGGCGAGTTCGAGCGCTTGTTGGGGTTCACCGGTGAGCCCGAGATGATCCACCGCGACAATCTCGTTCTGGCCTGACGTCGCTCAGGCAGAGCCGGAAGCCGTGTCTTCCTCAGGTGGCGGCTCGACGCTCGTTTCCTCCTGGGCGTGAGCGGCTGCTGCCGATTCATCACGGTGGTGCGCGCGCAAGCCGGAACGCAGGTAGCGGTTGTTGTGGCTGCTGCGCGGCAGGAAGCGCGCCAACTCGGTCAATGCCATTTGGTAGACATTTCGCTTGAACTCGATGACGAGATCAAGAGGCACCCAATACTCGTTCCAGCGCCAGGCGTCGAACTCAGGATGATTGGTTGCGCGCAGGTTCATGTCGCTGTCGCGGCCGGTGAGCTGCAAAAGGAACCAGATCTGCTTTTGCCCGCGGTAGTGGCCGCGCGCCTCGCGCCGCACGAAGTGATCAGGAACTTCGTATCGCAACCAATCCCGGGTACGGGCGACGATGCGGACATGGTCGGGCAACAACCCCACCTCTTCGTGGAGCTCGCGGAACATCGCCTGCTCGGGCGACTCGCCGTACTTGATGCCGCCTTGCGGGAACTGCCAGGAGTGGGTGCGGATTCGTTTGCCCCAGAAAACCTGGTTCCTCATATTGAGCAGGATGATGCCGACGTTGGGTCTGAACCCGTCGCGGTCGAGCATAATCAACCCTCAAATTCGATAGTTGAATTCATTATTGCACCGGTGTTGTGGGCTGAGCCCGCGGGTTTCCCCAAACCATGGCCGCGTCTGCGATTTATCCCTCCCCATCCCACGCGTTAGGTCCATGAAAGCCTCCCAGTTCCTGATTTCCACGCTCAAAGAAGCGCCTGCCGATGCGGAGGTGGCGAGCCACAAGCTGATGATGCGGGCGGGGTTCATCAAGCGGCTCGGAGCCGGTATCTACAGCTACATGCCGATGGGGTTGCGGGTGATCCGCAAGGTCGAGGGGATCATCCGCGATGAGATGAACCGCGCGGGGGCGATCGAGCTGCTGATGCCGGTCGTGCAGCCTGCCGAACTCTGGCAGGAAACAGGCCGCTTTCAGGCGATGGGTCCGGAGCTGCTGCGCGTCAAAGACCGGCATGACCGCGACTTCATCATCCAGCCCACCTCTGAAGAGGTCATCACCGATATCGCGCGCCAGGAGTTGCGCAGCTATCGCATGCTGCCCAAGAATTTCTATCACATCCAGACCAAGTTCCGCGACGAGCGGCGACCCCGGTTCGGGTTGATGCGCGGCCGCGAGTTCACGATGAAAGACGCGTACTCGTTCGACCGCGACGTCGAGTCCGCCGGCAAGAGCTACGACGCGATGTATGCGGCCTACGTGCGCATCTTCGGGCGCATGGGCTTGGCGTTTCGGGCTGTGGCGGCCGACACCGGAGCGATCGGGGGGGATCGCTCGCATGAGTTCCAGGTGATTGCCGAGACAGGGGAGGACGCCATCGTCTACTGCCCCACCTCCAGCTACGCGGCCAATGTGGAGCTGGCCGAAGCGCTGCCGCTGATCGCCGGCCGCGCGGCGCCTGCGCAGCCGTTGGCGAAGACGCCCACACCCGGCAAGAGCACTTGCGAGGACGTGGCCGCGCTGCTGGGCCTGCCGCTGTCGCAAACCGTCAAGTCGCTGGTGCTGGCCACCGACGAGAAGGATGGCGATGGCCAGGTCGTGAGGACGACCATCTGGCTGCTGCTGGTGCGCGGAGACCATTCGCTGAACGAAGTCAAGGCCGGCAAGGTGCCTGGGCTGGATGTCGGGTATCGCTTTGCGACAGGCGCCGAGATCGAGGCCAGTTTCGGCTGCAAGCCGGGTTACTTGGGTCCGTTGGGCGCAGCGCAGCCGGTGAAGCTGGTGGTGGATCGCACGGTGGCTGCGATGAGCGACTTCGTTTGTGGTGCGAATGACGCCGACTTCCATTACACCGGGGTGAACTGGGGGCGCGACTTGCCCGAGCCCGATCGGGTGGCCGATCTCCGTAACGTCGTGGAAGGAGATCCCTCACCCGACGGCCAAGGCATCCTGGCCATGCAGCGCGGCATCGAAGTGGGGCATGTATTTTATCTGGGCACGAAGTACTCCAAGGCGATGAATGCCACATACCTGGACGAAAACGGCAAGCCGCAGCTGCTGGAAATGGGCTGCTACGGGATCGGGGTCACGCGATTGCTCGGCGCTGCCATCGAACAGAATCACGATGAGCGGGGCATCATCTGGCCGGAGGCCATGGCGCCGTTCGCCGTCGTGCTGTGCCCCATCGGCTATGACCGCTCGGCTGAAGTCAAGCGGGAGGCCGATGCGTTGCATGAGCAGCTGAGCGCGCAAGGCGTGGATGTGATGCTCGATGACCGTGGCGAACGCCCCGGTGCGATGTTCGCCGACTGGGAACTCATCGGCGTGCCGCACCGTGTTGTCTTGTCGGATCGAGGCCTCAAGGAAGGCAAGGTCGAGTATCAGGGGCGGCGCGACCCGCAATCCACGGCTGTGGGTCGCGCGGAGATCCTTGCGTTTCTGAAGGCCCAGTTCGGCGCATGAGTGGACCGGTGGCGCACGGGCAACGGCGTCGCCTCCTGGGCATCGCGGCCTCGGCTCCGCTGTGGTTCGGTCCTGCGGCTGCCTGGGCCGGTGCGCAGGTGGAAGAGCCTCTGATCGACTCGGTGCGTTCGGCGCTGTCGGCCGCGGTGGCGAATAGGGCACCGCCGAAGCCGCATTTCGATACCACGGAGGTTCGCCTGGCCTATCTGCGTTGGCTGGGCGAGATGAGCAATCGGCTGAAGCGGCGCAAGTCCGACAACGTGACCCGTCTCGAATTCCTCGAAACCCTCTGGTACGAGAGTGCGCGGGCGGGCCTGGAGCCGGCGCTCGTGCTTGGCTTGATCCAGGTGGAAAGCGCGTTTCGAAAGTACGCCATCAGCCGGGCAGGGGCACGGGGGTACATGCAGGTGATGCCGTTCTGGGTGCGATTGATCGGCGATGGCGACACGCGCAAGCTGTTCCACATGCAGACGAACCTGCGGTTCGGCTGCGTGATCCTGCGGCACTACATCAACCGCGAACGAGGGGATCTGTTTCTGGCTTTGGGCCGCTACAACGGCAGCCGCGGCCGCGCGGAGTATCCCAACTTGGTGTTCAGCGCACGCAAGAGCTGGGTGATGGCGCCTGCCTGACGGGCGTCACAGCCCCTCCCAGGCTTTTGGGGTGGCCTCGGGCACGCCGAGCAAGGCGAGCACGCGCTCGACTGTGTCGTTCACCAGGTCGTCGATGCTGGCAGGGCGGTGATAGAAGGCGGGCAACGGCGGGTAAATGATGCCGCCCATCTCGGTGACGGCGGTCATGTTGCGCAGGTGGGCGAGATTGAAAGGCGTTTCGCGCACCATCAGCACCAAGCGGCGGCGTTCTTTCAAGAAAACATCGGCGGCGCGGGTGAGCAGGTTGTCCGACAGGCCGTTCGCCACGGCGGCAAGGGTGCGCATCGAGCACGGGGCGACCACCATCGCATCCATCGCAAAGCAGCCGCTGGCCACACAGGCTCCGATGTCAGCGGGGTTGTAAGCGGTGTCTGCCAGGGCTTCCAGGGCGTTGCGGTCCATCCCGAGTTCGTGGTGCACGTTGAGCACCCCCGCGGGGCTGGCAACCAGATGGGTTTCGCGCCCCAGCGCTTTCAGCCGCTCCAGCAGCCGCACGCCATACAGGGCGCCGGTGGCACCCGTGATGCCGACCAGAACGCGCGGGCGGGCGGGTGCGGCCAAGGTCAGGCCTGCGCGTCCAGCGTCTGCTGGAGTTCGCCGGACTGGAACATCTCCATCATGATGTCGGAGCCACCCACGAACTCGCCGTTGACATAGAGCTGCGGGATGGTGGGCCAGCTGGCGTATTCCTTGATGCCTTGGCGCACGCCTTCGTCTTCGAGGACGTTCACCGTCGTGAGGTCACTGACGCCGCAGGCTTTCAGGATCTGGATGGCGCGGCCGGAGAAGCCGCACATGGGGAACTGCGCCGTGCCCTTCATGAACAGGACCACGCGATGGTTTTTCACCAGTTCGTCGATGCGTTGCTGAACGTCACTCATGGTTGCGGGTCGGCGGTGCCGACGATTGCGATGGAATGATGAGGTTATACGGCAAACCGCGGCCGTCCCGCTGTGAAGCGGACCGCGCCGAAGGCTTTTGGCCGCCTTGCCGATCAGAAGGAGTACGAGACGCCGATCTGCAGCAGCGGCGACAGGCGCAGTTCGCGCAATGTGTCGTCCAGGCTTTGGCCACCGGTGAAGGTTCTGCCGAGCTGGACGGCGGAGCGCGGGTTGCGCGCCATCAGCCCGAAGTCGGCCGAAACGCCCCAGCCGCTCTTGTCTGACAAGCTGGTGTAGCCGACGCCCAGGTAAGGCAGCGTGCCCTGATCGGGGCCGGGAAGGTGCCCGCCGCTGCCCAGCACGTGGCGGCGTTCGATGGCGGACGGGCTGCTCCAAGGGGTGTTGGCATGGGCGCCGAACAGCATGCCGCTGGTGGCGCGCAGGCCGCTGGATGCGCCGAGCCATGGCACGTTGAGATAGTAGTCGCGCATCACGCTGAGGCTGTTCACTTTGGCGCCTTCGTTCAATGCGGTGCTGAAATCGGAACGCAGGCTGGTGACCGTGCTGATGCTGAGCCGAGTTTTCAGGCCGGCCCAGGGGTGGGCGGATTCCTCTCGTGATTGCAGGCCGTCCGCGGCGCTCGCCGTGGTGACGAGGGCGGCCAGCGCGAAGGCCATTCCCCAGTCCAAGATTGTTGTCGTGCGCATCCGGAACTCCTCACGTGGCGCCGCGCACCATGCAGGTGCTGGGGCTCATGCCTGTCGATCCATGCTAAACCCGTTGCGCCTCGATGTGGCGGTACATCGTCCATTTGATTGGGGGTGAGCGTGCAGCAATGCCACAGTCACCCTCTGAACTGCCATTGGGCCCCGGTGCACCGGTCGCGCCCGGCGAGGTCGCGGCGGCTGGTGACGTGCTGGAAGCCGTGCTCCCACAGCAGTTTCGCGACCGGGGCCGCCTGGTCGTATCCATGCTCCAGCAGCAGCCAGGCGCCGTCGAGGAGGTGACGCGGCGCCTGGGCCACGATGTGCCGGATGGCATCCAGGCCGTCGCCGCCCGGCGTGAGCGCCATCGCGGGCTCGTGCTGCAACGCGGAAAGATGCGCATCGTGGCCGGCAATGTAGGGCGGATTGCTGACGATCAATGCGAAACGGCGGCTTGCGACGGGTTCGAACCAGGTGCCGAGCATCCAGTCCACGGCGAGATGGTGCATCGCGGCATTGCGTCGCGCCACGGCCAGCGCGTCGGGGCTGAGGTCGACGCCGGCCAGTCGGGCCTGCGGGCGACGGTGCTTGATCGCCAGCGCGATGGCGCCGCTGCCGGTGCCGAGGTCCAGGACCTCCGGCGAGGTGCCCTCGGCGACATGCTCGAGCGCCCAATCCACCAGCGTTTCCGTGTCCGGGCGCGGAATGAGCACCGCGGGCGTCACCGTGAGGCGCAGCCCGTGGAATGCTTGTTCACCGAGCAGATAGCCCATCGGCTCTCCGTGTGCGCACCGCGCGGCGAGATCGGCAAAAGCCGTGGACTGCCCGGGGCTCAGGATGGCGTCGTCGTGCGCGATCAGCCAGCCGCGGTCTTGTTGCATCACGTGCGCGAGCAGGCGTTGGGCATCGAGCCGGTCGAGACCCGACCGGTTGGCCAGGACCAGCGCTTCGCGCACGGTGGTCATGCGCCGCGTCCTTCCAATTCGGCCAGTTGCTCGGCGGCGCGTGCGGCTTGAAGGGCTTGGACGACGTCGTCCAGATCACCTTCCATGATGGCGTGGAGCTTGTACAGCGTGAGGTTGATGCGGTGGTCGGTGAAGCGGCCTTGCGGAAAGTTGTAGGTCCGGATGCGGTCGCTGCGGTCGCCGCTGCCGATGAGGCCCTTGCGGGTGGCGGCGTCCTTGGCCTCGCGTTCGCTGCGTTCTTTGTCGCGCAGGCGCGCCGCCAGCACGGTCAGCGCCTTGGCTTTGTTGCGATGCTGGGAACGGTCGTCCTGGCACTCGGCCACGATGCCGGTGGGCAAGTGGGTGATGCGGATCGCGCTGTCGGTCTTGTTGACGTGCTGGCCGCCCGCTCCGCTGGCGCGAAAGGTGTCGATGCGTAAGTCGGCAGGGTTCAGCTGCACCTCCTGCGCCTCGTCGGGTTCGGGCATCACGGCCACGGTGCACGCGCTGGTGTGAATGCGGCCTTGCGCTTCGGTGGCCGGGATGCGCTGCACGCGGTGGCCGCCCGACTCGAACTTGAGCTGCGCATAGACGTCGTCACCAACCACCCGCACCACGACTTCCTTGTAGCCGCCCAGCTCCGACATGCTTTCGGACATCAGCTCGGTGCGCCAGCCGCGCCGTTCGGCGAAGCGCATGTACATCCGAAGCAGATCGCCGGCGAAGAGGGTGGATTCGTCGCCGCCGGTACCTGCGCGAACTTCGATGAAGGCATTGCGCGCGTCGTCGGGATCGCGTGGCATGAGCGCGGTTTGCAACTGCGTGTGCAGGCGGGCCATCTCGGCTTCGGCCTGGGCGATCTCCTCGCGCGCCATGTCGGCCATCTCGGGGTCGTCGAGCAGATCCCGCGCAGCGGTGAGATCGCTTTCACGTTGCTGATAGAGGCGAAATCGCTGCACCAGCGACTCCACCTCCGCATGCTCCCGCGTCAGGCTACGGAAGCGGTTCATGTCGCTGGCGGCAGCTGGGTCCGCCAGATTGGCGTCCAGTTCGCTCAGGCGCATGGCGAGCCGCTCGAACTGCTGGCGAAGTGAGTCTTTCATGCAGGCTCCAGAAATGGGGGCGCGGAGCCGGCGGCCAATCGGATTCGGGGCGCACGCGTGCTCCGCCAACGGGCGGCGGCAGCGTCGCTAACGCGGTTCGTCGGAGGGGTCGCGCGCGTTGCCGCGCAAGAACAGGCGAGAGATGGTGTGGGCCAACTGGACGCGGTGTTCGCCATCGGCGGCTTGCAGCTCGGCCAAGGTACCGTGCAGTACCTTCTGGGTGAGGCCGCGTGACAGCGCTTCCAGCACGGTGTCGATGTCTGCGCCCTTCGCGAGCAGCCGGCGCGCGCGCGCGATCTCGGCGGCGCGCCAGTCGTCTGTTTGTGCGTTGAGTGCCTGGATCAGCGGCACGGTGCCGCGCTGCCCCAACCAATGAACGAAGCTCTGAACGCCGCTTTCGATGATGGCTTCAGCCTGCTCGACCGCCGCCTGACGCTTCTCCCCCGCGCTTTTCACCAGCGCGGAGAGATCGTCCACGGTGTACAGGTAGACGTCGGGAAGGCGTGCGACTTCGGGTTCGACATCGCGCGGGACGGCCAGGTCCACCACGAACATCGGGCGGTGCTTGCGTGTCTTGATGGCGCGCTCGACCGCTCCCAGCCCGATGATGGGCAGCGAACTCGCGGTGCACGAGATCACGACGTCAAATTCGGCCAGTCGCGCGGGCAGGTCGACCAGCCGCATCGCTTCCGCGCTGAACCGCCCCGCCAGGCGCTCGCCGCGCTCCAGGGTGCGGTTAGCCACCGCCATGGCCAGCGGGTGGCGTGCCGCGAAATGGGTGGCGACCAATTCGATCATCTCTCCCGCACCGACGAACAGCACTTTGGTCTCGTGCAGATCCTCGAAAAGCTGCGAGGCCAGACGCACCGCGGCCGCGGCCATGCTGATGGAGTGCAGGCCGATCTCAGTGGAGGTGCGCACGTCCTTGGCCACGGCGAACGAACGCTGGAACATTTGGTGCAGCGTGGTGCCGAGCGTGCCGGCGGTGGTGGCTTCGCGAACCGCCTGTTTCATCTGCCCGAGGATCTGCGGCTCGCCGAGCACCATGGAATCGAGCCCGCTGGCGACGCGGAACGCATGC